>NZ_JAODNI010000240.1 GCF_025465255.1 Pseudonocardia sp.
CGGGGCCTGGGCGCCGGTGCCGCGGCCCAGGATGAGCTCCGCGAACGTGGCCATGGCCTCGTCGAGCTGGCCGGCGTTGCGCCGCTCGGACTCCTCGTTGGCCTTAGCCACCAGGTTGCCGACCGACGCGGCGTCCGGCCGTGCCCGCAGCGTGCTGTCCAGCTCGCCCAGCTTCGCGTCGACGACGCCGCTGAACTCCCCGAGCTTCCCGCCGACGTTCGTCTCGACCGTGTCGATCCGGCCGGCCATCTCGTCCAGCCGCGCGCTGACGGCCTCGAGGCGCTCGGCCAGCGAGCTCAGCGGCTCCGTCGGGTCGACGGCCGGGCGCGCGGCCAGGTCCTCGAGCCGGCGGTGCAGGCCCACGCTGGTGTCGCCCAGCAGGTTCCGCACACCCTCGTTGCTCTCCTCGAAGGAGCGGGTGGCGCCGTCGAGCTGCTCGCGCACCATCTTCTCGACGCCGTCGATCTTCTCGCGGATCGGCGTCGCGACCGCGTTCGGCATCGCATCGAGCCGCATCTCGTGCCGGTCGAGGCGGTTGTCGAGGTCGTCGAGGCGCTTGTGCAGGCCGCCGAGCCGGTCGTCCAGGCCGTCCATCCGGCCGGAGACACCCTCAAGGCGCCCCGCCATGCCGTCGAGCCGCCCGTCGAGCTGGGCGATCGGCTTGGCCATCTTGTCCGGCAGGGACTCGATCGCGCGCACGACGGCGCCGATGGCGACCTCCTGCGCGTCGAGCTTGGCGACGGTCTCGTCCAGGCGCTCGGCCAGGACGCTCATCTCGGTGCGGTCCGGCATCTCGGAGAGGCGCTTGCGGACCGTGCCCAACGCGTCCAGCGCGGAGAGCCGCGCGTGGATCTCGTCGAGCGAGTCGAAAACCTGTTGCTGCTCGCTGTCACGGATCTCGGCCGCACGCATCAGCATGCCGCGCATCCGGTCGAACGACAGGGTGGAGTTATCGCTCATCGCTGATCGGCCTTTGTGAGTCCGGATGGGGGAGCACGCACAGGGTATCGAGCCTCTTTGATCACTCTTCAGGGCCTGCCCATTCGGCCGTCCGGGGGGCTCCATTCGCCCGATCCGGCCTGGTCGACGTGGGTATAGCGTGTCGAGATGGCCGCTCCGACGACCGCGAACCCGACGAGCCCCGCTGGGGCCGTGCCCACCGCCGACGAGATCCGGGCGGCGCCCAAGGTCCTGCTCCACGACCATCTGGACGGGGGCCTGCGGGCGTCGTCGGTCGTCGAGCTGGCCGACGCCGTCGGTTACGGGGAGCTACCCACCCGCGATCCGGAGGAGCTGGCCGGCTGGTTCCTCGGTGCCGCGCACTCCGGGTCGCTCGTCCGCTACCTGGAGACCTTCGGCCACACGGTCGCGGTGATGCAGACCGAGGAGGCCCTCGTCCGGGTCGCCGCGGAGGCCGCGGAGGACCTGGCCGCGGACGGCGTCGTCTACGCCGAGGTGCGGTTCGCGCCGGAGCTGCACGTCGAGCAGGGGCTGGACCTGCCGGCCGTCGTCGAGGCCGTGCTCGAGGGGTTCCGGACCGGCACCGCGCGCGCCGCGGAGCAGGGGCGCCGCATCCGGATCGGCTGCCTGCTCACCGCGATGCGGCACGCCGCGCGCTCCCGGGAGATCGCCGAGCTCGCCGTCCGGTACCGGGACGCCGGCGTCGTCGGGTTCGACATCGCGGGCGCCGAGAAGGGCTTCCCGCCCACCCGGCACCTCGACGCGTTCGAGTACGTCCGTCAGCAGAACGCGCACGTCACGATCCACGCGGGCGAGGCGTTCGGGCTGCCGTCGATCTGGGAGGCCGTGCAGTGGTGCGGGGCGGACCGGCTCGGCCACGGCGTCCGGATCGTCGACGACATCACCCTCGACACCCAGGGCAACGCCCTGCTCGGCCGGCTCGCCGCCTGGGTCCGGGACATGCGGATCCCGCTGGAGATGTGCCCGACGTCGAACGTGCACACCGGCGCCGCGAAATCTCTGGCGGACCACCCGATCGGGTTACTCCGGGACCTGCGGTTCAGGGTCACGGTCAACACCGACAACCGGCTCATGTCCGGCTGTTCGATGACGAGCGAGATGACCGCGCTGGTGGACACGTTCGGGTACGGCTGGGCGGACCTGCAGTGGTTCACCGTGAACGCGATGAAGTCCGCGTTCATCCACTTCGACGAGCGGCTCGCCCTGATCGAGAACGTCATCAAGCCCGCGTACGCCGAGTTGAGCCGCTGACGCGGCCTGTGCGCGGAAACCGTTGCCAGGGCGACGGTTTCCGCGCACGAGCGCCGGAGGCGTACTGCACCGTCGGGGCCAGCACGGTCGGCCACGGTGCGTTCCGGCCGGTGCAGAGCTCGATCGACAGTCCCTCGACGGGCCGGGGCGGGCAGGTCGTGAAGCCTCCGCGGAAGGTGTCCGGCGGAGCGTCGACGCCGACCCGGAGCGCCGCGTCCGCGCTTTCCGGCGGCGGGCGAAGTAGCCGTGGCCGCGGTGCGGGCTGTACGCGAGCGGCGTGCCCTCGGGCGTCCCGTGCACGTCGACCGCCGCGGCCACCGGATAGATCTGGCCGACGACCGCGGTGCGTTCCCGGACGTCCGGCGGCAGCGCGGCCCCGGCCCGCGCGGCGGCGAGCCCGGTTGGTACGCGCGACCGCCGGCATCCGCGGCGCTCGTAGTGGTCTCGGAACCGGCGCTCGACGTGGATCGTGGTCGGCCTGCTGACGCTGCTCGCGATCCGGCCGTGGGCGCCCGGCTGGGACACGGTCCCGCTCGGCCTGCTGGGCACCGCGGTGCCGACGCTCGCCGGGCGCTACGTCGCGGCCCGCCGCCGGATCATGACCGATCTCCGGGAATGTGCGGAGCGCACGGACCGGGAGCAGCGGCTGCTCGCCGAGCGGGCCCGCGCGGAGGAGCGGGCGCGGCTCGCGCGGGAGGTGCACGACGTCGTCACGCACCGGGTCACGCTGATGGTGCTGCAGGCGGGTGCGCTGGAGGTCACCGGGCGTGGACCCGGACGGCCGGCGCGCCGCGCAGGCGGTGCGGGAGTCCGGGATGCAGGCCCTCGACGAGCTGCGCGGACTGGTCCGGGTGCTGCGGTCGCCCGATCCGGGCCCCGACGGGCCGTTCGGTGCGTCGCCCGCCGTCGGAGCGCCGGACGCCCTGCCCGACCTGCAGGAGCTCGTCGGCTCCTCGACGGCCGCGGGCGCGTCCGTCCGGCTGGGCCGCCGGAGGAGCGGGACGTCGTCGCGCTGCTCGGCGAGGGCCGCTCCAACGCCGAGATCGCCGGGACGCTGTACCTCACCGAGGCGACGGTGAAGGGCCACGTCTCCCGCGCGCTGGAGAAGTCGGGCTGTACCAACCGCACCCAGCTCGGCCTCCTCGCCCGCGAGGCGCGGCTTCGCCGGTGAGCGCGCCCGCCCTCACGGCCGGACGAGGCGGGCTTCCATCTCGGTGACCAGCTCGCGCCAGCGGGCGGCCTCGGCGTCGAAGGGCGGGCTCGGGGCCAGCCGGGTCGGGCTCGGCCGGATGATGAACGACACGAGCCAGCCGAGGCTCTCGGAGTCCGCGAGTGCCTCCTTCGGCTCCGGGTCGCCCGCCCACTCGGCGACGTCGAGGAGCAGCTCCGTGGCCAGCTCCAGCTGGGTCGGGTCGACCTGCAGGGTGCCCTCGGCGATGTCGTCGTCGATGCCGGTGAGCACGTAGGCGTTCAGGTCGTCGATGTTCACCTCGAGGTCCCCGACCGCGGCGGCGTCCAGCACCTCCTGCCAGGTCGAGGCGGCGACGAGGTCGTTGTCGTCCTTGCCGCCGTCGGCCAGCCAGCGGGCCAGCGCGCGCTCGGAGTCGAAGGCGTCGATGCGGCCGTTCGTCCCGAGGAAGACGGGCCGGTCGTCGAGGTAGCAGCGCAGGGTGACGACCTCGCGGGAGCCGGTGGTGATCCGGATCGGGTCTATCCCGACCTCCTCCCAGAAGCCGAGGGGGGCGTCGTCCTCCTCCTCGTCCTCGGCGACCTGGTCCGCCGTCGCCCGCTCGGCGGCCTCGGCCTCGAGGGTCTCGTCGTCGGAGTCCTCGTCGTCCTCCCCGAGGAGGTCCTCCTCCTCGGCGATCCGGGCGGCGAGGGCCTCGGCCTCCTTCTCCGCCCGGGCCAGCGCCGCCGCGTCCACCTCCGGGGTGGTCACCATGGCGTCGAGCGCGTCGACGATGTCGTCCCAGTTGTCCGCCACGGTCTGCACGACCTGGGCCCACAGCCGGCCGCCCTCGCGCCCGGAGAACGGCAGCGTGCCCTGGTCCAGCATCGAGAAGCCGGGGGCCGAGTCAAGGACGTCGGTGATCGCGTCGAGATCACAGACCTCGGCGAGCGACCGGACGATCCCGACGACCTCGCCGAGCTCCGCGACCGTCCACTGGTCCGGGTCGTCCGCAACGAGCTCGGGGACGCCGATGACGTCGTAGCGCTGGGTCTCCTCCGGCGTCAGCTCGGCCACCGAGAGCGTCGGGACGAGCTGCCAGGCCGGGTGGTCCGTGAGGTCGTGCTCGGCGGGCGACCGCACGAACGCGGCGAGCCGGGCGACCTCGGTGAAGCCGAACAGGGCGTCGTCGTCGCCGAGGAAGGCCTCCCACTCCTCCCCGTCCTCGCGCCAGCGCGGGGCCCAGAGGGTGACGAGGTCTCCCTCGGTCAGGGAGAGCTGGATCGGGACGATGTCGCTTGCCACGGCCGAGAGCCTACTGGCGTCCCCTGAGCGTCACGTGTCAGAAGGCCCGATCAGGTCCCGACCGGGTGCCACACGGTCGTGATCTCGCAGTACGCCCGCAGCCTGCCGATCCCGGGCGGCTCGGTGAAGTCCGGCTCCGCCGTGGGCCGGGGCAGCACGCGCATGACCGAGTCCGCCGCGGCGCGCTCGAGGTCGACGGCGATGTCGTGCGGGGCCCCGACCAGATCCAGGGCCGCCACCTCGGCGTGGCTCGCCAGCCACGGCGCCAGCTCCGCGGTCCGGCCGGTGAGCAGGTTCGCGACCCCCGCGGGCACGTCCGAGGTCGCGAGGACCTCCCCGAGCACGACGGCGGGCAGCGGCCGCTCCTCCGACGCCACGACGACGGCGGTGGCTCCGACGGCGAGCACCGGCGCGAGCATCGAGGTGAGCCCCAGCAGCGACGAGCCCTGCGGCGCCAGCACCCCGACGACCCCGGTGGGCACCGGCGTCGACGTGCACTCGTACGGGCCCGCGACCGGGTTCACCGAGCCGAGCACCGTCGCGACCTTGTCCGTCCAGCCCGCGTACCAGACCCAGCGGTCGATGGTGGCGTCGACGACGGCCGCGGCCTCGCGGCGGGACACCCCCTCCGCGGCGACGACCTCGTCCGCGGCCTGCTCGCGGCGTCCTTCGAGGACCTCCGCAACCCGGTAGAGGACCTGCCCGCGGTTGTAGGCGGTGGCCCCGGACCAGCGCGGGAGCGCCCCGCGGGCCGCGGCGACGGCGTCCCGAACGTCCTTGCGCGAGGCGAGCGCGGCATGGGCGAGCAGCCGCCCCCCGGCGTCGCGGACCGGGTAGCTGCGCCCGGACTCCGACCGCGGGAACGCGCCGTTCACGTACAGCTTGTGGGTCTTGGCGACGGTGACCCTCGACTCCGTGCTCATCTCTGCCCCTCCGGTGCTCGTGCGCGGAGAACATCGCCCTGGCAACGAGATCCGCGCACGGGCGCGTCAGCGCACATAGGCCTGCAGCCCGGTCCGGCCGCCCTCCCGGCCGAAGCCGGACTCGCCCATGCCGCCGAAGGGCGCCGTGGGGTCGAAGCGGTTGAAGGTGTTCGCCCACACCACGCCCGCGCGCAGGCGCCGCGCGGTCCACAGGGCCTTGCTGCCCTTCTCGGTCCAGACCCCCGCCGAGAGCCCGTACGGGGTGTTCGTCGCCTTCGCGACGGCCTCGTCCGGGGTGCGGAAGGTCAGCACGGACAGCACCGGACCGAAGATCTCCTCGCGGGCGATCCGCATGGTCTGCTCGACCTCGGTGAAGACCGTCGGCGAGAAGAACAGGCCGCGTTCGGGGAGTGGGCACGGGCTCGTCCAGCGCTGGGCGCCCTCGGCGTCCCCGGCCGCGGCCAGATCCACGATCCGCTCCAGCTGCGCCCGCGAGTTGATCGCGCCGACGTCCGTGTTCTTGTCCAGCGGGTCCCCGACGCGCAGGCCCGCGACGCGCTCGCGCAGTCGCTCCAGGAACTCCTCGGCGATCGACTCCTGGACCAGCAGCCGAGACCCGGCACAGCAGACGTGGCCCTGGTTGAAGAAGATCCCGTCGACGACGCCCTCGACCGCCTGGTCCAGCGCCGCGTCCGCGTAGACGATGTTCGCCGCCTTGCCGCCCAGCTCCAGGGTGAGCGCGCGGCCCGTCCCGGCGAGGCGCCGCTGGATCTCCTTGCCGACCTCGGTCGAGCCGGTGAAGGCGACCTTGTCCAGGCCCCCGTGCCCGACGAGCGCGGCGCCGACCGCGCCGTCCCCGGGCAGCACGTTGAGCACACCCGGCGGAAGCCCGGCGTCGGCCGCGATCTCGGCGAGCACCAGGGCGCTCAACGGCGTGGTCTCGGCCGGCTTGAGGACGATCGTGTTGCCCGTCGCGAGCGCGGGCGCGATCTTCCACGCGGCCATGAGCAGCGGGAAGTTCCACGGGACGACGGCGCCGACCACCCCGAGCGGGGCGGGCGCCGACCCCAGCCCGGCGTGCTCAAGCTTGTCCGCCCAGCCCGCGTGGTGGAAGAGGTGCGCGGACGCGGTGGGGACGTCGACGTCCCGGGTCTCGCGGATCGGCTTGCCGTTGTCCAGGGTCTCCAGGACCGCCAGCTCGCGGGCGCGCTCGGCAACGACCCGGGCGATCCGGAACAGGTACTTGGCGCGCTCCGCGCCGGACATCGGGCCCCAGACCTTCTCCTGGGCCGTGCGGGCCGCCGTCACGGCCGCGTCGACGTCCCCGTCCGAGGCGGTGCCGACCTCGGCGAGCGGTTCCTCCGTGGCCGGGTTCACCGTCGTCAGGGGCTCGCCGTGGCCGTCGACGAACTCGCCGCCGACGAAGGGCCGATAGGTGGGCCGCAGGCCCGCCAGCGCCGCGGACTCGGGCGCGGGCGCGTACGTCCAGGTCACGCGCCCACCCGGGTCCGGTTCTCGTAGTGCCCGGACGCCTTCGCCCGGCGCTGCAGCAGCAGGTCCCCGAGCAGCGACGACGCGCCGAACCTGAACAGCGCGGGCGTCAGCCAGGCCAGCCCGGCGATCTCGTTCACCGCGACCAGGTAGCGCAGAGCGTCCTTCGTGGAGCGGATGCCGCCCGCCGCCTTGACCCCGCGGTACTCGCCGGTCAGCCGGTGCCAGTCCCGCACCGCCTGCAGCAGGATGTGGATCACGGGCAGGGTCGACGCCGGGGAGATCTTGCCCGTCGACGTCTTGATCACGTCCGCGCCCGCGAGCAGGGCGAGCCAGGACGCGCGCCGCACCTCGTCGTAGGTCCCGAGCTCGCCCGTCTCGAGGATGACCTTGAGATGGGCGCGCCCGCAGGCCTGCTTGACGGCGACGATCTCGTCGAACACCGCGGTCAGGTCACCGGCGAGGAACGCGCCCCGGTCGATGACCATGTCGATCTCGGACGCGCCGGCCTCAACCGCCAGCCGCGTGTCCGCGAGTTTCACCTCCCGCGAGGAGCGGCCCGACGGGAACGCAGTGGCCACCGCCGCCACCGCGACCGAGGAGCCGCGCAACCTCTCGACGGCAAGTCCGGCCAGGTCCGGGTACACGCAGACGGCCGCCACGGGCGGCACGTCCGGCTGGTCCGGATCGGGACGGCGGGCCTGGGCGCAGAGCGACGCGATCTTGCCGGGGGTGTCCGCACCTTCCAGCGTGGTCAGGTCGATCATGGAGATCGCCAGGTCGATCCCGCGGAGCTTGGCGTCGCCCTTGATGCTGCGGGTCTGCAACGCCGCGACGCGACGTTCCAGGCCGACGGCGTCGACACCGGGCAGGCCGTGCAGGAACCGGGCGAGCGAGTGCTCGTCGGAACGCAGCAGGCCCGGATCGGGGAGCGGTGACGGGGGAGCCGCCGGGCCCGCGTTCCGCGCGGATCGGGATTGTGCCGGGACGGTGCTGGTCACGGCCGCGAGTGTAGGCGGCGCGGGACGGGGGCGACCGTCGTTCGTCCGGACGTCGGTACTGAGGGGAGCTGCGCGCACGTGGGGACGTGCGCTCGCGGTCCGTCGTATGGAGTTGTCCACCGGCGCTCGGGGTCGACGCGCCGGCGCGGGGTCAGGTCGAGCTGTGCAGCCGGACCACTCCGACCGTGACGTCCTCGAGCCCGCCGCGATCGAAGTCCCGCCGCAGCTGGTCTGCCTTCACCGTCGCGGTCAGACCGTCGAACGGTCCGTGGGCGTCCACCTCCCCGGTCTGGGGGTCGACAGCAAGAACCACGTAACCGTCGCACTGCGTGAGCTTCTCAGCGGCAGCGACCAACGTCTGCTCGTCTGAAGTCGTGTTCTCCGGCACCGGATCACCTCCTAGTCATCTAGTACAGCGTCGCGGGGGCCTCCGGCGTGACAGTCTTTCGGTCTTACCACCCGTTCGGGTCAGGGTGAATATCTCGGACGATCACCGAAGGTGCGGAATCGGGGACTCAGGGCACACAAATCCGGCGGATTCCCCTGTGGTGATCATCCCGTCGGTACGCGCAGTGATCATTTACGTGTACCGCGCGTTCCGGCTTCCTCGGCCGTGACGGAGCCGCGCCGGGTCACTCACAGGGGCGCGGTGAAGGTCATCCGGACGGTGCATCGACGGCTGCGGCGATGGTCTGTACGTGGCCCAGACACCCCGAAGCGATCACGGTCTGTGTCCTGGAGCACACCCGCGGCCGTCCGGCCCCGACGACGCCGGCCCGAAGCGGAGTGCGCGGGTGCTTGGATCGACGCATGCGCTGCCTCCGCACCCCGGACGAACGGTTCGACGGGCTCCCCGGCTTCCCGCAGCCCCCGCGGTACGCCGAGGTGCCGGACCCGGACGGCGGCACGCTGCGGATGGCGTGGGTGGAGGAGGGGCCGCCCGACGGCCCGCCCGTCCTCCTGCTGCACGGCGAGCCCAGCTGGTCCTACCTCTACCGCACGATGCTGCCGGTGCTCGCCGCCGCGGGGTTCCGCGCCGTCGCGCCGGATCTCGTCGGGTTCGGCCGCTCGGACAAGCCCGCCGAGCTCGCCGACCATACCTACGCCCGGCACGTCGAGTGGGTCCGCGCGGTGGCCTTCGACGTCCTGGGGCTCGACGGCATCACGCTCGTCGGGCAGGACTGGGGCGGGTTGATCGGGCTGCGGCTCGTCGCGGAGCACCCGGACCGGTTCGCGCGGGTCGTCGCGGCGAACACCGGGCTCCCGACCGGGGACACGGACATGCCGGAGGTCTGGTGGCGGTTCCGGCGCGCGGTGGAGAAGGCCGGTGCCGCCGGTGCCCTGGACGTCGGGCGGCTGGTGCAGTCCGGCTGCCGCACCCGCCTCGACGACGCGGTGCGCGCCGCATACGACGCCCCGTTCCCGTCCGCGGACTTCGCCGCCGCGGTGCGGGCGATGCCGACGCTCGTCCCGACCCGTCCGAACGACCCGGCGACGACGGCGAACCGGGCCGCGTGGGCCGTCCTGGAGAAGCGGGACATCCCCTTCCTCTGCGCCTTCAGCGACGGCGACCCGATCACCGCCGCCATGGCGCCGCTGCTGGCCGCGACGATGCCGGGCGCCGCGGGACGCGAGCACCCGACGATCCGGGACGCGGGCCACTTCCTGCAGGAGGACGCGGGGCCGGCGCTGGCCGACGTCGTCGTGGAGTTCGCGTCGTGATCCCGGGCCGGACCGCGGGATCGCCGGATAGGGTCCGGCGCATGGACGTCCAGGTCGTCGACCACCCTCTGGCCAAGGCCCGGCTGACCACGATGCGCGACGCGCGCACGGACAACGCGGCGTTCCGCGCCGCGCTCCGTGAGCTCACGCTGATGCTCATCTACGAGGCCACCCGGGGCGCCCCCGTGGCGACCGCACCGCTGCACACCCCGGTCGCGCGGACCACCGGCCACCGCCTCGCCAGCCCGCCCGTGCTGGTGCCGGTGCTGCGGGCCGGACTCGGCATGGCCGACGCCGCGCAGAACCTGATCCCCGAGTCCCAGATGGGGTTCGTCGGGGTCGCGCGGGACGAGGAGACCCACCGGCCGACGCCGTACATGGAGTCGCTTCCGGAGTCCCTCGTCGGGCGGCCGGTGTTCGTGCTGGACCCGATGCTGGCGACGGGCGGCTCGATGGTGCACACGATCGGCCTGCTCACCGCGCGGGGCGCGGACGACGTGACCGCGGTCTGCGTGCTGGCGGCACCGGAGGGCGTCGAGGCGCTGAGGTCGAGCGGGCTGCCCGTCCGGCTCGTCACCGCCAGCATCGACGAGCGGCTCAACGACTCGGCGTTCATCGTCCCGGGGCTGGGCGACGCGGGGGACCGGCAGTTCGGCGCGGTCTGACGTCGAGAACGCCCCTGGCGGTCTCGACGTTCCGGTGAACCCCCACGAGGAGGCCACCGTGAGGTACCTGATCCTGCTGCTCCACAACTCCTCCCTGAGGCCGAGTTCGGCGTCGTCGAGGTGCGGCCGCTGATGGACATGTCCGGGTTCGAGGGGTGAGTCCGCCCGGCACGGTCGAGGGCCTGCTGCGCGAGCTGGCGCCGCAGGTCCTCGCCGCCGTCGTCCGGCGGTACGGGGACTTCGACCTGTGCGAGGCCGCCGTCCAGGAGGCGCTGCTCGCCGCCGCGCTGCAGTGGCCCGCCGACGGCCCGCCGGACAATCCCGGGGGGTGGCTGGTCACGACGGCCGCCCGGCGCCGGATCGAGCTGTGGCGCAACGAGTCCGCCCGCGCGTTCCTGGTCCCGGAGCCGACGATCGCGCAGCGGATCAGCCGCGCGAAGTCCCGGATCCGGGGCGCGGCGTTCTCGATGCCCGACGCCCGCCGCCCGGCCCGCACGGACGCCGCGGGTGAGTCCCGCTGGCGGAGCAGGACCGCGCCCGGTGGGACTCCGCGGCGATCACCGAGGGCGTCGGACTGGTCACCCGGGCGCTGGCCGAGGCGCCGATCGGGCCGTACCAGCTGCAGGCCGCGATCGCCGCCGTGCACGACGAGGCGCCGTCGGCAAAGGACACGGACCGGGCGCAGATCCTCGGCCTCTACGAGCTGCTCGCCGCGCTCGCACCGGGCCCGATGGTGACGCTGAACCGGATCGTCGCGGCGGCGGTGGTGCACTACCTCCGCCGCCGGGCCGCCGCCCTGTAGCGCCGGCTCCGATCAGGAGAGCCCGGCTCCGATCAGGAGCGCCAGCCGTCCACCGCGGCCCGGACCATCGCCGCGAAGCCCTCGCCAGGGTCCCCGCCTCCGGCCGGCACCGCGTCCCGCAGCTGCAGGGACACGAGGCCGTGCAGGGCGGCCCAGAGACCGAGCGCGACCGTCGCCGCGTTCGCGTCACCGCGCAGCACGTCCGCGCGCATCGCCCGCTCGACCGCCTTCACCAGCGGTTCGAACGCGGCGTCGCGCAGGCCGCGGGACTCGTCGTCGAGCTCGGCGCTGCCGAACATCGCGTCGTAGAGGTGGGGGTCGTCGAGCGCGGCGTCGCGATAGGCCAGCCCCAGGGCGACGAGGCCCGTCGCGGGATCCCCGCTGTCCGGGACGGCGGCGAGGCGGGCACCGAGGCGGCGGAACGCCTCGTCGACGAGTGTCTTCACCAGACCGGGTTTGCCGCCGAACAGGGAGTAGACCGCGGTGGTCGACGTCCCGACGTCCGAGGCGAGCTTGCGCAGGCTCAGTCCGGCGACGCCGTCGGAGGACAGAAGCTGGCCCGCGCGATCCCGCAGCCGCGCGCGCAGCGCGTCGTCGTGGACCTTGGGCCGTGGCACGTTCGGAGGCTATCTCGCACGTGCCACGGCGCGCCGTGTAACGGAACGACTCTTCAACCAGAGATCAGTTCGGGTCCCTCTGTCGGGGGACGCGATCGGGGATCGTGGAGGGTCGGATGCGGGTTGCGGTCAGGGACCTGCGGTTCGTCGTGACGGTGCTGGTCGCGCTTCTGCTCCTCGCCGTGCCGGTCGCGGACGCCGAGATCGCCGTCCCCGGCGTGCGGACCGTCGGCACCGGCCCGGACGCGCCGCTGCGGGTCCTGCGGGTGATGCCGCTCGGCGCGTCGAGCACCGAGGGCGTCGGCAGCCCCGCGACGGCGGGCTACCGGGGCCCGCTGCTGGCCGACCTCGACCGCGACGGCATCGCGATCGACTACGTCGGATCCCGCAGGAGCGGCCCCGCCGGCCTGCGGGACCGGGACCACGAGGGGCACTCCGGCTGGACGATCGAGAAGATGCTGCGGGTCGTCGACGGCTGGGTGCGGGCGGCGGATCCGGACGTGATCCTGCTGCACATGGGGACCAACGACATCGGCAGCGGGGCGAGCGGGGCGGTCGTGGCCCGACGGCTCGACGCGCTGCTGACCGAGGTGAGCGCCGCGGCCCCGGACGCACACGTGATCGTCGCGGGGATCTGGGCGAAGTTCCCGAACCGGGCCCCGGCGCGGGCCGAGCTGGCGAGGCTCACCCCCGGGATCGTCGCGGCCCACGTGGCGCGCGGCGAGTCGGTCGAGTACGTCGACAACTCGAACCTGCTGGGCGCCGAGGACTTCACGGACTCGTTGCACGCCGACGCGGGCGGCTACTCGAAGATCGCCGGAATGTGGGCGACGGAGATCGAGGGCTGGCTGGCGCAGGAGAAGGCGGCGTCGTCCACCTCGGCGGCGTCCTAGTCGGACAGCCCCGCGGCGACCGTCGCGCCGAGCTCCCAGCACGCCTCCAGCGCCGCCTTGTCCGGCGCCCCCATGACCTCCACCGGTGCGGCCGCGGCCTTCCACCCCATACCGGACGCGATCGCGGCGACGGCCTTCACCGCGCCCTCGACGCCCTGGTTGCCGTGCACGTACACCCCGTAGGGCAGCCCGCGGGTGTCGTCCGCGCAGACGTAGAAGACCTGGTCGAAGAAGTGCTTGAGCGCACCGGACATGTAGCCGATGTTCGCCGGGGTCCCGAGCACGATGCCGTCCGCGGCCAGCAGGTCGCTCGCGGTGGCGGCCAGCGCGGCGCGGCGCACGACCTCGACCCCGACGATCTCGGGGTCGCCGGCCCCACGGATCACGGCGTCGAGCAGCTCCTGGGTCGCGGGCGAGGGGGTGTGGTGGACGATCAGCAGCCGGGACATCTCACTCCTCCTGCAACAGGCCGCCGACCTCCGCGCGCAGCGCCGCCAGCCGGTCGGTGGCGCGCGCCCGGGCGTCGTCGAGGCCGTCCGTGACCGGCTCGACGACCTCCAGGTACGCCTTCAGCTTCGGTTCCGTGCCCGAGGGGCGGATCACCAGCCGCTCGCCCGCGCGGCGCAGCCGCAGGACGTCCGGTGCCGGGCGGTCGATCTCCCAGCCCTCCGGCGGCTCCGCGCCGAGGCGGGCGACGGCGGCGTCCCGGGCGGAGGGCTCCATCCGTAGCGAGACGCCCGCGGTGAGGTGGACCCCATGGGCGGCCGCGAGCTCGTCGAGCCGGTCGAGCAGGGTCCGCCCGTGGGCTCGCAGCCCGGCCAGGAGATCGGTCGCGAGCACGGCGGCGGCGATGCCGTCCTTGTCCCGCACGGCATTCGGGTCCACGCAGTAGCCCAGCGCCTCCTCGTACCCGTACACGAGCCCGGGCCCGCCGCGGACGATCCACTTGAAACCGGTGAGGGTCTCCGCGTAGCGCGCGCCGTACGCCTGCGCGACGCGCCCCAGCATCGACGACGAGACGACGGTCGTCGCCACCAGCGGATCCGTGTACCCACCGCAGCGCAGCAGATGGTCCCCGAGCAGCACGCCCGTCTCGTCCCCGCTGAGCATCCGCCACGTGGCGTCCGGACCGGGCACGCCGAGCGCGCAGCGGTCCGCGTCCGGGTCCAGGGCGATCGCGAGGTCTGCGTCCACCTCGGCGGCCAGCGCCAGCAGCGCGTCGGTGGCGCCGGGCTCCTCCGGGTTCGGGAACGCGACGGTCGGGAAGTCCGGGTCCGGCACCGCCTGCGACCCGACGACGTGGACGTCGGTGAATCCCGCCCGGGACAGCGC
This sequence comes from Pseudonocardia sp., assembly GCF_025465255.1. Classification (GTDB taxonomy): domain Bacteria; phylum Actinomycetota; class Actinomycetes; order Mycobacteriales; family Pseudonocardiaceae; genus Pseudonocardia. Next base: position 14,152 of record NZ_JAODNI010000240.1, read on the forward strand.
GTGCACCACCGTCCGCCCGCCGACGCCGTGCAGGGGCGTCAGCGCGATCCGGAGACCCCGGGCGCCCCCGCGGGGCAGCGAGGCGACCCGCGCGAGGTAGTCCTCGACCGGGTCGACGACCGTCCGCGCGGGCGCCGTCGGGATCGAGAACGCGCCGGGCGCGGCGGTGATCGCGGCCTCGATCTCGGCGTCCGCCGGCGGCGCGAGCTGCGCGCCGTCGGCGAGATAGACCTTGTACCCGTTGTCCGCCGGGGGGTTGTGCGACGCCGTGATCTGGATTCCCGCGACGGCGCCGAGCCGGCGGACCGCGAAGGCCAGCACCGGCGTCGGCAGGGGTTCGGGGAGGACGTGGACGGCGAACCCGGCGCCCGCGAGCACCTCCGCGGCGGCCTGGGCGAAGGCCTCGGACCCGTGCCGTGCGTCCCGCCCGACGACGACCGGCCGGCCGCCGTCGCCGCGCCCGGTCAGCCAGGCCGCGAGCCCGGCCGTCGCCCGCCTGACCACCGCCACGTTCATCCCC
>NZ_JAODNI010000010.1 GCF_025465255.1 Pseudonocardia sp.
GGTCGATGTAGTCGATGACGTAGACGCCCATGAGCAGTCCCACGGTGACCGTCGCCGTTCGACGTACTCGGGACGGCGTCCACTCCGACTGTGCGATCGAATCGGTCCCGGTCTGCCCCATGCGGCCTCCGATGTCGTGACGTAGGGCAGATTGTTGGCGCGCGACCGATGCGCTGGCTTCGTCGAGCCCGACGAAGAGGTCGGGAGGATCCTGGTGGATCCACCAGTCGGTGCGGCGGATCCGGTCCCGGTCGCCGGGGGCCGAGCCTGCGACCGGGCAAGCGTTCCTCGACCGCCACAACCGGATCCGACGTTCGCGGCGCCGGGCGACGACGGGCGTTGCCGGCCGATCAGGCGTTGATCGACAAGCCGCGGCGGGAGCTGTCGGCGCTGACGGGCTCCGCGCCGTCGAGGTGCAGCCGTGCGGCGATCGCAGACCTGGCGGAGCACGGTCCGGCGATGACGTGGCGGGGTGAGCCTTTCAACAGCGCCGGTACACCCGACCTGCGCGGGTGGGACGGTAGACGCCCCCGTCGACGATCACGGTGCCGTTGACGAGCACGTGCTCGATACCGGTCGGTGCCGAGGTGGTGTCGGAGTAGGTCGTCGTGTCGCCGACCGAGTCGAGATCGAAGACCACCAGGTCGGCCGCGCAGCCCGGCCGGATCCGGCCGATCGTCGGCAGGCCGACCCGTTCGGCGGCGAGCCCCGTCATCTGGTGGATCGCCTGCTCGAGGGACAGCAGGCCCTCGGATCGCACGAAGTGGCCGAGCATCCGGGGGTAGGCGCCGAAGGCTCCGCGGTTGGGGATGCCTTCACCGGTGACGATCGCGTCGGTCTCCAGTGCGGTGTACGGCAGGCCGAGGACCTCGCTCAGCGGCGCGTCGGACCGCATGCTGCCGGCCGAGCCGATCACGAGCATCATCGTCTCGCCGCGGTCGGCGACGAGCAGATCCATGGTGGCGTCGAACGGGTCGCGGCCGGTGCGCTCCGCCAGCTGGGCGAGCGACGTGCCCTCGTGCTCGCGGTACTGCGGGGACCCGACGGTCAGCAACCAGATGTTGTCGTACCCGAGCGACGCGATCATGTTGTCGGTCCAGCCGCCGGACGGGGTGGGCCACCGGGGCCGGCCGTCCTCGATGCTGCGCCGGATCTCCTTGCGGGTGCGGGGGTCGTCGAGCCGCGCGGCCACGTCGTCCATCCCGCCCTCGACGGCCCACGGCGGCAGCAACGCGGCCAGCGTGGTGTTTCCGGCGATGTAGGCCTGGCAGTCCGTTGCGACGTCGATCCCCCGCCTGCGGGCCCCCTCCAGGGTGTCGATCGCCCGGCCGATCCGTGGCCAGTTCGACTCCCCCAGTGCGCACAGGTGCGAGAACTGGGTCCGGACCTCGCCGTGCGCAGCGATCTCGACCACCTCGGAGACGGCGTCGACGAGGGTTTCCGACAGTCCTCGGCTGTGGCAGGTGAACAGCCGGTCGACCCGCCCGACGAGGGTGGCCAGGTGTGTCACCTCGGCCGTCGTGGCGTACATGCCCGGTGCGTACGCCAGGCCGGCCGACATCCCGAAGGCGCCGGCGGCGAGGGACTCCTCGAGCAGCATGGTCATCTGCCGCAGCTCGGCGGCATCCGGTTCCCGCTTGGCGAAACCCATCGTGGCGATCCGCAATGCGCCGTGGGCGGCCAGCGGCACCACGTTGAGCGCGACCCCGGCATCGTCGAGGGTGTCGAGGTAGCCCGCCATCGTCGGCCAGCTGCTACGCGAGCCCCGCGAGCGGAGGAACGAGGTGTAGCCGCGCATCTCGGGCTCGAAGGCCGGTGCCGCCGGTGCCGGGGCGAACCCGCAGTTACCGGTGACCAGGGTCGTGATGCCCTGCTGCAGGAAGCAGCTCAGGATCTCCTCGTGCCGCGGGTCTGCCAGCACGAAGTCGGAGTGGCTGTGGATGTCGACGAAGCCCGGGCTGACCACCTTCCCCCGGGCGTCGATCACCCGTTCGGCCTGCACGCCGTCGGGGAGGGTGCCGACGTAGACGACGTCGTGTCCCAGAACGCCGACGTCCGCGACGAACGCCGGTGCGCCGGTCCCGTCCACGACCAGCCCATCACGGATCAACAAGTCCAGATTCACGCCGCCGCCTCGATCGCTGCCGTCAGATGTGGGGTGAGCTCGATGTTCCCGATCAGGCCGGGGCACGCCGTGATCGCGGCCTCCATCGCCAGCCGGACCGACCCGACGATCGGCGAGGCCTGCGCCTCCCGCCAGGACAGGCACAGTGCCGGAAGAGTGCTGCGCAGCCGGACGCGAGCACGGAACCAGGCGTCCTCCGAGACCCCGCCCACCAGGGCGAACGGGGTCGGTGGGTCGTCCTCGCCCCGCACCGCCGTCGCGGCGGCCCGGGCGAACTCCACCAGCGCGGCCGCGGCCGCGTCGACGATCCGTTCGGCTTCCTGATCGCCGGTGCTCGCGTGGTCGAGCACCAGCGGGGCGAGCGCCGCGACGTCGGAGGGCTGCATGTGGAAATGCATGTGGTCGATGATCGACTGTGGTTCGGTGAGCCCGAGCTGCCGTAGCACCGGGCCGCGCAACGAGGTGCGAGGTCCGATGTGGTCGTGCTCGCGGAGTACCGCGATCAAGGCACGACGGCCGATGTCGTAGCCGCTGCCCTCGTCGCCGAGCAACGCCCCCCACCCACCGGCGCGTGCCTCCCGGGCGTCGTTTCGGGCGAAGGCCACGGAGCCGGTGCCGGAGATGGCGACCACCCCGGACGACCCGGTCCCGAACGCGCCCTTCCAGGCGCCCATCGCATCGTTGGCCAACGACCAGTCGATGTCGGGTGCCGCCTCGCGCAGACCGTCCGCGAGCGCGGCCTCGACCTCCTTGGTGTCCAGCCCCGCCGCGCAGACCGCGGCGAACACCGGCGCTCCGGGCGGCGTGTCGCCGAGCGCCGCGCGGACGAGTCCCACGAGCGAGCGACCGCTGCCCTGCAGGCCGTGCCGGTGGACGTTGGCCCCAGGGCCGCCCACCCGCCCGACGACGGCGCCGGTCGAGCTGATCGCCGCGCAGCGGGCGTGGGTGCCGCCGGCGTCGACTCCCACGAAGATCATATGAGCAGTCGCCGCATGTCGGTGTTGACCTGTTGGTGGACCGCGGCCGCGGCCCCGCGCAGCGTGGCGTCCGCGCCCAGCCGCGACGGGATGACGGTCGGCGGGTGCGGCAGCACATCGGCGAGCCGGCCGGTGAGCTCCGCGTCGAGTCCCCGGCCGTATCGGAGGATCTCCTCGCCGAGGACGATCACGCCCACGTCGAGCACCGCCGCCACGGCCAGGCAGGCGGACGCCAGGATCTCGGCGATCCCGCTGGTCGACGCCGCGTCCGCCGCGCCGTCCTCACCGACCGCGCGCATGTGGTCGAACAGCGTGGTCTCGAGCGGGCCGAAGTCACGTGATCCGCGGACGCCGGACGGCGCAGGCAGGTATCCGATCTCGCCGGCCGCGAAATGCACGCCCCGATGCAGCGCGCCGCCCAGGATCAGACCTGCGCCCAGACCGCCGCGGACGCCGAACATGACCAGGTCGGACGAGTCGTGCTCGCCGAAGGCGTGCTCGCCCAGCGCGGCGAGGTTGAGGTCGTTGTCGACGACCACCACCTCGGTCCGCACCGTGGCCCGAACCTCGTCGAGCAGCCGGACGTCACGCCAACCGAGGCTCGGCGCCCACTCGATGGTGCCGGTCAGCGGGTCGGTGACGCCGGGGACCGCGAGCCCGATGCCGACCACGCGCTCCAGGCGCCCCGCCTGCCTCGCGAGCCAGCGGACGAAGGTCGCCGGACTGCGCAACGCCGTCGGCGGGACCTCGTGGAGCGAACCGGCGACGATGCCGCCGTTCAGGTCGACGAGGGCGTACCGGGCGGGCTCGCCGCTCAGGTCCACCACCAGCACCGTGCGGGATCCGGCGTTCAGTTCGTACAGGTCGCCCCGCCGGCCGCCGGTCGCCGGCCCCTCGCCGACCGGGGTGACCACACCGGCCTCGGTCAAGGTGGTCACCACTGCCGAGACCGTCGGGCCGCTCAGACCCGTCTCGCGCGCGATGCCCGCCCGGGTCATGGCACCGATGCGGCGCAGGGTCTCCACGACCGCGCGCAGGTTGACCTCGCGGATGTACCCGCGGTCGGCCGTGCGGACGTCAGACATAGGTGGGCGACCGGTTCCCGGCCTGGTCGAAGACACCGTGCAACTCGGGCCGGCCCCCTGCAGTACTGACGACGGCGATGTTCGCGCGCGTGACGAAGGACTGGATGCGGAAACCCATCACGACGGTCGAGCCGACGGGCGCGGTCTGCGGCGTACCGCTGATGTAGCCGTAGTAGTCGATGCCCCCGAACCCGCCGGTGGCGCCGGATCCGGCGCCGTGGAACTCCGAGCGGTGTTCGTGGATCTCCTCCAGGCTGTTGCCCACCATGGCGGTCCGGCGGAAGCCCGGGTCCAGCCACACCGGATCGTCGACGAAGAAGCCGCCGCCGTAGACGTAGGCGCGGTCGCCGACGTGGTGGGCCACCTCGGTGACGTAGCAGGCGGCCGGGATCTCCGGCAGGTCCTGCACTAGGTGGTACGGGGTGGTACCGAGGAACCCGTGCCCCGGCTCGACGTGGGTGGCGCCGAGCTCGGCCTGCGTGCGCAGGGTGTACACCGAGGTGTTGCCGGGGGCGTTCACCTGGCGTACCTCCAGGCCCATCCCGGCGAGGAGGTCGCGGGCGCGCAGCAGCGTCGCGAAGTTCTCGGTGGGGACGGGTTTCGCCGCCTCGGAGTAGGCCAGCGCCGGGAAGGTCGTCACGCCCACCACCCGCACACCCGGCAGTGCCGCGATCTCCTGCGCCGTCGAGCGCAGGTCGTCGATCAGCACGCCACCGTCCATGCCCGGCAGGTAGGTGTCCCTGGCCGGGTCGGCGACCCGGATCAGCAGGTCCTGCGTGCGGCCCTGCCGGTGTGCCTCGGCCGCGATCTGCCGGGCCTTGGCCGCGCTGAAGACCGAGATGACCTCGGGCTCGGCGGCCACGATCCGCGGGATGTCGATGGTCGGCACCTGCACCAGGTTGCCGATGTGGCCCAGCCGGAAGCCGTGCGCGAGCAGCGCGTTGGCGTCGGTGATGTCCACCGCGACGGTTTCACCGCCGCCGGCGCCGACCAGCACCTCGGTGATCACCGGGTTCCGGCCGATCTGCTTGGTCATGAAGTACAGGTCCAGCCCGACGGCCTCGGCCTCGGCCCGGATGACGGCGGCGTTCGCCGCGATCGCGTCGCGGTCGAGCACGAACGTGTTCGGCGGGATCCGCCGCTGCAGCGCGAGGTCGGCCGCCGCGGTCAGCAGGGCAGGATTACGCCGCCTGAGGAGCTCAAGAAACACTGGCCACCACTTCGTTGAATCGGACGTCGAGGCGATCACCGCTGTCGGGATCGAAGGCCAGCGCGTGTGCCCAGTCGACAGCCGGGTCGACCGGCGTGTCGGCGTCGAGCACCTCGTCATCGCTGCGCACCGCGACGAGCTCGTCGCCCCGGTCGGTGGTGATCGTGTACTTCACCTGGCCACCGATGATCTCGCGGGTGAGGATCCGGAAGGCCGACGACTCGCTGCGCGTGATGCGCAGATGCTCGGGCCGGACCCCGAGGTCCAACCGCTGCGGCAACGGGCCGCCGGGAGGCTTCAGCACCAGGCTCCCGCCGAACGCGGACAGCGCGCCACCGTCCTGGTGCTCGACCGGGATGAGGTTGAACGGCTGCACGCTGACGAAGTCGGCGAGCCACGCCGAGGCCGGCCGGCGGTACAGGGTCAGCGGGTCGGCCACCTGCACGAGCTTGCCTGCGCGCATCACGGCCACGCGATCGGCGATGCTCATCGCCTCTTCCTGGTCGTGGGTGACGAACACGGTGGTGGTCCCGAACTGCCGGTGCAGCTTGGCGAGCTCGGTGCGCATCTGGCGCCGCAGCTGCGCGTCGACGGCCGAGAACGGCTCGTCCATGAGCAGCAGGGCGGGATGGGACACCAGCGCCTTGGCCACCGCGGAGCGCTGCCGCTCACCACCGGAGACCTCGTGCGGCTTGCGATCGAGCAGGTGGTCGATGCGCTGCCAGCCGGCGACCTCGTCGATGCGCCGCTGGATCTCCTCCGCCGGCAGCTTCTGCATCGTCAACGCGAACGCGATGCTCTTCCGCAGGGACAGGTGCGGGTACAGCATCGAGGACTGGAAGACCACCGCAACGTTGCGCCGCTCGGCGGGGATGTCGGTGACGTCCTCGTCGCCGAACCGCAGTCGCCCGGAGTTGACGGGCTCCAGTCCGGCCAGCACGTTGAGCAGTGTGCTCTTGCCGCCGCCGGACGGGCCCAGGACCGCGAGCAGCTCGCCGGGACGGATCTCGAGGTCGACGTCGTCGAGGGCCGCGCGCGGGGCCTTGCCGTAGCGCTTGGTCACCGACTCGACCGAGATGCCGACCTGCAGGACTTCGGGTTCCATGACAGCTGTCCGTTCCTCAGAGGCCGACAAGATTCACCTTGCGGATGTAGCGCTGGAAGAGGCCCGCCACGAGCAGCGGCGGGATGAGGCCCAACACCGTCGCGCTCGCGACGTCGGTCGGGACCGAGACCTGGAAGAACATGCTCGACAACGCGGGCGGAAAGGTCTGCGCGGGCGTGCCGGTGTTGAAGATCAGGGCGAACGTGAACTCGTCCCAGGAGGTGATGAACGCGATCACCGCCATCGCCGTCATGGAATGCCGCGAGGCGGGCACGACGACACGTGCGAATGCCCGCCACCGCGAACAGCCGTCCACCCGGGCCATCCGCTCCAGGCCGGGCGGCAGGCCGCCGAAGAAGCTGGTCCCGATCCACACCAGCAGCGGGACGGTGATCGTCATGTGGGCGATGACCAGGCCGGTCTTCGTGCCCGACAGCCCGAGGCCCTGGTAGAGCGCGAAGAACGGGATGGTGGTCGCGACCGGCGGGATCGACCGGGTGGCCACGATCGTCAGCAGCCCGGCCTGGCGGAACCGCATCTGCACGCGGGACAGCGCATAGGCGGCGGGCACCGCGACGATCATGCTCAGCACCGTCACCCAGACGGCGACCTGTGCGCTGTTGAGCAGACCCTCCCGGATCAGCGGCCCGTACGCGTTCGGGCCCTGGGCGGTCCCGTTCCAGTCCGGTGCGGCGCCCCCGAGCAGCCGGACGTAGTTCGCCAGCGTCGGCTGGTGCGGGAACAGGTGGATGTCCGCCGACGCGAACTCGTGGTGGTACATCAGCGAGATCAGCACGATCCAGACGATGGGCACCACCGTCCAGATCAACGCGATCAACGCGAGGATGTGGATGAGAACCTTCCGTCGCATGCTCATGCCTCCGCCGCCTTGTCCTGCCCGGACCCGGGTTTCATCGCCGCGACGTAGTAGCCGGCGGTCAGCACGGTGACCACGATCAGCAGGATCCAGGACATCGCGGCGCCGGGGCCGAAGCTCAGGTCCTGGAACGTCTCCTGGTAGATGGCGTAGGTCAGCGTCTGGGACGCACCCCCCGGCCCGCCGGACGTCAGGAAGTAGATCAGGTCGAACGCCATCGCCGCCTGGCCCCCGACGAGCACGACGTAGATGGCGAACGGAAGCCTGATGTAGGGCCTCGTGATCGTGCGGAACCGCCGCAGGATGCCCATGCCGTCGACCTTCGCGAGCTTGTAGAGGTCGTCCGGGATCACCTGCAGGCTCGCCAGCAGGAAGTAGGCCCCCAGCGGGGCGAACTGCCAGGCGTGCACCAGGGCCAGCGCCGGGATCGCCGTGTTCTTCGACAGGAGATCGAGCGGTGGCAGACCCAGTTGCTGCGCGATCGCGGCGAGCAGCCCGTACTGCGGACTGAAGATGTAGCGCCACACGACGCCCGCCGCGTAGGTCGACAGCGACCACGGCAGCACGATCAGCGCCATCAGGACCGGACGCCCGACGAACCTCTCCCGCAGCAGCAGCGCCGTGCCCAGCGCCACGGCGGAGGCCAGCACCGTCACGCACACGACGTAGTAGACGGTCAGCCACGTGGAGTGCCAGAAGTCCGGGTCGCTGAGCACCTGCTGGAAGTTGTCGACGCCGGCGAAGCGCCGGACCCCGGTGAAGGGGTTCGTGTGCGACAGGCTCAGGTACAGCGAGTACGCCACCGGGTAGATCACGATGGCCACGAGCAGGACCGCAACGGGCGCGACGAGCAGCAGACCGAACCTGGTCGGGCTGATCCGCGAGCTGAACGGGGTCCTGGGCCGACCGGTGGAACGCTCGACGGGGTACGCCGGACCCGGCGGCGCGGGCTTAGTTACCGTACTCATCGATCAGGCTCTCGGCTTTCTTCCGCAGCTTCTTCACGACGGCGGCCGGGCTCTCGTCCCCGTTGACCGCCTTCGGCAGTTCCCGGGACGCGTAGGTCATCCACACCGACCCCCACGTCGTGTGGAACAGGTCGGTCGCGACCTGCGGGTCGGTCAGGTAGTCCTTCAGGACCGGCCAGTTCGTCTCCGGATCGGGCAACCATCGCGCGACCGACTCGGCCAGCGCCGGGCTGTTGTTCACCGCGCTGTAGCCCTGGGTCAGGTAGTAGTTGCCCGCCCAGGCGTCCGGCACGTCGAACCGGCCGGTGCGCTGGTCGCGGTAGCCGAAGTGCTGGGCCAGGCCGTAGGCCTGCGCCAGGGTGGCGTCGTCCTGCCCGTGGTTGCCGATCAGGTACGCGCCGACGTGCAGCATCCCCCACTTCTGTCCCTGTTGCGGGACGGGGACGATCTTGCCGGCGACCTGCGACGTCTGCGGGTCGGAGAAGGTCTTGATGTCGTACTGCAGCTGTGGCGAGTACGCGATGCCGCCCTTCGCGAACGCCTCCGTCCAGTCCGACTCCTGGAAGGTCAGGACGCCCGGGGGCACCAGCCCCTCCCGGTACAGACTGCGCCACTGACCGAGCATGTCGACGACCTCGGACTGCTCGTCGAAGAGGGGCCGGCCACCCGGGCCGAACAGCGGGATGTTCCGGTTCAGCGCCTCCTGGATGAACCCGAACGGGATGCCGAACCCGGGCGCGGACCAGAACGACGGCAGGTATGGCGTGTCGCTCGCGCCGCGGCGCTTGATCAGCCGCACCTGGGCGTAGAGCTCCTCGTAGGTCTTCGGGTACTGACCTTCGAGGTCGGCCTTGCGCAGCACGTCCGTGTTGGCGAACAGCGCGCCGTTGACGAAGGCGAAGTACGGCAGCCCGATCAGCTTGCCGTTGATGGTCAAGGCGTCGCGGACGGCCGGCAGCATCTCCTCCGTGGCGGCGTCCTTGGCCCAGAACCGCTCGAAGTCGTGGATCCAGTTCGCCTCGGCGTACGCCTGGGGCATGTGCCAGAGGCTGTAGACCATGTCCAGCGGCGTGCCCTGGCGCAGCAGATTGGTCATCAGCGACGGGTAGTCACCGGCGATCACGCCCAGATCCACCCGGGCGCCGTAGGTCTTCTCGAAAGCCGCCACCTCGGACGTCACGAAGTCCGGGTAGGCACCCCAGATCCGCATCGCGAGGTCCCCACCACCGGTACTCGGCGGCGCCAGCGGCGGGCCTGCGGCCGGCACCGGCCGGGCATCGCCCCCACCGCATGCCTGAAGCAGAGGCGTGGCGCCGAACGCCAGTGCGGCCAGGCCGCCGGCCTTCAGGAATCGCCTGCGCGAAGTGCCGACCATATTCGGTAGCCTTCCTTCGGAAAGTTTCATAAGGTCTAGCTGGCGTGTCGGTGAACTGTCAAGAGCCGTCCCGTGACACGCCGGGGACGGCAGGCGTGGAGGTCCGCAAGTGACGCAAGGATCCGTTCTGCAGGAACCGGTGACCGGCGGCCGGGCAATGGCCGCCGAGATCGCGGAGCAGCCGGAGGTGTGGCGCCGTTCAGTCGCCGCACGCACCCGCCTCGCGCCCGTCGTCGCGGCGCTGAAGCGGAGGCAGCCGCGCTTCGTCCTGCTCGCAGCTCGCGGCACCTCCGACCACGCCGCCCTGTACGCGAAGTACCTCTTCGAGGTCGTCCACGGAATGCCGGTGGGCCTGGTCTCGCCGTCCACCGTGACCGCCTACGGCGCGACGCCGGATCTGCGCGACACGCTGCTGATCGCGGTCAGCCAGTCGGGCCAGTCCCCCGATCTGGTCGAGATGGTGCAGACCGGCCGCCGCCAGGGAGCGATCACGCTGTCGGTCACCAATGCGCCGGCGTCCCCGCTCGCGCAAGCCGCCGAGCTGCACATCGACGTCCTCGCCGGTGAGGAGCGGGCAGTGGCCGCGACGAAGTCCTACACCGCGCAGCTGCTCGCGCTGTACCTGCTGGTGGACCTGCTCCGCGACGGCGACGGCTCCGCCCTGGACGCGCTGCCGGCCGCCGGCGAGGCGCTGATCGCCCGGTCCGAGGACATCCGGGCGCTCGCGGCGCGCTACCAGTTCGCGTCCCGTCTCGTGGTCACCGGCCGCGGATACGCCTACCCGACCGCCCGCGAAGGCGCGTTGAAGCTGATGGAGACCTGCTACGTCAGCGCGCAGGCCTTCTCCGGCGCCGACCTGCTGCACGGCCCGCTGGCCATGGTCACCCCACAGGTCCCGGTCCTCGCCGTCGCCCCGGACGGGGTCGGAGGTCGCATCATGGCCGAAGTGCTGCACCGCCTGCAGGCCATCGGCGCCCATGTGTTCACGATCGGTGGCGCCCGGGCGATCGCCGCCTCCAGCGCCGGCCTGAAGCTTCCGGCCGGGGTCGAGGAAGAGGTGTCCCCGCTGGTCGAGATCCTCCCGCTGCAACAGCTCGCGCTCCACCTGGCGATCACTCGCGGGGAGGATCCGGATGTCCCGCGGGGACTGTCGAAGATCACGAAGACGTTGTAGGCGCGAAGAGGTGTCCGCCCGTCGCGACGTCGGAGAAGGCCGCAACCCAGCTCCGTTCGGCGCCGGCGGATGAAGTTGCGCCACAACAGGTCTGCCGCCGGAGCCGCGGCTCCGCGGGAAGGGCGCGCGACGGATCGGGCTCCGAGTGAGCGCGTCGTGGAAGGTCGATGGGGCGATCGGAAGACCCTGCTCGATCAGCACGCGCAGATCAGCACGACGCTCCGCCGCAGCGGCAGCCCTCAGTCTTCGTACAGCAGAGCGATCGCCTAGTCGTGGACGTCACACTGCTCGACCTCGAGGAGAACTGACACCGGCGCTCGCTCCGGCGAGAAGACCGGGCCGGAAATGTCGGTCCCCGTCCCGGTTCCTCGTCTATCCAGTCTCAGATGTGACGTGGCACGCGCTCTGTGCCACTTTGCAACACGCGCTGTGTCACCTTGCAACAAGCCGGGGCACCGGCGTCGCCCCAGACCGAGACGACCGCGCCCGGCTGCGAGCAGCTCCTGCACGGCCGGCCTGCTGAGCCGGATTCATCGGGAGTTCGCCGTGACGGTGACCGCGGGTCGCCGGAGGCGTTTAGCGTCCACCGACCGTGGGAACCGTCCGAACGCCTGCAGTCGCCACCCTCCTCGCCGCCGCGGCCTTCGCGATCCCGGGGGTGGCCGCGGCGTCGCCGGTCGTCCCGCCGGCGCGCCCGGTCGACCTGCAGGCCCACCGCGGCGGGATGGGGCTCTCGGTGGAGAGTTCGCTGCTGTCCTTCGGCACCGCGCTCGACCTCGGCGTCTCCACCCTGGAGCTCGACGTCCAGATCACCGCGGACGGGCACGCGATGGTCAGCCACGACCGGAAGGTCAACGGGGACGTCTGCACCGACACCGCCCCCGCCGCACCGGGTGACCCGACGTTCCCGTACGTGGGGAAGCTGGTCAAGAACCTCACGTTCGCGCAGGTCCGGACCCTCGATTGCGGCTCCGTCCGCAGGCCGAGTCTGCCCGCGCAGCGGCTGTCCCCGGGCGCCCGGATGCTCGAGCTGCACGAGGTGTTCGACCTCGCCGCGGCCCGGCATGCCGACGAGGTCCGGTTCAACGTCGAGACGAAGGTCGAGGCCGGAGCGCCGGAGGAGACCGCGCCGCGCGAGGAGTACGTCCGAACGGTGGCGGCGGAGGTGCGCCGCGCCGGCGTGGCCGACCGGGTGAGCATCCAGAGCTTCGACTGGGGCGCGCTCATGCGGATGCGCCAGGTGGCGCCCGAGCTGCCGATCGTCGCACTGACCAACGGCGACTTCCTCGAGGCGGGCAAGCCCGGGGCGTCGCCGTGGCTGGGCGGACTGGACATCGACGACTTCGGCGGGAACCTCGTCGCCGCCGCCCACTCGTTCGGCGCGGACACGATCTCCCCGGTGCAGGGCTCGCCGCAGTCCGGCGGGGTGACGCAGCCGGGGTTCGTGCCGTTCACGACGCGGGAGATGGTCGAGCAGGCGCACGCGGCCGGGATGCGGGTGATCCCCTGGACCGTCGACGACGTCCCGACCATGGACGCCCTGCTGGACCTGGGCGTCGACGGCCTGATCACCGACTACCCCGACCGGCTCCGCTGGCTGTTGCAGCGCCGCGGCGCCGAGCTGCCCCGACCGGCCCGGTGACGTCCCGGGGCCGGGGCTACCCGATCCCCGCCCGGGACACCCACCGCGGGAGACGAAACGCGCGTCACCACGAGCAAGGCCCAGCCAGCCGCTGTCGCCTTCCTGACCACGGCGTTCGGGTTCAGCGAACGCGTTGTCCATGCCGACGACGGCCCGGATGGAATCGTCCGTCACGCCGAGCTCACCTGGGACGCAACCTGGAGGACACCGACCACGGGAGCCGCCAGTTCGTCGTCAAGGACCACGAAGGCAACGTGTGGAGCTTCGGGGACCTGGTACGAGACCTGACCCCTCCTGCCGCACCGTCTCGCGCCGAAGACTTCATCGTCTCCGGCGGGAGGACGCGTCCTCGCAGGGGCCGCGCTCGCGCGAGGACCGGGACCGGCGCCGGTCCCCCGGCGGGCCCGCTGCGCCGGCGGTCGTCAGCGTCGCGACGAGCCGACGTCCCCGTTCTCGCGAACGACGATCGGAGCGCACGTCTTACCGTTGCGTCTCGCTGCGGTCAGAAGAACCAGTGTTCGGGTTCGGTTCCCCGTTCGGTGAGATCGCCGAATCGGCCGCCGAGGAAGGCCAGCGGTGCCCCCGCCCGGTCGCACACCTGCTCCACCCGGCCGACCACCACCTCGTGGTCGCCCGCCTCGAAGTGCCGGTCCACCGTGCACTCCAGATGGGCGAGCGCGTCGGGGACGACCGGGACCCGGTGGTCCCCGTAGCGCAGGGGGAGGCCGTCGAAGTGGTCCGAACCGCGCCGGGCGAACCGCAGCGCTATCTCCTCCTGCCGGGCGCCGAGGATGTTGATCGCGAATCGGCCGTCCCCGACCACGGCCTTCGTGGTGCGCGCACCGGTCGTGAGACAGACCAGCAGCAGCGGTGGGTCCAGCGACACCGAGGTGAGCGAGTTGACGGTCATGCCGTGCGGCCGGTCGCCGTCGAGGGCCGTCACGACCGCCACGCCGGTGGCGAAGCGGCCGATGGTGCGGCGCATGGTCAGCGGGTCGATGGTGGCCGAGGTCATCATGGGCTTCCTTCCGCCGGGGTCGACCCCGGATCAGACGCGGTATCGCACCTCGAAGGTCGTGACGCCCTCGTCGGAGCGCCACGGCCCGTGCCGCATACCCGGGGGGCGGCACGCGTACATGCCGGCGGTGAAGGTCTGTCCGAGCTCGAGGTCGGTGAAGGAGCCCTCGAGGATGTAGACCTCCTCCCAGAAGTCGTGGACCTGCACGCCGTTGGGGGTGGAGTCCGCGCCCGGCTCGTAGCGCAGGATCCGGGTCGCCACGCCGGTGGCGGGGTCCGCGGCCAGGATCCGTTCCTTGATCTTCGGGTCGCCGCCCGGGCAGAGCGTGTACTCCACGTCTGTCACCGGGAAGAATTCGTGCTCCGGTTTCGCCATCGGTTCTCCTCGAGGTGTGGGTGGCGGGGGTGGTCAGTCGACGCCGTAGCTGCCGAGGAACGCGTCGACCTCGGCGAGCGGGCCGTCGAACCCGTAGTTGCGGTAGGCGTAGCCCTTCACGACGAAGGGCGCTCCGGCGTAGAACATCTCGTACTGGTGGTGACGGCCGGCGAACTCGCTGCCGACCGCGTCCCAGACGAGCTTGAACAGCTTGACCCGCTCTTCCGCCGGTGCGCTCGGGGACTGGATGTAGCGGTCGATGTCCGCGCGGGTCTCGGGGTTGCGCATGTCCGCCACGCCCGAGGGCACCTGCAGGACGCCGCCGCCGACCAGGTCGCGCAGGATCGCCAGCGCCCTCGGGTACAGCTCGGCCTGAAGCCCCATCGCGCCGTAGACCGCGCGTTTGCCGGGCAGCCACAGGCCGGACCCGTCGTCGGCGGCGGTGTACTCGGCAGCCAGCACCGCGGACTCGACCACGGAGGTGAGTCCGGCGAGCTCGCCGAGCTTCTCGACGACGCCGGGGAACCTGTCGACGCCGTTGACGGCGGCGACCTTGCGGGCGAGCCCGGCGATGAACTGGAGCTTCACGGCGAACCGGATCTGTGCCTGCCAGTTGCCGAGCACGTGGGCGCCGGTGTCGAAGAACTGGCGGCGCAGTCCGGCGACGTCGCGGTAGACGAGGACCTTCTCCCAGGGGACGAAGACGTCGTCGAAGACCAGCAGGGCGTCGGTCTCGTCGTAACGACTCGTCAGCGGGTAGTCGTAGGAGCTGGTCGCGGCGGGGGCGAACGGGCGGCGGCAGTAGAGCTTGAGGCCCTCGGCGGCGACCGGGACGACGAAGCTCAGGGCGAAGTCCGCGTCGTCGTCGGTGAGCGGTTTGATGCAGGACACGAGGATCTCGTCGGCCACGGGGCCGCCGGTGGCCAGCATCTGGGCGCCGCGCACGACGATCCCGTCGCTGCGCTCCTCGGTCACGCCGACCTGCACGAAGTCGCCGTCCCAGGCGTGGGCCGTGGTGGCCCGGGAGACCTGCGGCGGGATGATCGCGTAGGAGACGTAGGGGTTCTCGGTCTGCATCCGCCGGTGGTAGGCGAGCACGTTGGCCGAGAGGTCGCGGTCCCCGGCGGCGAACGCCTCCGGGTGGGCCGCGAAGCCGTTGACGAACGCCGCGACGTGGTCCGGGCTGCGCCCCACCCACCCGTGGGTGTGCCGCGCCCAGGCCTCCGCGGTGTGCCGGAAACCCGCGAGGTCCTCGCGGCTGCGGGGGATGATGTTGATGCGGTTGGTCTGCGCCCCGGTCTCGGGTGCGGTCGCGGTCATCCCCTGGGCCGGGTCGGCGGCCAGGTCGAACAGTTCCCCGATCGTCGTCGCGATGGGCGCGAAGGCCGGGTGGGCGGCGACGTCGTGGATCGCTTCGCCGTCGACGATGATCGTTCGGCCGTCCTTGAGACCGGCGAGGTAGTCCTGTCCGGTACGCATCAGCGGTTCCTCTGCTTGGTCTCGTAGGTGTGCGCCAGGACCGTGCCGTCACCCAGCTTCAGCTGCAGTGTCCAGTTCCGGCCGAAGACGAAGCGCCCGGTCATCAGCGGCAGCGTTCCGCCGAACAGGACGAGGTCGCCGTCGACGTCGGAAAGGGCGTCGGCGAGCCGGGCGAGCACGTCCGCCGGGTGACGCAGGGCGCTCAGGCTTCCCCGCTGGTAGGGCTCGCCGTCGACGTCGCTGGCACCGGTGACGGAGTCCCAGTCGAAGTCGTCGAGGTCGGCGGGCAGGGCCACGACGTCGCGGCCGAGCGGCTTCGGGCACGCGGCCTTGGAGCCGGCGACGCTGGACTTCTCCAGCTCGCGGTCGGTGTGGTCGGAGCCGACCCCGAGGTAGTGGCGGCCGTCGTGGCGGATGACGACGGGTTCGACCTCGCCCGAGCTGTTCGGGCCGTCGACCTCGATCACCGCGTCCGTGGTGAGCAGTGCGCGGTCGAGGTCGTAGAAGGCGGGCACGGTCGCGGGCGGCGGCACGCCGATCTCGGCGAGCTCGGCGATGTGCGCGGCCACCGCCTCGGCGTCGCGGCCGGTGTAGCCGGCGACGATGAGCCGCGCCGGGCGGACATGGAGCGTCTCGCCCGTCCCGTGGACGGTGAGGTGTAGTGCTGGGTTCGACATGCGATCAGTTCACTTTCTCGAGGGTGAGCCGGCGATCGGCCAGCACCGGGAACTCGGCGCGGGCCGCCGCGACCACACTCCTATCGATGTCGCAGAAGGTCACGCCCTCGTCCTCGCCGGCCTCGACGAGCACCTCGCCCCACGGGTCGACGACCCGGCTGTGCCCGGCGAGCCGGACCCCGTCGGCCTGCTCCCCGACCGCGTTGCAGGCGATGAGCACGACCTGTTCCTCGACCGCGCGGGTGGAGGTGAACAGCCGCCAGTGCGCGATCCGGGCGGCGGGCCAGGCCGAGCACACCACGATGGTCTCCGCGCCCTCGTCGATCAGTGCGCGGTACAGCTCGGGGAAGCGCAGGTCGTAACAGGTCGTGGTGCCGAGCCGGCCGAGCCCGGTGTCGACCGTGCCGACCTGCTCCCCGGGGGTGAGCAGATCGGCCTCGCGCGACCGGTACCCGAAGACGTGGATCTTCCGGTAGGTGTGGACGATCTCCCCGTCCGGGCCGATCAGGACCGCGGTGTTGTAGAGCCGGCCCTGCCCGTCGCGCTCGAGGACACTGCCCATGTGCAGGTGGCAGCCCAGCCGGACGGCCCACTCGCGGGCCGCCGAGACGGTGTCCCCGTGGAGCGGCTCCGCGAGCTCGGCGTAGGCGTCGAACGCGAAGTACCCGGAGAGCCACAGCTCGGGCAACACCACCAGGTCGGCGCCGGCGGCCTCGGCCACCATGTCCCCGATTCGGCGGCGCCGCTCCCCGGCCGGTTCCCCGGCCGGGGAGGCCACCTGCACCAATGCCGTTCTCACTTCGCGTGGTCACCCGCCGAGGACAGGAACTCCAGCAGTTCGGCGTTGAACCGCTCGCCGATGCGCTGCACGGCGTGCGGGCTGCCGTCGAACAGCACCCGCTTGGCCGGCAGCTTCTCCGCGAGCACGTCGCCGACGTCCTCGAAGCCCGGGGTCCCGCCGCCGGTGACCACGAGCTTGGGGAACGGCGTGGCCGCCAGTTCCTCCAGCGGCACCCCGGTCTCCCACGGGCGCTCGGTCTTGAGGTTGCGCACCGCCTCCGCGAACGGGGGCGGCAGCGGCGAGGGCAGCTCCATCGACACGCTCAGCGTCCTGAGGAAACCCCCGACGAACGTCTCGAGATCCGCGTCGCCGGCCCGCTCCCAGTGCGTGCGAAGGCCCTCGATCAGCTTGTCCGCCTCGGGCCGGCCGGCGGCGTTCGGCATCGCGGGCGGCTCGATGACCGTCAGCGACCACACCTTCTCCGGCGCCAGAGCGGCGGCCCGCATGGCCACCACCCCACCCATCGACGTGCCGACGAGGTGGGCCCCGGAACCGAGGAGCTCGACGATGTCCTGCGCGTCCCGATCGGGGTCGATCCGGTCGGTGCCCGGGCTCGGGCTGTATCCGCGCCGGTAGGGAGCGATCAGCCGGTAGCGGTCGGCGAGGACCTTCTGCTCGCCGAAGGCCGCGGCCGCGGAGCTGAGGCTGCCGTGGACCAGGACGACCGGTGGGCCGTCCTCACCCCAGCGCTCTGCTTCCAGCGCGGTCACCGTCCGCTGCTGCCGTTCTGCTCGGCGGCCGCGGCCGCGGCGAAGACGCCGTTGTCCACGTCGAGCTGGCGGGACTCGAACTTCCAGCCGTCCGCGGTGCGGACCGCGACATCGTTGTAGACGCCGGTGGCGATGATGTGCGGAGCCTTCTCGACCTGGATCTTGACCACCAGGCTGTAGACCGTCGCCCGGTCCCCGTCGCCCTCGATCACGTAGTTGCTCAGGACGTGGCGGGCTCCGTCCTCCTTGCCGGCCGCGATGTGGCCGCGGATGAACTCCTTGATGGCCTCGTGACCGGTGAAGGTGCCGTAGGTGGCGATGAACTTCCCGTCCGCCAGCCAGCAGTTCGCCCAGGCCTCGACATCGTGCGCGTCGAGGTACTTGACATGGGTGTTCGACAGCTCCTGGATGGCGAGCTTGTCGTCGACGGAGAGAGGCATCTGCAGCTCCTTGTGAGTGGATCAACCACGCCGCACGCTAGTGCTCTAGTACGTAGCATACAAGTGCGAAATGTAGCTGGTGTGTAAGATGCCAGGGTGGCCAAGCTGAGCGGGATCACCGCGGTGGACCGAGCTCCGACCCTGTCCCGCCGCGCCTACCTGCAGATCCAGCAGGCGATCCGCGACGGCGCGATCCGCCAGGAGGTCCTCTACTCGGAGAACGAACTGGCCGAGACGCTCGGAATGTCTCGGACCCCGGTGCGGGAGGCCCTCATCTCGCTGAGCCGCGAGGGCCTCGTCGCGGTCGAGTCCCAGCGTGGGTTCCGACTCCGTCAGCTGTCCGCCGACGAGCGCCGGGAGATCTTCGACCTGCGCTCGCTGCTGGAGCCCTACACCGCGCGCCGACTCGCTCTCGCGGCGACGGAGGAGGACGTGCGCCGGCTGGGCACGCTCATCGACGCCCAGCAGGACCTGGGCGGCCCCGGGCAGCAGTCCGAGTTCCTGGCCCTCGACGAGCAGTTCCATCTGTTGCAGTCCGAGCTGCTCGGCCTGGAGCGGACACACGCGACGATGACCAGCCTGCGCGGGGCGATGTGGCTGATCGGCTTCGAAGCGCTGACCCTGCCGCACCGGCATGAGGACGTCATCGCGGAGCACCGCGCGATCCTCGACGCCATAGCCCGCCACGACCCCGAAGCCGCGGCCGCGGCCGCCCACGAGCACATCGTCACCACCGCCGCGGCAGTCCTCTAGTAGTTCGGCAAGGTGGCCGAGAGCAGTCCTCCGCTCCGCGGAGGGATCTTGCGGCGTCCACTTCGTCCGCCGCCACCACGGTCATGCCGAGCCGCCCGCCTCGTCCCCCACTCCTGTCGAGGACGCCCTCAGGCTCCGCGCCCGGCTCGACCCGTGGCTGCGTGCCTTCGTCGACGACGATGCGGATCCCGCGCTCCGCGGCTACACGCTGCCGCTCCACGGTGTCCCCCGGCGGATCCTCCGCCGGCTCCGCCGCTGCGGTCGCGCGCCGGCATCGTCCCGCTGGCCACCGGCAGCGGGACGATGCCGGCTCGGTCCGGATCCCGGCAGCCTGGTGCGGCGTCTACGGCTACAAACCGACCACCGGCTCGGCCTCCTGGGAAGCGTCCCCACCTCTGCTGCCCCGGCGGTCGCCGGCCCGATCGCCCGCGACCCCCGGCTTCTCACCGCCTGGGCCGCTGCAGTCCTCGGCCCGCTCGACCGAGCAGAAGCACCGCAGACCTTCGCCCGGCGCCGACGCCGCCATCGTCTCGGCGACCGGCGCGGTGCCCACCGGGCAGCACCGTCGCTACGCCGACGGTGTCGACTCTCGCGTTGTGCGGGTGAGCAACCCGGTGGCCAGCAGTGCGGCGAGCGCGCCGCCCGCGACGACCACGACCATGGGCAGGGCCGTCCCTTCGCCGCCGAGCGCCATCAGTGGTGTGACGACGATGCCGCCGGTGAACATGCACGCTCCCAGCACCGCCGACGCCGAACCGGCGGCCGGTGCTCGCTGCACTCCGAGCACGGTCGCATTCGAGGAGACGAGTCCACGGGTGGCGACCACGAGGAACAACGGGACCATCAGAGCGACCAGACCCAGCCCGAGAACGACGGCCGCGAGCAGCGCGAGCGCGGCCAAGGCCGACGCGACGAGCCCGGCGAGCAGGAGCCCGCGGGCCGGGAAGCGCCGGACGAAGCGCGCGTTGACGAGGCCGAGCACGATCATCCCGGCGGCGTTGAGCGCGAACACGAGGCTGAACTGGGTGGGGGTGAGTCTCCGGCACGGCCCCCCAGGTCGCGGCCCGGTCGAGCGTCGGCAGGCGGGGGGCCTACACCGGGCTGGCCCGCGACCGCGTCTTCGCGGCCAGCAGCCAGAACATCGGGCGCCAGCTCCCCGTCCCGGCCAGCAGGGCGCCACCGAGCACCGGGGCCGCGATCGGCGCGACGCTGGACAGGGTCATGAACAGGGAGAACAGCCGGGCCGCCTCGACCCCGGCGGCGAGGTCGGCGGCCACGGCACGGGCCAGCACGATCCCGCCACCGCCGGCCGCGCCCTGCAGGAAGCGCCACACGGCGAGCCAGCCCGCCGACGGCGCGAGCGCGCACAGCACCGAGGCGAGCGCGCACACCAGGGTCGAGCCGATGAGCAGCCCGCGGCGCCCGCGGGCGTCCGAGAGCGGCCCGAGCACCAGCTGGCCCACGACGAGGCCGATCACGTCCGCGGTCAGGGTGAGCTGCACGGCGGCCTGGCTCGCGCCGAGGTCGACGGCCAGCTCGGGAAACGCGGGCAGGTACAGGTCCATCGACAGCGGGCCGAACGCGGTGAACCCCCCGAGCAGGACGGTGAGCACCGCGAGCTGCCGTCCCAGCGCCCGCGCCTTCCTCGCCCCTCGAGCGCAGCTCAGGGGCGGAGGGCCTCGCGGAGGAGCGCCCACGAGGCGTCGGCCGTGGCACGACGATCGGCCGACGGCACCTTCGCGACGAGCGCGGCGACCATGCCGACGGCCAGCATGACGTCCTCGGTGCACAGTGACCGCCGGATCCTGCCCGCGCGTTGCGCCTCGCCGAGGGCATCGGCCAGCACGGCGCGCACGCGGTCGGTCACGGTCGTGAGGCGGGGGTCCGCCGCGGCCGCCCGGGCGGTGATGATGTCGACGAACGCGATCGACGCGACGGTCTGCTCGGTGATGCGGGTCAGCAGGTGCTCGAGGGTGGTCTCCGGCCGCCCGGCCAGCTCCTCGAGCTGGGTGACGTTGTCCTCGAACACCGCGAGGGCGAGGCTGACACGGTCGGGGAAGTGCCGGTAGAGGCTCCCCTGGCCGACGCCCGCCCGCTTCGCGACCGCGGACAGCGGCGCGTGGTAGCCCTGCTCGCCGAACACCTCGACGGCGGCGGCGACGAGGGCGCGGCGGTTGTCGGCGGCGGCGCTCCTGCCCCGGTTCTCTCGACGCCCGACCGCCATGCGGCTACGGTACCGAACCGGACACAGCTGTCCGGTTGTTGAGGAAGGGAGCGGGGACGTGGCAGGACGGGTCGAGGGCAAGGTCGCACTGATCACCGGGGCGGCACGGGGCATGGGCCGCGCGCACGCGGTGCGGCTCGCGCAGGAAGGCGCCGACATCGTCGCGGTCGACGTGTGCGCGCCACTGCCCGGCGTGGCCTACGACTCCGCGACTCCGGAGGACCTCGACGAGACCGTCCGGCAGGTCGAGAAGCTGGACCGGCGCATCATCTCCGCACGGCTGGACGTACGCGACCTCGACCCGCTCCGCGCGGCGGTCGACGAGGCGGTCGCCGACCTGGGCCGGCTCGACATCGTCGTCGCGAACGCCGGCATCTGCATCCCGCGCGCATGGGACCAGGTGACGCCGGAGATCTTCGAGGCGACGACGAGCACGAACGTGACCGGCGTGTGGAACACGGTGATGGCGGGTGCCCCGCACCTCGTGCAGGCCGGCGGCGGCTCGATCATCCTCATCAGCTCGGCCGCGGGTCTGAAGGTGCAGCCGTTCATGGTGCCCTACACCGCCAGCAAGTGGGCCGTCCGCGGCATGGCCAAGGCGTTCGCCGCGGAGCTGGCCAAGCACTCCATCCGCGTCAACAGCGTGCACCCCACCGGGGTGGCCACCCCGATGGGCTCCGGCGACATGCAAGCCGTGCTCGGTGCGGCGATAGCCGGTGACCAGCGACTGGGCGGGATGTTCGCCAACATGCTGCCGGTCGAGACCACGCAGCCCGAGGACGTGGCGAACAGCGTGCTGTTCCTCGCCTCCGACGAGTCGAAGTTCGTCACCGCCCACGAGATCGCCCCCGACGCGGGCGTGACCGAGTTCTGAGGCGGGCAAGGCCGTTCGGACGGATCGCCGAGGGCGCCGACCGCTCGCCTCCGGTTGCGCCGACCTGTTACCGCCGGTAACGTTACCGCCGGTAACACCACACGTCGTCGATCCGCGAGGGAGCGACCATGGACGACACCATCGCACTGAACGGCACCGACCAGGCCGGGGAGCGAGCTGAGCAGGGGGACGTCGCGCGCCGGCTGCTGCGCTCGTCGGAGATGATGTCCTTCGACCCGGCCCGCGAGGTGGACTGGGAGACGCCGCTGGACACGAGCTTCCACGGCGCCAGCCCGGAGTGGAGCACGCTCTACGGCACCGCGTACTGGGACGAGATGACCCCGGAGCAGCAGCGCGAGCTGACCCGCCAGGAGTCGGCGTCGGTCGCCAGCACCGGGATCTGGTTCGAGATGATCCTGCAGCAGATGATGCTGCGGGACTACTACGCCACGGACTTCACGGATCCCGCGTTCCAGTGGGCCCTCACCGAGATCGCCGACGAGTGCCGCCACTCGATCATGTTCGCCCGGGGCGTGGCGAAGCTCGGGGCCCGCCCGTACCGGCCCAAGCGGTTAGTCGTCGAGCTGGGCCGGGCGTTCAAGGCGCTCGCCGGCGGCGAGACGGCCTACGCGGCGATCCTGGTCGCCGAGGAGGTCCTCGACGTGATGCAGCGGGACTGGATGCGCGACGAACGTGTGGTCCCGTTCGTGCGCACGATCAACAACATCCACGTGGTCGAGGAGTCCCGGCACATGAAGTTCGCCCGGGACGAGGTCCGGGAGCGGATGAAGGGTGCGGGCCGACCGCGCCGGCAGCTCGACGCCGTGGTGGTCGCCTCCGCGGCCTACTTCATCGTGACCAGCATGGTCAGCGAGGACGTCTACGCCGCCGCCGGGCTCGACCGCCGCCGGGCCCTGCGCGAGGCACGGGCCAACGAGCACCACAAGTCGATGGTCCGCTCGAGCTGCGCCGGGCTGATGGAGTTCCTCGGCTCGGCGGGGCTGCTGACCGGTCCGGCGCGGGCGATCTACCGCCGCGCGAACCTCCTCTGACCCCGATGCCCTACGCGATCACCCAGACCTGCTGCACCGACGCGTCCTGCGTCGCTGCGTGCCCGGTCAACTGCATCCACCCGACGCCGGACGAGCCGGACTTCGGCACGACGGACATGCTCTACGTCGACCCGCGGACGTGCATCGACTGCGGTGCCTGTGCGGACGCGTGCCCCGTGGACGCGGTCCATCCCGTCGACGCGCTGCGCGGCCCGCTCGAGGGCTACGCGGCGATCAACGCGGAGTTCTACGTGGACCGGCCGTCGTCGCGGGCGACCGGGACCGAGCCGGTGTTCCACGACTGGGGCCCACCGACCTTCGACCGGGCGATCCCGGCCGGGTTCCCGGCGCTCGACGTCGCCGTGGTCGGCACCGGCCCGGCCGGGATGTACGCCGTACAGGACCTGCTGCTGCACACGAACGCCCGGGTCACGCTGATCGACCGGTTGTCCGTGCCGGGCGGGCTGGTGCGGTTCGGGGTGGCACCCGACCACCCGTCGACGAAGCGCATCGGCGAGACGTTCGCCCGCCACCACACGCACCACCGGCTGCGGATGCGGCTGGGCGTCGAGGTCGGGCGCGACGTCACCGCGGCGGAGCTCGCCGCCGAGCACGACGCGGTGATCTACGCGGTGGGCGCCTCGGAGGCCCGCGCGCTCGGCGTGCCGGGTGAGGACCTGCCCGGCAGCCTCGCCGCCACGACCGTCGTCGGCTGGTACAACGGCCACCCGGAGATCGCGCCGGCGGCCGTCGACCTGTCCGCGTCGCGGGTCGTGGTCGTCGGCACCGGGAACGTCGCCCTCGACGTCGCCCGGATCCTCACCGCGGACCCGGCCGACCTCGCGGGCACGGCGATCGCCGCGCCGGTACTGGACCTGCTGCGGAACAGCGCGGTGCGCGAGGTGGTGCTGCTCGGCCGCCGCGGCCCGGAGACCGCCGCCTACACCCGATCGGAGCTGCTCGCCCTCACCCGCCGGCACGGCGTCGAGCTGGTGGTCGACGACGAGGACCCGCGCACCGGCCGGGGGATCGACTCGGCCGCGCCGGGCGAGCACGCCGCACTGCTGCAGGGCGTCCGCCGCGAAACCGTCGACTGGTCGGCGCCACCCACGGAAGGCTCCAGGCGTCTGGTCCTGCGCTTCCACTCGGCCCCGGTCGCGGTGAGCGGGTCCGACCACGTGGCAGGGCTGCGGGTGACCGGCCGCGACGGCGAGGTGGAGATCCCGGCCGCGCTGGTGGTCCGGGCCGTCGGGCACCGCGGCACGCCGCTGCCCGGGCTGCCCTTCGACGACGCGACCGGCATCGTCCCCAACCAGGACGGGCGGGTCGACGGGATGCCCGGCACCTACGTCGTGGGCTGGATCAAGCGCGGCTCCTCCGGCGGGATCGGCGCCAACCGGACCTGCGCCGCGGAGACGGTGCGGGTGCTGCTCGACGACGCCGTCGCCGGGCGGTTGCCGGCGAGGCCCCGGCGGCGCATCCCGCTGCCCCTGCTCAGCGGACGCGCCCGGGGCCGCCGCCGCGAGCCGTCGGGCCACTGACGCGGGATCAGGGCCCGGCGGTCTCGGAGACGCCCGGCGGGGGCTGATCAGGTGTTCTGCCCCTCTTGCGCGGCGAGGAAGCGGCGGAGGAGACCGGCGACGTCGTCGGCGCGCTCGATCTGGGGCATGTGGCCGGTGTCCGCGAAGACATGGGACTGCGCGTGCGGCAGCATCGCCCGCGCGGCGCTCATGTGGTGGGCCGGCAGGATCAGGTCCCGATCCCCCCAGAGGAGCAGGGTCGGCTTCGGGTGCCGGGCCACCTCGGCGAGCAGCGCCGAGCGCCAGCGGGCCCGAACCCCGCGGAACGTCCCCAGCTCGCGGGCGGCCTCCAGGAACACCTCGGCGTGGTCGGGTTGCTCTGCCATGCGGAGCGCGTGCTCGATCCGCTCCTCGGTGACGAAGGAGCCGTCGAAGAACAGGGCGCGCTCGGTGCGGCGGGCGGCCTTCCGGTCCGTGCCCTTCAGCAACCGCCGCCCGACACCGGGAATCGCGAGGAGGCGCAGCGCGATGGTGACCTCCTTGCCGAACCCGGCGCTGTTCACGAGCGCGAGGCCGGCGACGCGGTCCGGTGCGAGAGCGAGGATCTGCAGGGCGACGGCACCGCCGAGCGAGTTGCCCATGATGTTGACCGGCCGCTGCTCACCCAGCGCGTCGAGGGTGGCCAGCACGCCCTCCGCGAGCGAGCGCAGGTTGACCGGCTCGGGCATCCGCTCCGAGAGGCCGAACCCGGGCATGTCGACGCTGATCACGTGGTGGGCGTCGGCCAGCCGCTCGTGCTGCGGGGCCCAGTCCTCGAGGCTCCGGCCGATCCCGTGCAGCAGCAGCACCGGCGGCTGCGCCGGGTCGCCCGACCGGACCACCCGGATCCGTCGGCCCCGGACGTCGACGAACACAGGGGCGGACGTCCCGCCGGTCTCGGCCGGCACTCTCGTGGCGGTCACGACGCCCGCCGCGCGAGGGCCGCGGTGAGCACTCCGAGCACTCGCCCGTAGGAGGACGGGAGCGCCCGGGCCAGCACGTCGGGGATCTTGGCGCTGGCCGCGATCAGCACGCGGGCCCTGCGGTGCTCGACGCCCGCGAGGATCTCCTCGGCCGCCTTCTCGGCGGGATAGGTGAGCAGCCCGCGGAACGCCCGCTGGTGGCGCTCGACCTCCTCGGTGGAGACGCCCGACCCCACCCGGGCGCTCTCGGCGACCCGCGTGCGGATCCCGCCGGGGTGCACGGTCGTGACTCCGGTGCCGTGGTCGGCGAGCTCGGCGCGGAGCACCTCGCTGAAGCCGCGCAGGGCGAACTTGCTCGACGAGTACGCGGACTGCCCGGCCGGCCCGATCAGCCCGTAGAGGCTGGAGACGTTGACGACGTGGCTGCCCGGTACAGCGGTCAGCGCGGGGAGCAGGGTGTGCGTGAGCAGGACCGGGGCCCGGAAGTTGATGTCCATGACCCACTCGAACTCGTCGAGGGTGAGCTGGTCGAACCGCCCGCCCAGCGCCACGCCGGCGTTGTTCACCAGCAGGCCGATCCGCGGGTGCGCGGCCAGGACCTTCTCGGCGGCGGCGGCCGCGGCGGCGCGGTCCGCGAGGTCGACCACCAGAGTCTCCACGGCGATACCAGGGTGGGCGCGGCGGACCTTCCCGGCGACGGCGTCGAGGCGTTCGGCGTCGCGGTCGAGCAGGACGAGGTCGCTGCCCCGGGCTCCGAGCCCGTAGGCCATGTGCTCGCCCATGCCGCTGGCCGCGCCCGTGAGCACCGCCGTCTTCCCGGCGAAACGATAGGGGGCAAGGCTCATGACGCGATCTCCTCCAGTGCGGTCGAGCGGGCGGGAAGCGCGGACCTCGACGTGAACGTCATGTGCCGGCGAAGATCCGCCCGTGCCGTCGACAGGGTGTCGACGAGGTAGTTCTGGCGAACGGCCCACGGGTTGCGCTCGCCCTGCTTGGGGAACCGGTCCGCGGAGCGCAGGACGTAGCTCGACGTCAGGTCGAGCAGCGGGCGCCGGGACTCCCCGGCGGCCGCGGCCGTCGGCACCGCGCTCGCGTAGCCGCGGCGCTCCATGTAGCCCAGCAGCCGGCACACGTAGCGGGACGACAGGTCTGCCCGCAGCGTCCACGACGCGTTGGTGTACCCGATGCAGTACGCGAAGTTCGGCACGCCGCCCAGCATCAGGCCGCGGTAGGCGACGGTGTCCCCCAGGTCCACCGGCCGGCCGTCGACGCTCAGCTCGAGCCCGCCGAACGCGAGCAGGGACAGCCCCGTCGCCGAGACGACGACGTCGGCCTCCAGCACCTTCCCGGACTTCAGCCGGATCCCGTTCTCCACGAACCGGTCGATGTGGTCGGTCACCACCGAGGCGTCGCCCGACCGGATCGCGCGGAAGAAGTCGCCACCCGGGACGACGCAGAGCCGCTGGTCCCAGGGCTGGTAGCTCGGGGTGAAGTGCTCGTCGAAGTGCTCGACGCCCACCTGCTGGTCGGGCCGTTCGACAGTGGTCACAGACCGGACTCCCTCACACGGCGACGTAGACGATCGCTGTCCAGTGTGCGCAGCCTGCTGCGGCAGCACTTGCCCTCAGCCGACAAAAGTTTACCCTCGTGCGACATGCGGTCGATGGTGCGAGCGGCAGCGTTGCGGGGCCTGGAGTCGCTGGTCGACCGCCTCGGTGGCGACGGCGCAGAGCTCCTGCGGCGCTTCCGCGTGCCTCGCGGTGCCCTCGACGCCGAGGACGCGGTGATCCCCTCGGTCACGGCGGGCCGGCTCCTGGAGACCGCCGCCGCCGAGCTCGGCTGTCCGGACCTCGGGCTGCGCCTGGCCGAGCAGCAGAACGCCGACGTACTCGGTCCGCTGGCCGTCGCCATCGAGAACTCGCAGACGATGGGCGACGCCCTGGACTGCGCGTCGCGCTTCCTTTTCGTGCACAGCCCCGCCCTGACCGTGACGCTGGTACCGGACCCCCAGGGCATCCCCGGCGTACGCGGGCTGCGCTACGGCAGCACCGAACCCGTACCTCTTCCACCGCAGGCAATCGATCTCGGGCTCGGCCTGCTGCACCGGATCATCACGCTCCTGTACGGCGGGCGGTACGGGCTCCACTCCGTGCACCTGCCCCACGCACCGCTCGCGCCGGTCTCCCGCTACACCGAGTTCTTCGGCGCGGACGTCCGGTTCGGTCGTGACGCCGCCGTGCTCCGTCTCCCCGCCGCCTTCGTCGACACCCCGCTGCAGGGCGGCAACGAGATGCTGCGCGCGATCGCCGTCGAGTTCCTCGAGGGGCACTTCCCCGAGCCGGGACGGTTGGTCGCGCCCCGGGTGCGCGCGGCGCTGAGCCAGTCGCTCGGCTCGGCCCAGGTGCGCGTCGACGCCGTCGCCCGTCTGCTGCAGCTGAACCCGCGCACCCTGCAGCGTTACCTCGCCGCCGAGGGCACCACGTTCGAGGCCGTCCTCGACGACGTGCGCCGGCAGACGGCCCACCGGCTGATCATCCACACCGACCTGCCCTTCTCCCAGGTCGCCGCGATGCTCGGGTTCGCCGAACAGTCGGGGCTGACCCGGGCGGTCAGACGCTGGTACGGGCGACCACCGCGCGAGGTGCGCCGCCGAGGCGACGCCCGCCTCGGAACCACCTGACCGAGCACGAGCGAGCCCCTGCCGCCGAGGCCGGTCACGGGCACAGCCGGCGGCAGATCGCCCGAACCCTCCCGCGAGAGCCCCTTCCCGCGGGCGGCCCCGCCCACCACGATTGACCCCGAACGCCGCCTGCCGCGGCGTCGAGGGGGGACAGCGTGGACCCGACCGTCACCTTCTACCAGACGCTGAGCGGCACGAGCTTCACGCTGCTGGGGCTCTGGTTCGGTGTCATGCAGTTCGGGCACGGCAACTGGCGCACGGATCCCGACCGGCACGCGGCGACGCTGCACCTGGCCCTGAAGTTCTTCCTGCCCGGCGTGCTCGGACTCGCCTCGATGCTGGGGACCGCGGGCGACGGCGGGATCGTCTGGCGCACCACCTTCGCCCTCGGCGGGACGATCGGGCTGCTGGAGTCCCTCCGCTACGTCCTCCGCACCGGCCGCTCGCGGGTGCCGGGGCGGCGTCTCGCGGTGGCGGACCCGCTGCTCTACACCCTGGTCGTGGGCGCCGCGTTCGTCCCGGCCGGCACGCTGGCGATCACCCCGCTGCAGACCGAGGGCATCGTCACGGGGCTGCTGTTCGTCACCGGACTGTGCGGGGTGTGGCTGGCGTTCGCCGAGCGGGCGCCGGCGCCCGCCGGCCCGCCGGTACCCACGTCCGCCCCGGCCGGT
>NZ_JAODNI010000032.1 GCF_025465255.1 Pseudonocardia sp.
CGTCGATCACCTTGTGCGACGCGATGCCGTACACGAACGCCAGGAACGGTCGCCCCTGGACGCGGTACCCGGGTAGGGCCGTCAGCACGGCCAGACACACCTCCTGCGCGACGTCGTCCGCCGAGACCGAGGCGCGGTCCATCCGTCCGAACCGGGCGCGGCAGTACCGCACAACCAGTGGTCGGATGGTGGCCAGTACACGTTCGACCGCTCTGCGGTCACCTGTAGTCGCAAGGGCCACCAGCTCGTCGGGAACGTCTGTTGCTTCACTGATTTGGCCCCCTCCTCCCGGCTCATGACGGAGTCGGCTTCAATTGGCGACTCGATACGTCGTCCTCATGTTGCCGATTCATGCCCGACACTTCGTCGGTCTCTTCGTCTGCCCGGCGCTGCGGCCGTCTCGGAGGGAGAGCAGCGAAGGCTCTGATCGTCGCGGTGCTCGACTCCGTCGCCCTCGCGATCCTGGGCGTCCCGTGGGTTCATCGTGATGACCTCGGTAGGCACGTTCGGCTCCCCCGCCGAATGGCAGGCCAGGCGCCCACGGTTCGGCGGGCAGGAACGCGGGTCGTCACCGGAGGGTCAGGCCGCCGACCCCGCCAAGGCCTGCAGCGCGCCGTACGTACCGTTGAAGACGTTCTGGTCGCCGACCAGGGTGCCGGAGCTGGCATACTGCCAGAACGCGTAGTGGCTCCAGGCGTAGGGCAGCGGACCCACGGCCGGCGCGTACCCGGCCACCCACAGCGAGTTGGTGCTGCTCATGTCGGCGAGGTCGCCGGTGCACTGGCTCCACCACGTGGTCGAGGTGTAGATGGTCGGCCATCGGCCGGTCCGGGCGTGCACCGTGTCGCTGAAGTCCTTCACCCACCCCACCATCTCCGCATGGCTGAGCCCGTAGCAGGTGGCGCCGTAAGGGGTGTACTCCATGTCCACCGCCGGGGGCAGCGTCCTGCCGTCGGCGCCCCCGCCGCCGCCGTTGTCCAGGAAGTAGTCGGCTTGGGTGGCCCCGTCGGATCGGTCGGGGAGGGCGAAATGGTACGCGGCGCGGAGGATGCCCGCCTCGGCGGCGCCGTTGAACTGCTGGTCGGAGTACGGGTTCGTGTAGGTGGTGCTTTCGGTGGCCTTGATGTAGGCAAACCGGGCTCCGCCGTCGTACGCGGCGGCCCAGTCGACGACGCCCTGGTGGCCGCTGACGTCCATGCCGCGAACAGCACCACTCCCCGGCACTCTCGACGCGAAGGATGCCGCTGCGTAGTTGCCCTCGTGCTTCGCGATCTGCGACCCGGCGGTGTGGTTGTCCCGTGCGGTCGGTCGCGGCATCGCGCCGGGGATGGTGGACGTCGGGGTGTGGGCGGTAGTGGCCGCGTGCGCAGGGGAATAACCCGAGAGCAACAGAGCAGCGACACACAATCCGACTGCGGCGGCACTCGTCCGACGGAGGCCGCCGGCGTTGAAGGTGGTACTCATGGTCGGCCTTTCGGCGTGCCGGCATGGACCTGCGATACATCTGCGTGTGTCTGGCAGACCCGTGCCGGGCGGGCTAATAGGAGCACCCGCTTGTCGGGAGGCGCTCGACGGGCGGCGGAGCCGTTCCCTTGGACAGTGCCACCAACAACGCCTTCGGACACCGAAGAGTCGACGCGGGGTACGCGATCTGCAGGTGCAGGTGCGGGCCGGTGGCATCTCCCGTGCTTCCGGTCAGCCCGAGCCGCTGCCCATTGGCGACTCTGCCAACAGCCGAGATGCGGGTGGCGTGGCAGTAGGTGTATTTGGCGCCGTCGTCACCCCGTAGCGTCACGCCGTTGCCGCAGCCACCGGCCTGGTAGAGCCTCGTCGCGGTACCGGAGGTGACGGCGTAGAACGGTGTTCCGGCGGCCACCGCAATGTCGATCGCGGGATAGTCGTGGTGTGGCGCGGTGAGCGAGCTCTCTATCGCGCCCTTCGGAAGTACCAAGCTGTAACCGGTCGGCCCCCGCTCGGAGGGCGGCGCGTCGTCATCGTCGTAGTAGTCGTCGTAGTAGTCGTCGTCGTCGTCATGGTGATGGGCGGACAACGTCGGGTACTTGCCGTCCGGGTCCGCCGCTGCCGGCGATGTCCCGACAGCGACGAGCGCGACGACGGCCAGCAACGCTGAGAGCACGAGCGAACACATTCTGTTCCAATTCCACCGGATCCGGTCGGCGTCCCCGTCCGGCGTCGCCGGTGCGCTCGTCTCCTCATCACCGTGATCTGTCATCGTTTGCCCCCGATCGAGTAGCCCTCGTGCAGTGCCCGGTTTCCGCTCGACCCCTGGCGGACATCACTGTGCTATGTCCCGATTTCCCCCGCCCCCTGTCTCGGACTGGCCGAGCCCTACTACAGATACTCGACAGCCCCTCTCGCCGTCAGGCCCATTTGCCGCCTTACCGGGGCTCCGTACGGCGGGCTTCGATAGGGGCGGGATATGGTCCGACCAGCGTCTACGGCTTCTGGCTCGGTCAGCCCGTCGCCTTCCTCGAGCACCTCGGTCGTCCGCTCGGAATGTCGGTGGCCGTGGTCGGCGACCGGGGAACAGGGCCAATGGAGACACGACCACGCTTCGTCCGGGTTCGGGCAGGCCGGGCTTCGGGCGAGAGCGACGTCGATGCGGAAGTAGGCCTTCTCCGTGCGTCTGGCCCTGCGAGGTCGCATGATGGCGGACAGGCCGGTCGGTGACGCCGAGTTGCTCCGCAGGCTGGAAGTGGACCCATTGCAGCGGCTGTCCTGATCACTCGCAACCGGCTGGACGCGGGCACGTGATGGGTGATCATTCCGCGTGCCGACATTCGACGAAGTCGGTGTCGTGAAGGGACCCCGTCAGCCGGACCAAACCGGCGTCAGCTTGACCACGCGGGGGTTACTGCTGCTCGTTGGCCGCCTTGTACTGCTCGTCTGTAACGGTGCTGCCGTCGCTGTCGCCGGTACCTTCGAGCATGGCGAGATGGCAAGGTGGGTCAGCGGATCGGCTGAGGAACATCGTATAGACGAGCAGCGTGAGACAGACCGCTGCCGGTCGCGGCGACAACCGGTTGGCAGTGCCTACAGCTTGTGGTGACAGCTGGGGTTTTGCGCGACGCGCGGCTATCTCCCTTGTGCGAAGAAGATGTCGGTGTTGCCGCCTTGACCGATCGCTTCCCATGTCGCATAGACATCGTTCCCGGACGCTGCTATCTGCGACTGAACAGCCCCGATGGCAACGTTCAGCTTCTTCGGCGGATATGTTCTTTCCGTACGCCACGGCCTGTGGAGGTTCAGCATCCTGATTTGGAGTTCCGGCGATTGATTGGGGGGACCAGACGTTGTCACGATCCTCCTCCTCTCTCGGAGTGGACGCAGCTGTCACGACCTCAGGCTGGGGACGCGTGGCGGGGCCGACGAGCCGCCGTTCAGGTGGCGAGCCAGGGCTCGCCGAATTGACGCGGCTCTATCGTGGCCTTAGGGCGCAACCTCGCCACCCCGCTCTCCTCATCCGCCACCTTGATCGACCGCGCCGTAACCTCTACCGTCGGTCCACGAGGCCGGCGGCCGTCCGAGCTATTTTGAGACTCATAGGATCGCCGGCCGCGGGAGTGTGCCGGTGCTCGTGTATGCCCCGCGCAGCGATTAGGTATTGGGCCCCGGCGATGCTGTCTCGGGCCCACCGGGAGGTTCGGCAGCACCGTCAGATCCGTCGCTGCCCCGATTAGGCTCAGGTGCCACCTCCACCTTGGGATCCTCCTGAGCCGTTGCCAGCTCAGATCAGCTGCTGTACCTCACAAGCGCGCTGAGAGGGCCACGAACGTTTCCTGCCGAAGGTGGGTCAACATGGAGGGACGCTGTGCATGCCTCCTCTGGAATGTCTAGGACGTGGCATCCCCAGCGTTGATTGTGACATTGATGACGGAACCGGCCCGCCGAGGAAACGGCCTGTGACGACCAAGCTGGGTAGAGCGGTCGGCTGCGGAACCGTGAGGAAGTGGAACGATCGATCGATCGGAGGATTGGGGTCGGCCCCTGCTTGTGCGTCGACGTAGAGTGCGTCGGCTCTGCGCCGCACACCGCTAGCGATGCTCAGTCCGGCCCCAGACGCGCGAGCCGCGCCTGCTGCGCTAGCGGCCAGATGTGGCTGGACCGGACTGCCCCAAGGGTCTGAGCCCCGCAACGAACGACAGTGCCCCACCCCGCGGCCCCGAAGGCTGCAAGGCGGGGCCCAACACTGCAACGGCAGTTGCTTGACATGATGGTGGATCATGTCATGTGTGGTTGTCGATGTCGTGATGGCCGAGTTGGATCGGTTGCATGCCCGGGTGGCGGGCCCGGTTCGCGCGGGCGGAGCCGCGGGATCAGGTGCGGGCCTACGTGTCCGGGCTGGTCGCGGGCCTGGAACGGAAGAACGGCTGGACCCTGGCCGAGCGCGCGGGTGAGGTGTCGCCGGACGGGGTGCAGCGGCAGTACTCGGGCACCGCCGGGCGG
>NZ_JAODNI010000070.1 GCF_025465255.1 Pseudonocardia sp.
CGTCGAGCCGGTCGAAAAAGGGGAGATTGGCGTTCAGGCGGGCGCGGTACGCCCCGGCGTAGTCCGGGCGCAGGGCGAAGGCGTCCTCGGCGTTGTAGAGGTCCCGCAGCTCCATGTCGCGGTTGACGGGATCGAACTTCTTGTCCTGCAGGATGAAGTTCTTGATCTCCGGTCGGCCCATGTGCTCGAGCCGGACCGGGTGACGGGCGGTCAGGGTCTCGCCGACGACGGCCAGCAGCGGGCCGGTGTCAGGGCCGAGCACCGCGGCGACGTCGAACTCGACGACGATGCTCAGGCAGTTCGCGCCTTCCCCGGTGTTGACGCCCCGCTCCTTGAACGTCAGCCGTTCCAGCACGTGGTTGGCCGACTCGGCGGCCAGGTCGATGAAGAAGGGATCCAGCCGCTGCCCGGCGAAGATCCGCAGCCCGGGAGCCTCGCTCGGCTGCTCGTCGCCGACCCGGAACGAGATCGCTACGCCGAGGGCGGTGCACGTGCCGGTCTGGTCCCCACCGCCGGGAGTCGGCTGGACGAACCGGAAGTCGAACGTCCACTCCTCGGCGCCGGCCACGAACGCCGGTGTGCCGTCGGCCCTCGTGGCCGTCACCGGCCGGAGCCGGAAGCGGTAGATGAGCGCGTCGGAGAACAGTGCGGTTGGCGCGGCGATCGGGAACACGTCCAGGACCAGCACCAGATGGCCGGGCCGCTCCGGGCTCGGGAAGGCGAACACGTCGGTGATGTCGGACGCGGGGTCGGCCAGCGCACGCGGGCCGGAGAAGTGGTCAGCCATGACAGGACCTCCGCATAGGGTGTCGAGGGCGTGGTGTGGGGGTGTGCGGTCGGGCTCGGCGGCACTCGCGGCCGCGGGGGGCGGCGCCGACGCCCCCGGGGCCCCGGCCGGTTCAGTCAGCGGCCTTATCCAGCAGCGGCTTGAGTGCTGGGTGCTGCAGCGCCTCCGCGGCGGCAGGGTCGTCCAGCACCCGCTGGAACGCCTCGTTCACGGCCAGCGCCTTCCAGATCTCCTTCACCGTCGGCTTGGGATAGGCGGCGAGGTAGTTGCCTGCCACCACCGTGTGCTCCTTGAACCACTCCTTGATGTCGGGGGACGTGACGCCCGGGTAGCCCTGCGCGTGCTGCCAGGTGTCGTCGAAGGCCCGGCCGATGTCCGTGCGGGCGAAGTCGTCGATGTAGGTGTCCCACGGGCCGTCGAAGCTGCTGGCGAACATGAGCCGCTTGCCGCCGTCCAGGAGCACGAACCGCGCCTCGTGCAGCGTGCCGATCTGCTCGATGGCCTGCTGGATGTGCGGGTCGTTCATGGCCTGCGCCAGGGTCTGGCGCAGCGTCTCTTCGTGTCCCGGGATGACGTCCGCTATGGCGAGGAATTCCGACCTCGCTCCGGCCCTCAGCCCGGCCCGGTAGTCGTTGATCGACGTCGTCATTGTTTCTCTCCTTTGTGATTGAATGTGATTGAACGATCCCACCGTGTTGATCACGGGGGTGTCGGGCCACCGAGGGCCCGGGCATGGATCGATCGGGAGGTCGCCAGGACCTGAGGTCCCGGCCCCGCCCAGCGGGGAGGATCGGTCGCCCGGACCTCGCCCCGGGTCACCCTCGGGGGCCACGACCTCATCGATCCCGGCAGCCGCTCGGCGCGGCTGGGCACAGACCCCTGGGCGGGTGGGACGCCGTGGACTCGCTCGTTGTGCAGAGCACTTCGTGAAGCCGCACATCGCGGGTCGCATCCGGTCCGTCGTCCGGGTCAGGCCGGTGGGGCCTGACCCGGTGGCGCCGCCAGCGCGGGGAACAGGGTCGCCAGGCCCGGCGGCTCCGGGTTGGGGCTGCACAGGTAGGGGAAGGTGTGGCTGGGCGGCCGGGCCTGGCGGACGCCCTCGCCAATCGGCGCTCCGTGGAGTCCGCCGACCAGCAGCGTATAGAGCGTGTCGATGATGTCGCGCCAGGGCGACCGGCCGCCGCAGGTCGTGTGGGGCCGGCCGGCGAGCACAGCGCGCTCGATCTCGAGATCACTGTCGCCGCCCTCGGCGAACGGTCTGGACGTGTCGACGACGAGGAAGTCGGCCAGCAGCAACTCGGTCAGCGGGTGGTTGCCCTCCTCGTCCGATGGCCAGTCGATGCTGCCGTCGAGCCGGTCGAAGAAGGCCAGATTGGCATTGAGCCGCGCACGGTAGGCCCCGACGTAGTCCGGGCGCAGGGCGAAGGCATCCTCGGCGTTGTAGAGGTCGCGGATCTCGAGGTCGCGGTTGACGGGGTCGAACTTCTTCGGCCGCATGATCACGTTCTTGATCTCTGCTCGGCCCATGCGTTCCACCCGGATCTCGTGACCGGACGTGAGCGTCTCTCCGACGACGGCCAGGAGCGGGCCGGAGTCGGGGCCGAGCACCGTGGCGACGTCGAACTCGACGACGATGCTCAGGACGTTGGCGCCTGCGAGGGAGTTGGTGGACACGGGCCGGAACGCCAGCTGCTCCTGCTCCTCGGTGGCCAGTACGGCGTTCAGGTCGATGAAGAACGGATCGAGCCGGGGCCCGGCGAAGATGCGCAGCCCGGGTGCCTCGGTCGGTCGCTCGTCGCCGACCTGGAGCGGGATCGCCGCTCCGCCCGGTGTGGTGCAGGTGCCCTGCACTGTCGCGCCTCCGTCTCGGGGCGTGGGTGCGTCGAAGCGGACGTCGAACCTCCACTCCTCGGCGCCGGCGACGAACGCGGGTGCCCCGCCGGCGTTCGTGGCGGTGACCGGCCGGAGCCGGAAGCGGTGGGTGATCGCGTCGGAGAACAGGGCCGTCGCCGGCGCGGCCGGGAACACGTCCAGGACGAGCACCATGTGGCCGGGCCGCTCTGGGCTGGCGAAGGCGTACACGTCGGTGATGTCGGATGCGGGGTCGGCGAGGGCCTGCGGTCCGGAGAAGTGGTCTGCCATGACTGGATACCCCGCTCAGGTGTCGAGGTCGGCGAGCCAGCGCAGCGCCCGGAGGCCGGGCATGAAGCAGTACTCGCCGCCGCGGTTGACGACGAAGTCGGGCAGCCCTCGAAGGCGGCGGCGGATCGGCTGCTTGGGGATGGTGAACTCCCCGCCGTCCTGCACGCCGATCAGCGGGTCGCGTTCGGCGGGGGCGCCGATGAATTTGCCGTCGTTGATCCATTCCCGCTGGACGAACTCGAACTGCCGGTCTAGGCGCGCGCCGACGAAGGCGAACATCAGACCGCGGTCGGTGCCGTCGTCCTCCAGCACGCCGGGCGGCAGGGTGGGGCCGTAGTTGGTGCCGCGCCGGATCATCCGGTGCAGCCGGACCTGGCCGGTGATGACGGCGTCGCGCGCGTTCATCCGCCGCGCGTGCGCGCCGACCGGGCACTTCAGCCCGCGCGGGTCGTCGCCGTACAGGAACGCGTTGTTGCGCTCGTCATCGGCGCCCAGCGCGGGGTCGTCCTTGTCCGGGGCGAGGGCTAGCGGCGCGCCCCTGGGCCAGCGCCCGACGAACTTGGCCGCGACCAGCTCCTCCTCGGCCGGGCCTGCGGCGTTCTCGTGCAGGTACCGGCGGAACGCGGCGACGTTCTGGTGCAGCTTGCGGAAGACCGCATAGGTGCCGTTGCGGCCCAGCGCGTCCGGCTGCGGGATC
>NZ_JAODNI010000080.1 GCF_025465255.1 Pseudonocardia sp.
CCCTCCTGCACCTGTCGATCCGCGACGACGGCGTCGGCGGCGCCGATCCCGCCGCAGGTTCGGGTCTGATCGGGCTGCGCGACCGGGTACAGGCCCTGGGCGGGACGATCGAGGTCAGCAGCCGCCCCGGGGACGGGACGGCGATCCTCGTCGAGCTCCCGCTGCAGCCCCACTGACCCCTCGAACCGCCGCGCGACCCCGGGGCGGCGGCCGTGAAACCGGCTGGCCTCCGGGGGTGGGGAGTTCCGGCCCTTCGGATCGATTCGCCCTGACCCACCGGCTTCAGACCCGCCAAGTCAGGACGGGCAGCGATCGTGCCCGAGCCGTCGCCTGTGAACGGGACCTTGGCCAACCGCGCGTGGAACGGGTGGCGGCGGTTCTGATCGAGACCGACCGAGGCCCCTAAGAACCAATCGATCGCAATGCACGTGCTCATTAACCCGGAGGTCTTCGATCACCGTCGGCGTTCTGGACGAATTGGGTCGGTTCAGGCGTTTCAGTCGCCGTAGGCGGTGCAGGACAGCAATCGCGTGTTGTCGCTGAGCCGTCCACGAGGGGCGCCCATTCACCCCCCTCGGGTGAGGTCTGCAGGCCGGGGTGATGGCTAACGTCGCGGGCGATACACGCGGAGTGGAGCCGACGGCGAGGAGGACCAGATGATCTGGGCATTGCTGGCGGCGGCGAACAAGCGCGATCCGCCCATCAGCTCGGTGGTCCTGCTCGTGCTGGCGGCCGGCGCTGTCCCGGGCACAGCCTTCTACCTCGCGCTTCGCGCCCGACAACGGCACGGCCGGGACGGGCACGGACGCACCCCTCTGGGCCGATCTCGCCAACGCCACGATGGCGGTGTTGTCGCTGCAGGCGGCTGTCGGCGTTGTTCGGCGCCGGCGGCCTGAAGGTGGCCGTGCTCGCGATCGTTCCGATCGTGCTGCTGGTCCCACCCGCCCTCGGCGGGACCCGAACGTTGCTGTGCCGGCTTCGAACACCGCAGGCCGGCGCGCCGTCCCACGCGACGCCGTAACCCGGCTTCCGGCGACCGTCCTAAGCAACGGGACACGGCGACGACCGGTGCGGCCGCCGCCACGGCACCCATTCGGAAGCGCGGACAGGAAGGTAGTAATGAGATCCTGCGCACGTACCAGCACGTACCTCGGCACGCTGTCGGCCGCGGTCGCCCTGGCCACGCTCGCCGCCTGCGGCGGGCCGCCAGCCGCCCCGGTCGTGGCACCGCCGGCCGAGCACCCGATGTCCATGCCGGCACCGGCGGCCACTGCGGCCGTGCAGCCGGTCGCGGCCAGCACCGTGACGATCGCGAACTTCGCATTCTCGCCGGCGGCCGTCACCGTCCCGGCCGGCACCACGCTGACCTGGACGAACAACGACTCCGCCCCGCACGACATCTCCGGCGAGCCCCTTCACTCGCCCACCCTGAGCCGGGGTCAAACCTGGAGCTACACGTTCTCGAAGGCCGGGACGTACGGCTACATCTGCTCGATCCACCCGAACATGACCGGATCGGTCACAGTCACCTGAACGAGGATCCGCCGCCGCC
Organism: Pseudonocardia sp.; assembly: GCF_025465255.1. Taxonomy (GTDB): domain Bacteria; phylum Actinomycetota; class Actinomycetes; order Mycobacteriales; family Pseudonocardiaceae; genus Pseudonocardia. The sequence goes on from NZ_JAODNI010000080.1 coordinate 1,553, forward strand.
CGAACCCGGCGGCATGCCCGCCGCCAGACCGAAAGCATTGACGGTCAATCCCTCTGGCAGACCGTGGCATTGAAGGCCAGCCTGATGCAGTTCCAGGCTCACCCGATCTCACGGTCGACCCCGAACTCTGGACAGGAGTGGGCCATGCCCACGGTCATCACCAAGGACGGCACGGAAATCTTCTACAAGGACTGGGGCACCGGTCAGCCCGTTGTCTTCAGCCATGGCTGGCCACTCACCGCCGACGCGTGGGACGGCTCGGCCAACTTCGTCGCCTCGCACGGCTTCCGGGCGATAGCCCATGACCGACGCGGGGGCGGCCGATCGAGCCAGCCGTGGTACGGCAACGACCTGGACCACTACGCCGACGACCTCGCCGCGGTGATCGAAGCGCTCGACCTCACCGACATCGTGCTCGTCGGACACTCCACCGGCGGCGGCGAGGTCACCCGCTACATCGGCAGACACGGCACAGCCCGAGTCGCCAAAGCGGTGTTGCTCGGCGCGATCCCACCACTGATGCTCAAGACCGAAGCCAACCCCGAAGGCCTGCCACGCGAGCCGTTCGACCAGATCCGGAACGGGCTGCTCGCCGACAGGTCGCAGTTCTACCGCGACCTCGCTGTCCCGTTCTACGGCGCCAACAGGGACGGATCGAATGTCTCACAAGGAGCCCGGGATGCGTTCTGGCTGATGTCGATGACCGTCGGAATCAAGGGCGCCTACGACTGCATCAAGGCCTTCTCCGAAACAGACCTGACCGAGGACCTCAAGAAGATGGACGTCCCCACACTCGTCCTGCACGGCGACGACGACCAGATCGTGCCGATCGGGGCCTCGGCCCTGAAGTCGTCGAAAATCCTGCCGAACGCAAGACTGAAGATCTACCCGGGTGCTCCGCACGGGCTGACCGGTGCCCACGAGCAGGAGTTCAACAGAGATCTGCTCGCCTTCCTCACCAGCTGACCCGTCAGCGACGACTTGAGTCTCGAGGGGCGCTCTTCGCCCGGGGCCGGCCGATCGGGACCATGGCGGCGACCTCAACCGGCTGGCTGGCGCGTGCTCACCAACCGCGACGCCGTCTTCCCGGTGCGGGTGGTGTGGGTCTGCCAACACCGCGATCCGCCCGGCCCCTCTACCAGCGACGAACCTCCGCTCACCATCCTCCACGGACGATGATGTTCCCCCGGCTCGGCGGACTCGGTGATGTTCCCCCGGTTCGACGGACTCGGCCGTTGAGAGACTGCGGTTCGATGGCTGCCGAAGGAGGCGCTCGTCGTGCCCAAGCCTTACCCACCGGAGTTCCGCCGCCGCGCCCTGGACGTTCTCACCTCGGGACGAACGGTTCGTGACGTCGCCGCGTCGTCGGGGATCGCCGAATCCTGACTGCATCGCTGGAAGTCCCTGGTCTTGATGGACCGTGGCCTGAAGAGCCCCACGCCCGAAGCCGTCGAGTCCGCCGCACTCGCCGTGGCGCAACGACGGATCGCTGAGCTCGAGGACGAGGTCAAGATCCTGCGTAAAGCAGCCGCCGCGGTCGAGGAGGTGGTGCTCCCAAAAGTGCGCTACGGCCTCGTCGCCGAGCTCGCGGCTGAGGGCGTCCTCGTCAAACGAGCCTGCCTCGCGCTCGGAGTGTCCCGGTCCGGCTACTACGACGCGCGGGTCCGGCCCCCGTCGGCCAGAGCGATCCGACACGCGTGGCTGACCGACCAGATCGGGGCGGTGCACGAGGCGTCCCGGCAGACCTACGGCGTTCCGCGAATCCACGCCGAACTGGTCCACGGTCAGGGCATCGTGGTCGGACACAACACCATCGCCCTACTCATGGCGCGCGCCGGCCTGGCCGGGCTGCCCCTGCGCCGACGAGCCAAACGCGTCCCACCCGCCAGAACCGTCACCGACCTGGTCAAACGCGACTTCCGGCGCAACGGCCCCAACCAGCTGTGGGTCACCGACATCACCGAGCACCCCACCCGTGAGGGCAAGCTCTACTGCTGCGTCGTGCTCGACACCACTCTCCGTCGGTGGTTCGATTCCGTCGCCCCACCACACCGAGTCTCCAGAGGAGGACAACGATGGTCATCGTCAATGGCGCGGGGGCTGGTGATGCCTGGAGTGCGGGCGGCGTGAGCTTCCGAGTTCTCGCGGACGGCGACGCGGTCGATGGGCGCTGGGGCACGGTGGAGTGCACACTCCCGCCGGGATGGGGCGGGCCGCCTCAACACCTTCACCGCGAGCATGACGAGAGCTTCTTCGTCCTGACTGGCGCCGTGAGGTTCACCAGTGGGAGCGAAAGGAACCTCGCCACCCCGGGCACCCTGGTCACCGCACCGATCGGTGTTCCGCACACGTTCGGCAATGCCGACGACCAGGTCCCGGCGAGCCTTCTCTGCACCGTCACGCCCGAGCGGTACATCGACTACTTCAAGCAGCTCGCCATGCTGCGCCCCGGGCCTGACGGACGACTCGACCCTGCCGACATTCTTGCCCTGATGAGCCGATACGGCACCGAGCCCTATCCTTGATCCTCATCGGGATCGATGCCTGCCCTGGCTGAGCGTCGGCCGATCCGACGTGGTGATTCAGAGGCCGCCGGTGGCCAACGCGAGCACGTCCTCCCACGGCAGCCTCCGACCGTCCCGATAGATCGACTGGTAGGCGCGCTGTCTCCCAGCCGCTCGGCGGCCGAGGACGGGCCCCGCCGACGCGGCCGTCGACCGGCTGCCCCACGGCGCTCAGTACGTCGGTGCAGAGGACAGGATTCCGGTGTCAGTCAGCGGGTAGACCGATCATGACGGCGCCGTCGTCATCGGAGCCGCTGACGGGAAAGGCACCTCATGGTTGAGCACGGCGCAACGTACCGGCCCGGCGAGATCGTGCCGGCCAGCGGCATCTACCAGTGTGAGAGCGGCTGCGGCCACCGGCATGAAAGCACCGACGTCAAGGGCCACCGATTCCCGCCGCTCCCCGCCGACTGCAAGGGCGCCCACTGGGTTCTCGAGCAGGCCACCCAGCACCGCTGAACCCGGTTCGAGGGTCGGCAGCCTCGTTCGAACCCGGGGCGTCCAACTCCACCTCCTCCACGGTGAAGGGGGCCGATCGTTCGTGGACCGCCGCTGCCCGCACCGGTCGCCTCCCATCCCGCCGCTCCAGTGCCGGTCCAACTCATCCTCGCGGAGAGCGCAGGCCAGTTCAACGTGCGCCCGCGTTCCGGCCCGCAGGCTTCGCAGTGCAGATGGACGAGCACCCTGCCGCTGCCCCTCGGTCTGGGTGCCGTCTCGGCGTGCCGTCAGGGGATCACCACCCCGCTGCACTCCCCTTGATCTCTGAGCGGTGTCGGGCCCGGGCGGAGCCCGGACTTCAGATTGTGCGATTTGGTACAGAAGAAACGGGTAGGAGTTCGCGGGAGTGCAGATGAGACAGCCTCGCGATGCGGGCACCCACACGCGGCCTCAGCATCGGGTCCGGCGTCGGGTGTCGATCGGAATGGCGATGGCAAGACGGCATGGTCCGTGATCCGCCACTGGCGTCTTGGACGGACGGAGTAGGACGTGGATGAGCAGGACTGGACCGGGCTTTGGGCGAGGGCACAGGCCAGTCACGATCGCGCTCGCGACCTTCGAGCTCGTTTGGCCTTCCTTGCCGCACAGATCGCCGATACCGAGGACGTCGTCGCCGCCACCTTCGAGCGCAGGGCCGAGGAGGGTTCCGAGCGCGCCACCGAGCTGCGTGCCAAGGCAGAGGCCGCACGGAGGTTCGCCGAGCTCGAGCGCCGCGAGTCCGTTCGCATTGCGCGAGCGCCCATCCGGCTCATCAGGGATAGACATGCCTGACTGTCGTCGTCGGGCTCGTAATCAGGCGCTCCTCGGGCCGCTGGGTTGGCGGGTGTCGCACCCGCCGGCCGCGAGCGAGCCCGGGGCATGGGCCAGGGCCTGTACCTGCCGCACGCGCTGCTCGGCGAGCAGAGGTGAGCGGGCGGCACCCGGCTCGGCGGCTGCCGAGCAAGGGCCCGACCTACGACTCTTCCCAAGATTTCTCCACCCGCCGCCACCGCGCGGATCGGTAGGTCTGCCGATACACGCCGTCCGCGCGGGCGAGGCGGCCTCGACCGGTTCGGAGCCGACGGCCCGGGCGGGTGCCGCGACGGCGCTGCGGCCGCAAGGCTCTCGCCATCGGCGCGTCGTAGCTATCGGAGGTGTTGATGGCGATCTCGCATGACGGGCGCTACAAGCCGATGCGGCCTGCAACCAGACCGGTGGCCCACCCGCGGCCGCCCAATCCGACGAGTTCATGGCATTGCTGGTGCGCACCCTGTCGAAATATCGCGGGCTTCGCGGCGACCTCACCCGCACCGCGGAATCCACCGCAGCACGGCTCGGTACCGCCTCTATCGCATCCGCCAACTCATCGGGGTCGACCCAGAAGACCCCAGATCCATCGAGCAGCTGCGCGACATCACGGGCCTGCATCCGTAACGGCGCCTCCGGACCCACCAGGCGGACCGGAGAAGGCCGAAACGGGAGCCCGCTCCTAGCACGGTCGTGTCGAACCGGCGCCTGCCTTCCTCCGTGCTTGCCAGATCATGATGAGCCGGAAGGGGTGGACACGCTGAGCTGGCCCGCCTGGTCGCGCTGGTTCAGCTCGGCGTTGATCTGCCGGGCTTCCTCGAGCTGATCTTCCAGGACGACGATGCGACACGCCGCGTCCAGGGCCGTGCCCTCGTCGGCCAGCGCCCGCACCCGCGCGGCCAACCGCAGCTGATAGCGGGAGTAACGACGATGTCCCCCCGCCGAGCGTTGCGGGACCAGCAGCTTCACCTCATCCAGGCTGCGCAGAAACCCGGGCGTGGCGCCGAGCATCTCCGCGGCACGGCCCATCGTGTAAGCGGGGTAATGCTCGTCGTCGAACTTGTCAGCCGCGGTTTGCGGGTCTCGGACCATTGCACCTCCACAGACGAGGGGCCCCGGCGCAGACTGCACCGGGGCCCCAGGGGTTAGCACTTCACACCATCAACCGACTAGAACGTCGGCCTTCTCGACCCGCAGAACCCTGAAACCAACTCCTGCGGGAAACGCATCCGCGTAATAACCGAGAATCACCTTCCGTTCTGACGAGGCAGTACCCACCCGGCCCACACGGCCGACAGCGGGTCTGACAGTGGCGCTGCTTTCCCTTCTCCTCAGTGTTGCTGTCTTGCTGGTGTTGCTGTCTTGCTGGTGGTGCTTCACGGGTAGTTACGTCATCTCCCGTGCTTCTGAGATCTTCTTCGCTTCGACGCGCACGAGACTACACACAGCTCTGAGCGAATGTCTACCGCGGGTGGGTGAGGTTTTCTTGGTCGAGGGAGGCGGTGGCGACTACCAGCCGTCCATGCCGTGCGCGGCGCGCTGCCGCGCCGAGACTTCCGCCCAGTACGCGGCCTTTGCCTGCCGGCGCGTGAGTTCGGCCCGGTCGGGGTCGGTGAGGGACTCGGCGTGCTCGAGGGGGCGTGGAGGTCGCAGAGGAAGATCCGGGCGCGGTGGGGTCGCTTGGGTCCGGTAGTACTTCATCGCGGCCGCGGTCACCTCGCCCTGGCATGGACTGGGTGCTCCGCCGCCGCTACCGCGCGCGCCGGCGCACCCGGAGTTCCCGGGGGTAGAGAATGTCGCCGAGGCGCAGCCGATGCAGCTCGGCGAGACGCGCGTCGCGGTCGTCGGGCATGAGGTCGTCGGGCATGTGGTCCCCCGCTGTGTGATCCGGATCGGTCTGCCACGGGGGAAAGCGCGACGCCGAGAATCGTAGAGCGGTCTCTGCGTTGCACGCGCGTGAGCGACGAACACCCCCACCGAGCCGAGACTGTCCGCTCCCGCATGTTGGCCGCCCCGATCTCCCCCGAGCGCCTCGAGGAGCACTTTGGCGCCGGTCGCGTGTTGCTTGATGGCGAACCCGTGGAGAGCCTCGAGGTGCTGGCGCCGCCCGGGACTCGGATTTACTTCGGGCCCGCCTGACCTGCCGGCGGCCAGGGGCCCTGTTCGGTCGCCGTCGTCTCGGTCCGCGGGCCGAGCTACCGCGGCGCGGCGGGCGTGGCCGGCCCTGCACCTTGTGATCAGCCGCGGCCCCGGCGGGGGTGTCACCCTGGGTCCATTGCCGACTACGGGCGAGGCCACGGTCGGTCCGCTGTCTCCCACCCATGGTGATCTGTCTATCGTCCCCGGATGGGTGCTCAACCGGCCGGCTTCGCGGGGTGGAGTTTCCGCTGCGCCCGATGATCGCGGTCAACGCCGATGGGCTCCCCGAGGCCCCGGGTGGGGGCTGGTCCTATGAGGCCAAGTTCGACGGCTTCCGCTGCCTCGCCCACCGGCGCGCCGATCGGGTTGCGCTGCAGTCTCGGCAGCCGCGCCCGCTCACCCGCTACTTCCCGGAGATCGTGGCCGCCCTCGAACAGCTCGACACCGATGTGGTGCTCGACGGGGAGCTGGTGCTGTGGCGGGAGGGCCGGCTGGACTTCGCCGGCCTGCAGCAGCGTGTCCACCCCGCCGATGCGCGGGCCCGGCAGCTCGCGCTGGGCAGCCCGGCCTCGTTCGTCGTGTTCGACCTCCTCGCCCTCGATCACCGCGACGTCCGGCCGCGGCCCTACGCCGCGCGCCGGGCCCTGCTCGAGGACCTCCTCGGGCGCCAGCTCCCGCACGGGCTGGTGCTGATGCCCGCGACGACGGATCCGGCCGTCGCCCGAGCCGACGCGTTCGCGACGTCCGCCCCTGCCGTTAGCCGACCTGCCCCGTTCAACGGGTACGGCCTTCGGTGATGTTGGCACCGTGGAAGCTGTCCCGGCCTCGGGGTGGTCCCCCGTGCCAGTCCAGACAGACGACCGTCGCGTCATCGCGCAGGTCACCGCCCGTCGCTCGCATCACCGCCTGGCCGAGGGTGTGGACGACCTCGCGGGGATGCAGATTGCCACTGTGCGCGAGCGCCTCGGGGACGTCGAGATGTGCCGCGTTGCGTTCCAACATGCCGTCGGTGACGAACACGACCCGGTCGCCGGGCTCGAGCAGGAAGTGCTGCAACCGGAACGACCTGCCCGGATAGAGACCGAACGGGATGTCGATGTCGAGTTCGATCTCGTCGACCTGGTTCTCTCGCAGGCGCAAGGGAAACGGATGACCGGCATTGACGATGGTCGTGCGACCGGTGCTCAGGTCGACGCACATGACTTGCCCGGTGACGAACTGCCCCGGCGAGGAGTGGGCGGCGAGCGCGTCGTTCG
>NZ_JAODNI010000082.1 GCF_025465255.1 Pseudonocardia sp.
GCATCGTCGACGTGACCCAGGGCGTCGGGCTCCTCGCCCTGGTCCCGGGCGGCCTCTTCGAACTGATCCTGCCGATCTGGCTCCTCGCCAAGGGATTCACCTTCCCGGCCCCGACCGGGGACCCAGAACTGTCACCGCGCGCCTGACCGGCCGCCGACGCCTTGACCAAGGAGCCGACATGAGCTCGACACGAAGGATCGCGATAGCCGCGCGCATGTTCTTCCTGAACATGGAGGTCACCGCGATCGGTGGGCGCCTCCTCTACGACCCGGTTCTGACACCGACCGAACCACAGAGACGAGGCGAGTCCCGATGAACTCACCGAGGAAGACCGCGCTCGTCGCGGGCGGGTTCTACCTGGTCACCTTCATCTCCATCCCGACACTCGCCCTCTACGGCGCGGTGCACAGTGCGGACTACGTCGTCGGGCCCGGCCCGGACACCGGCGTGCTCTGGGGCGGCCTCCTCGAAGTCATCGTCGCCCTCGCCGGTATCGGCACCGCAGTCGCACTGTTCCCGGTGGTCAAACGGCAGAACGAGGGCGTCGCGCTCGGCTTCGTCGCCGCTCGTGTCCTCGAAGCCGCCATCATCTTCGTCGGCGTCGTGAGCCTCCTGTCGGTCGTGACCCTGCGGCAGGACCCGGCCGGCGCAGATGCAGCCTCGCTGGTCACCACCGGCAAGGCGCTCGTCGCGATCCATGACGGGACGTTCCTGCTCGGACAAGGCCTCATCCCGGGGGTGAACGCACTGCTGCTGGGCTACCTGATGTACCGGTCCCGACTCGTGCCACGCATCATTCCCGCGCTGGGCCTGATCGGGGCCCCCCTGCTCCTCGCTTCCGTAACCGCAACGTTCTTCGGCGTCTACGCCCAGGTGTCCGTGTGGTCGGGGCTCGCGACCATCCCGATTGCCGCGTGGGAGCTGTCGCTCGGCCTCTGGCTGGTCCTCAAGGGCCTCAAGCCCTCCCCCATCACAGCGGGAACGACCGCTGCCGGCACCCCGCCCGCCTACCGCGACATCACCGTCTGATCCTCGAACACCCGGCCGGACCCACCAAGGGCCCGGCCGTGGCCGCCGCCGAAGCCACCGGGGCCGGCCACCACCACCTACTTCCGAGCGGGCCCGACCGGGCGCTGCTCGCGTTCCGGGCGGCTCATACCGCCTGCCATTCTTGTTTCGACCTGGTCTCAGAACTCGGTCTTGATCAGTCGGCGGATGTTGATGACGGCGCAGGCGAGGGTGAGCAGCGGGAGCGTTGTGCGTTCGGTGCGGTCGTAGCGCAGTCCGAGCCGCTTGAACCGCAGCAGCCAGTAAATGGTGCGCTCGACGACCCAGCGGACCCGGCCGAGCTTGGACTTGTCCTCGATCCCACGTCGCGCGATGCGCACCTTGATCCCAGAACTGTGCAAGTAGGCGCGGCAGCGGCGGTAGTCGGTGTCCAAGTGCCTGGATTTGGCGTGCGCGGAACTGGCAAAGATTCAGCTCGCCTGAGACCAGTGGCGTTCTCGCCGCACGCGCCGATCAGTACTCTCGGACCACTCATGGGGACCGTTCGTCGGCCGACGGTGGGCTTGCCCAGACCTGGTCCGGACAAGGGAGAGTTGAGCGATGGTGAACCCGCTGGCCTCACTCCGCCAGGAAAAGCTCCACCTCGAGAAGGTGGAAAACGTCTCGGTGCCGCCGAATACCGAGCGCACGCTATGCGACAGGAACGGTCCCGGGGCGGTCCTCTCCATCTGGATGGCGCTCGGTGGTGGCAACGCTCCAGCGCTGGACGCCCGGCTACGGGTGTACTACGACGGCTCACCGAGCGCCTCGATCGACATCGACATGGGCACACTGCTCGCCACGCACTGGGGAGCCGGCAGCGCCAACACCAGTCACTCGTGTGAGCACGTGCATGTGGAGATCAACAGCGGGAACTACCTCACGGCCTTCTTGTTGACCTTCCCGATGCCGTTCGGCACGTCGATCAGGATCGCCTACTTCAACATCAACGCCGGGCAGACCGCAAACATCTACTCCATGGTCGCCTACAGCCTCACCGCAACGGATGAGGCGAACGGTCAGCGACTGCGCTACAAAGGCGTCCGCTACGTCGACCAGAAGGTCACCCGGACCGCCTCCGCGACCACCACCCTCGCGCAGATCACCGGCGGCCCGGGGTCGATCGCCTACCACTCCTACGTCGGGGGAGTCGGCGCCACCAACCTGTCCTGGTTGGAGCGCAATTTCTCTGTCGCCGTCGACGGAGAGCCGACCCCGCAGATCGTCGCAACCGGCACGGAGGACTGGTTCGACAGCGGGTGGTACTTCAACGGCCGACGCGACTACAACACCAGCTTCCACAGCTATGTCGGCACAGACCAGCCGGCCGGCAACGTGAACGTGGTGGGGATGGCCACCGACCTGTGGTCGAAATGGGGTGGAGTGCCCTTCACCACCTCAGCTGTGGTCAGGTCCTTACCCGAGGCCGGCTGCACCACAGGAGACACCTTGTGCTGGTGCATCCTCTACTACCAGTAATGGATGGTCGACGAGGGCGCGGCGGCGGTCGGTCTGCCCCTTGCCCTCGGCGCCGTCGAGGGCTTCGCGCCGTCTCCGGAAGGCCTCGCACACGGACTCGACACCGGTCTGAAGGCGCCGTCCTCGAGATCCCATTCCAGCCCCGGCCCCGGGCAACCCCCCGCGTCGATGCCACACGACCGACTTCTGAGGTCTCCACCTCGGCGTACGAGCGGCAGCGCCGCACCGGCTACCCCCGAGCACCACCCTGGCCACAGGCGGCGCTGCCACGGTCACCGTCCCCGCGGACCGGTCCTGCACCGCCACCAACCTCTTCCTCGAGCCCGGCGGCTATGAGCTCTCCGCGACGGGACGGTGGGCCGGCTTTGCCGACGACGCCGGACCCGCGGGCGAGATTCAGAAGTGGCATCGCCCGGTGGCGCGTTCAGCCACATTGTCGGCAGGGCCGAGTCGGTGCTCCACACGCTCCTTGACAACGACCAGCCGCAACTCGCCGGAACCCGCCGCAGCCGGGTCCCTCGGCGCGAACATTCTGCGCCCTGTAGCGCGACGAACGAGGCGAAACACAGGACTAAGGCGCGATTTGGAGCATCCAGGCAGGTCACACAGCGGAAGTCGGGGGCGCCGGTCATCGGGCGGCCCCGGAATCGCGCGCCGAGTCCTACGCTCGTCCGATGACGTGCCGCATCGAAGTCTTCGTCCGCAGCGGGCACACGATGGACCTGGCGCTGGAGGACGGCGAGGACCGCGCCTTCGCGGAGGCCCTGCACGAAGCGTGGGCGTCTCCCGGATCCATCGGGTACACGATCCTCCCGCTCGGCGAGAACGCTGCGGTTCTCGCCGCCGAGGTCGTCGGGTACCGGCTGCACGGCCTGGTACAGCCGGACGAGTCGCGGTTGTAACGGCCTATCGGCGACCAGCAACTCCCTGCCCGGCCGGCCTCGCCCACCACCGCGCGACCCTACCGCGCGGGAACCCGCCAGACCGCCCACACCGCCCCGCAGCGGTTTCTCCAGCACGAACGTGAACACCGCGAACGACAGAACGCCTGCGGCCGCGCGGTCTCGTGCGCGATGTGGCGCCGTTGCGTCGACGCGTGGCTGTTCCGCAGGCCCCTGCCCGCGCTCAGATAGACCTTTCCGCGCACGGCCCGCCCAGAGCGACAGGATGGGCCCGTGCACCACGACTCCCAGCTCGTCCTCGGCCGGATCCTGCGGTTCACCCGCGAGCGGCTGGTCCCGGCGTTCCACCGCGACCACCTCCCCTTCGACGTCACGGCGTGGGTCGCTCCGGGCGAGCCGGTGCCCTTCGCCGACGCTGTGCGTCAGGAGTTCACGCCGTTCGCGATCGGGGCGCCGTGGGGACGGCCGTGGGGCACCGTCTGGTTCCACGTCACCGGCACGGTCCCCGCCGACTGGACGGCCCCGACGACGCGCCCGGAGCTCGCCGTCGACCTGGGTTTCAGTGGTTCCCAGCCCGGCTTCCAGGCCGAGGCCACCGCCTACCGCCCCGACGGGGCGATCATCAGCGCGATCGAGCCGCGCCGCCGTCACGTCCCGCTCGGTGCCGCCGGCTCGGCGGTGGACCTCTACGTCGAAGCCGCGGCGAACCCCGAGGTCGCCGGCGCGTGGACGTTCGCGCCCACCCCGCTCGGCGACCTCGCCACCGCCGGTGATCAGCCGATCTACCGGCTCGTCCAGATGCACGCCGCCCTGCTCGATGTCCCGGTGTGGGAGCTGTGGCAGGACTTCTGGACGCTGACCGGGCTGGTCAACTCGCTGCCGGTCGACATCCCTCGCCGCGCCGAGGTGCTGCGGGCGATGGAGCGGGCGGTGAACGTCGTCGACCCCGACGACGTGTCGGGCACCGCGGAGGCCGGTCGTGCCGAGGTGGCCGGTGTCCTCGCGAGCCCGGCCCACGCCAGCGCCCACCGCGTGCACGCCGTCGGCCATGCCCACATCGACTCGGCGTGGCTGTGGCCGGTGCGCGAGACCGTCCGCAAGGTGGCGCGCACGTTCTCCAACGTGCTCGCGCTCATGGACACCGACGAGGACTTCGTGTTCGCGGCATCGTCGGCGCAGCAGTACGCGTGGCTGCAGGAGCACCAGCCGGAGCTGTTCTCCCGGGTCAAGGCACGCGCCGCCGAAGGCCGGTTCGTTCCGGTCGGGGGCATGTGGGTCGAGTCCGACACGAACATGCCCGGCGGCGAGGCGATGGCCCGGCAGATGGTGGCCGGCGCGCGCTTCTTCGCCGACGAGCTGGGCGTCGAGAGCGACGGGGTATGGCTGCCCGACTCCTTCGGCTACTCCGCCGCGCTCCCCCAGATCGCCGCGGCGGCCGGGCGGCGCTGGTTCCTCACCCAGAAGATCTCCTGGAACGAGACGAACACCTTCCCGCACCACACGTTCGCCTGGGAGGGCATCGACGGCACGCGGATCTTCACGCACTTCCCGCCGGTGGACACCTACAACTCCGAACTGCTGGGCGAGGAGCTCGCGCGCGCCCAGCGGCAGTACGCGGAGAAGGGGCGCGCCAACACCTCGCTCGTGCCGTTCGGCTGGGGCGACGGCGGCGGCGGGCCGACCCGCGAGATGCTCGCCGCGGCCGCCCGCACCCGCGACCTGGAGGGCTCCCCGACCGTGCGGCTGAGCAGCCCGTCGGCGTTCTTCGCGGCCGCTGAGGCCGAGTACCCGCAGCCGCCCGTGTGGTCGGGCGAGCTGTACCTGGAGTTCCACCGCGGTACCTACACCTCGCAGGCCCGGACGAAGCGCGGCAACCGGCGCAGCGAGCACTTGCTGCGCGAGGCCGAGCTCTGGGCGACGACCGCGGCCGTCCGGACGGGGGCGGAGTACCCGTACGACGCGCTGGAGTCCTGCTGGCGGACGGTGCTGCTGCAGCAGTTCCACGACATCCTCCCGGGCACCTCCATCGCATGGGTGCACCGACAGGCCGAGCGCGAGTACGCCCGCGTCGCGGACGAGCTGGAGGGCGTCATCGGGAACGCCGCCGCCGCACTCGCGGGCCACGGGGACCGGCCGCTCACGTTCAACGCCGGGCCCTACACCCGCGACGGCGTACCGGCGCTGGGCGGCGCACCGGCCGCGGCCGCACCCGGCGCCGCCGTCGCCGAGACCCCCGACGGGTTCGTCCTCGCCGACGACCGCGTCCGGCTCACGATCGACGATCGCGGACTGTTCACCTCCGTCCACGACCTCGTCGCCGACCGCGAGGTGCTCCCGCCCGGGTCCCCCGCCAACCTGCTGCAGCTCTTCCGCGACACCCCCACCCGCTGGGACGCGTGGGACGTCGACGAGCACTATGAGCGCACCGGCCGCGACCTCCTCGACGGCAAGGTCACCGTCGACCGGGACGCCGTACGGATCGTCCGCAGCACCGGCCCTTCGACGATCACCCAAGTCGTGACGCTGCACGACGGGTCGATCGACATCGCGTTCACCGTCGACTGGCACGACCGGCAGAAGCTGCTCAAGCTCGCGTTCCCCCTCGACGTCCACGCCGACCGCGCCGCGTCGGAGATCCAGTTCGGGCACGTGCACCGCCCCACCCACACCAACACCTCGTGGGACGCCGCCCGCTTCGAGACCTGCGCGCACCGCTGGGTGCACGTGGGCGAGCCCG
>NZ_JAODNI010000111.1 GCF_025465255.1 Pseudonocardia sp.
GCGGGACCGCGCGGTCCGCCGTCATGAGCTCCCAGCCCGTGTGCCGCGGCGGGACGCCGCCGACGATCCAGCGGCCGAGCAGCAGCCCGACCTTCGCGGCCATCTCCGTGCGCAGCTTGCGGAACGAGTCCTCAGGGTCCGGGCCGACCTGCCCGAGCAGCAGCCACCAGGCCCAGGCCGCCGCGCCCGCGTTGGCCACGAAGTCCGGGATCACCGGGATGTTCCGGGCGGTCAGCATGGCCTCGGCCTCCGGCGTCGTGGCGGCGTTGGCCGCCTCGACGACGACCTTGGCGACCACGTCGTAGGTGTTGTCCGGGGTGATCGCGTAGGAGATCGCGGCCGGGACCAGGACGTCCGCCTCGATCCCGATCACGGCGCCACGCGGCAGCCGCTGCACGTGCGCGGGCACCTGCGCGCGATCGACCTCGCCGAAGGAGTCCCGCAGGCCCAGCAGCGCGGGGACGTCCAGGCCGGCCGGGTCGTAGAGGGTGCCGGCCGCGTCCGCGACGGCGACGACCTTCATCCCCGCCTCGTGCAGGTACCAGGCGGCGCCGCCGCCCATCGTGCCGATGCCCTGGATCGCGACGGTGGTCTCCCCGGTCGCCCAGTTCCAGGCCGCGGCGGCACCGAGGCAGGCCTGCGCCACGCCGTAGCCGCCGATGACGTCCCCGAGCAGCCCGCCGCCGACCTCGGCGTCCAGCCCCGCGCGCACCCGCTCGAGGGTCGCCCGCGAGTCCGCCGCCTTGCTGATGGCCGCGTGGTAGGACTGGTCGAGCCCGAGGTTCGCGAAGACCTCGTCGATCAGGTGCTGCGGGACGCCGAGGTCCTCCGCGGTCACCCAGTGCCCGTCGATCCAGGGGCGCATGGCCTCGCAGAAGCGCTGCAGGACGCCGAGGGCGCGGGGGTCCTTCGGGTCGAAGTCGATGCCGCCCTTGGCCCCGCCGATCGGCAGGTCGAAGGTGGCGGTCTTGGCGGCCATGCCGAAGGCGAGGTCCTCGACCTCGGTCATCGTGCAGCCGGCCCGCATCCGGGTGCCCCCGGTCGCCATGCCCGAGACGAGCGAGTGCACGACGAGGTGGCCGGTGGCGCCGGTGACCGGGTCGGTCCACGTCATCCGCAGGTACGGCTGGCGGGAGCGCGGGCTCTCGATCGGCCCCGGGCTCCGGAGAGGCGCAGCCACGACCGGGGCACTCGCGAGCGGACGCAGCTCGTCGCCCGCGGGTCCCATCGGCTCCTGCATCGTGGTCACGTCGACCTGCCTCCCAGACTGTGTTCTCGACGATGTGCGCCCGGATCCGCGCACGGCGGTGCCACCGTCCCCACCTGGGTGGGTCGGCTGCTGATCTCCGTGGGGGTGTGGCGCACCGGCTCGGTGGCCTCCGTGCCGGTGCCCTCAGCGTGCGCCCGCGCCGGCCGCGCGTCCAGTTACCGATCGTGCACGGGACCGTTCACGCTTCCTGCACGGTGGGCCGTCCCTCCCTAGGGTGGTCGACATGGAGCTCTCGTTGCAGCGGTTGCGCATGCTCCGGGAACTGCACCGGCGCGGGACCATCACCGCCGCCGCCGCGTCCCTGCACTACACCGCCTCGGCCGTCTCCCAGCAGCTCGCGCAGCTCGAACGTGACGTCGGCACCAAGCTGTTCGAACGCCTCGGACGCCGGGTCCAGCTGACGGACCTGGGCGTGCTGCTCGCGGACCACGCCGAGGAGATCCTCGGCTCCGTCGAGCGCGCGACCCTGGCGCTGGAGGAGGCGCAGGAGGCGGTCTCCGTCCGGCTCACGGCCGGGGTGTGGGCGTCCGTCGCGTCCGGGCTGGTCCCGGCCGCCCTGACCCTCCTCGCGACGGACCACCCCGGGATCCAGGTCCGGACCCGGGAGCTCGCGCCGGAGGAGACGGCCGGCGCGGTCCGGGACGGCACGCTCGACTTCTCCTTCATCATCGACTACTCGGGCTACCCGATGTCCTGGGATCCCTCGCTGACCAGGGACGTCATCGCCGTCGAACGGCTCCATGCGGCCGTGCCCGCGGGTGCGGTGCCCACGCCGACGGTCACCCTGCCCGAGCTGGCCGAGCACCCCTGGATCCTCTCCGGCCCGCGCTCGCACTTCGGCCGCGCGGTCCGGCTCGCCTGCCAGCGCAGCGGGTTCGAACCGACGATCAACCACGAGGTGGAGGAGCAGTCGACGGCGTTGGCGATGGTCGCCGCCGGGCTCGGCGTCACCCTCGTCTCGGACCTCGGCCTGACCCTGCGCCCGCCCGGGATCGACGTCGTCCCGCTGACCGAACCGGTGCTGCGCACGGTCTCGATCGCCTACCGGACGAAGGCCGCCCGCCGGCCGTCCCTGCAGCTCGTCATCGAGGCGGTGCGGACCGCGGCGGCGGAGAAGGGGCTCGGGGCGCGGTCCCCGGTGACGGCGCCGGAGGGGTGGTGACGGCGAGGTGTTCGAGGTCGAGAGCCGCGGCCCGCGTCGGCTCCGGCCCACCGGCGCGACCTTCGTGCGGCAGATCAGTCCCGGCCGGCTCGCGTCAACCGGCGCCACAGCCAGCCCGTCGGCACGTGGCGGCCGGTGCGGACGTACTCGGCGGCGCCGTCGACCAGCATCGTCGAACTGAAGGCCCGACGGGCAGGGGGCGTGCCGTACAGCAGCAGTTCGTCGTCCGGGGCGAGGACGAAGTGGTCACCCGGGGCCATCACGGCGTCGTCGCCGCGCAGCACCATCAGGACCACGATCGGCAGCCGCTGCTCGCGGTCGTCCGGGTCCCGCAGGACGTCGCCGATCGTGGCTTCCCCCGAGTCGAGCCAGCCCGTCAGCGCCGGGGACTCCGCCCGGTTGAGCCGGACCTTCCAGAGCTCCTCCATGTGCCGGCCGCAGTGGGCGGTGAGGCGTTCGACCAGGTCCGCGGCCCACGCGTCGCCCTGCTGCGGGACCTGCTGCAGGAAACGCCACAGCAACGGCGTGCTGAGCTGGGCGAACACCTCGTGCGCGACGACCTCCGCGGGCACGAGCAGCGCGTCCACGTCCATCACGGCGAACAGTGGCGCGCTCGACGGGAGGTTCTGCCGGGCGGCCACGAACAGCGACGGGTTGACCCGGCGTGCGGCGGCGACCAACGAGAGGTTGCTGGTGTCGTTGTCCGTGCCGGCGACGAACCCGACGGCGTCCGCCACCCCGGCCTTCTCCATCACGTCCGGTTCGAACCCCTGGCCCGCGACGGTCGGTGTCCCGTGCTCCTTCTCCGCCGGCTCGACGACCGTGACGTCCAGGCCCTCCGCGCGCAGGTCCTCGGTGACCTCGCGGCCGAACCGGCCGTACCCGCACATCACCCACTTCCCGTGCCGCGGCGGCCGGCCCCGCTCGGGCAGCTCGGCCCCGGGCCCGCTCTCCAGCCAGGTCATCAGCTGGAAGGACGCAGGGGCGCGCATCGCGATGCGGAGGTGGTCGCCGAAGCGATCGAACGGGTTGACGATCGTCGGGGTGCCGAAAGCGTGCATCCGGTCCTCGATCGCGGGCGAGATGGTGCGGGCGATCACCGGCAGGTCCGGCCGCAGCAACGCCGCGGTCATGGTCACCGCGAGGTTGGCCTCGTCGTCGTTGGTCAGTGCGAGGACGGCCTCGCAGCGGGGGTTGTCCAGCCCCGCGACACCGAGATGGCCCGGATCGCGGGCGTCCGCGACGAGCCCCGGGACGTCCGAGCTGTACGACCCGAGCTCCAGCGAGTCGATCCGCCCGGCGTCGATGTCCAGCACCACGACCCGGCGGCCGAGGGTGTCGAACGAGCCGGCCAGCAGCTCGCCCGTCCGCCCGTAACCCGCGACCAGCAGGAACGGCTCGCGCAGCCGCGCGACCTTCCGGGTGAAGTGTTGCAACGCCAGCGCCTGGCGGAACGCCCGGTCCTGCAGCAGCGCGAGCACCGAGCCGATCGCGTAGGCCCAGCCGATGACGGTCAGGTAGATCGTGGCCGTCACCCACAGCCGCTGGCCGGCGGTGAAGGCGTTCGGCAGCTCGCCGAACCCGATCGTCGACGCCGTGTAGCTCATGAAGTAGAAGGCGTCGAAGAAGGTCATCCGGTACGGCGCACCCGCCGCGTCCTGGCCGGGGATCAGTCTCAGGCCGAGCACGCTGACCGCGAAGATCACGATCAGCACGATCAGCGGGGCCCGCATCCGGCGCAGGACCAGGAAGATCGTCGCCTCGGCCTGCACGGCGGACGCGAACGGCACCCGCCAGCGCAGCCGGGACGTCGCCGGACCGCGCGCGCCTTCCGCCCGGCCGAGCAGGCGCCGCCAGAAGCCGAGCAGCCGATTGCCCACAGCGTCCCTACCGACGGTGGAACGAGACGGTCTCGACGACGAGCAGCACCACCGACACCATGTTGGCGACGAGCGCGCCGCCGGACAGCGACACGACGGCCGCCGTCGAGCCCGCGGTCACGCCCTCGGCCGAGATGTGCGCCGCGTAGGTCCACGCGATCGCGGCCGCGACGAGCTGCAGGTCCGCGACCAGGCTCGTCGCGAGGTGGACGGCGCCGAGCTGGGTGCGGTCGCCGAACTTCAGCACCGTCGCGATCAGGCTGACGACGACGGCGGCGAACAGCTCGTAGATGTTGTGCAGCTCGGGCCGCGAGAGGTCGCCGATGAAGAAGCCGAAGTTGAGGGTGGCGGCGAGCAGCACGAAGAAGCCGAAGACCACCTTCTCGAGGTTCAATCCGGGCTCCCGAGTTCCGTGCCACCCCCCGGCGGACGCCGGGTACGGGCGACAGGATCGCACGGCCGTTCCCCAAGGGGTGATCGAGACCGTGAGGGGGGTGTCTTCCGGCCACGTCCATCGTTAGGCCACTCGTACGTATCGCCGCGTTCATCCGGATCACGGCGTTCAGCACGCCACGCGCACGTTGAGGACCCGAGGACGCCGCCGTGACCACACCCCGCCACGCGATCGCCACCCGAACCGCGGCCGCCGGCCAGGAGGAACAGCCGCCGCTCGTGCTGCGCGGCCGGCCGTTCCTGCGCGGCCTCCTCGTCGTCACCCTCCTCCTCGCCGTCGCGCACTTCGCCGCGGTCGGCGCGGTGTGGGCGCTGCCGAGCGCGAACCTGCACGTGCCGGATGCCGTCAAGCTGAACGCCGAGAGCACCGTCGCGACCTGGTTCAGCTCCGCGCTGCACCTGGTCAACGGGCTGGTCCTGGCCGTCCTCGCCGCCGGCGCCACCCGGCGCGAGCGCTGGCGGTGGATCGTGCTCGCGGCGATGGTGGTGGCCGTGTCCATGGACGAGGTGTCCGGCTTCCACGAGGACGTCAGCTGGCTCATGCACACCCACCTGAACACCACCGGCGTCCTCACCTACGCGTGGGTGATCCCGGCCGGCGCGATCTGCGCGGTGGTCGCGGTGGCCTGCACGCGGATGGTGCTGTGCAGGCCCGGCGGGGTCGTGGTGATCCTGGGCGCCGCGGTGTTCCTGTTCGGGGCCGTGGTGATGGAGGTCGTCGAGGGCTGGTGGATCGGCGGCTCCGGCGGCACGACCGAGGACGCCGGCTTCCTGATCCTCAACGGGATCGAGGAGACGATGGAGATGCTCGGCGCCATCATCACGATGTCCGGGCTGTTCCGGATGGCCTCGGGCGTGCAGCTCCGCTTCCGCTGACGCGGGGAGGACACCAGCGCCTGAATCTGAGACATCCGGCCGCGCTCCGGCGCCCTACCGTGGGATCCGTGCCGCTCGACGTCGAGATGCAGGCCGCACGGCAGTCGTTCCTGGCCACCGGATCGTGCATGGTCGCCCACGACGTCGTGCGACGCGAGGTGCTCGCGTCCTGGGAGCGGTCGCGGGACCTCGGGGTGGACCCGGAGCTCCTCGCGCCGCGGTTCCTGGGCCACCACCAGGACGGGCCGCCCGTCGCCGCAGCCGCCGGCGACGTGTTCGACGACTTCCTCGCCGGGGACAAGGAGGTCGGCTGCTCGTTCGCCCTGCTCGACCGGTCCGGCGTCGTCCGCACCCGCCGGGACTCCGACCCGACGCTCGGCCGGCTGCTCGACGGCGTCCTGTTCGTCCCGGGGCACGGCTGGTCCGAGCAGGCGGTCGGGACCACGGCCGCGACCGTCGCGCTGCACGAGCAGGAGGACGCCACGGTCGTCGGCGCCGAGCACTTCCACGGGCAGCTGAGCTGGCTGGCCGAGGCGGCCGCGCGGGTGATCGACCCGCGGGACGGCAGCGTCGCGGGGGTCGTCGTCGCGGTCGCCCACGTCGCGGACCGGTCGTCGCTACTGCGGCCCGTGGCCACGATGCTCGCCCGGCAGGTCACGGAGCGGATCGCGGGCGAGCCGCGCCGGCGGGCCGCGACCCTCCTGGACCGCTTCCGCACCTGCGCCGCGGAGTATCCGTGGGTCCTTGCGACCGACGGTGACGTGGTCCTGACCAGCACCGGAGCCCGCCGGCTCGACGGCGCGGACCTGCGCGGCCTGGGCGATGCGGTGGTGTCGGGGCTGGTCCTGCAGGAGTTCGCCACGAGCCACGCCGATCTTCCGTCCGGGGCCTGCGCCCAGATCACGCTCGAGCCCGTCCACCTGGCCGGCGAGCTGATCGGCTGCGTGCTCACCGGCGGTCCTGCACGGCGCTCCACCGTCGCGTCCGAGGCGGCCCGGCGGCAGGGGTCGCACGTCGCGCCCGTCGGACACCGGGACTACTCCGCGGACCTGCGCGCGTCCCGCGACGGCGCCGGGCACGCGGAGGCCCGGATCCGGGCGAACCGGGAGCTGCTCACGCCGTTCCTGCTGGCCCGCCGCGAAGTGGCGGCAAGCATCAGCCAGGGCCGCAACCACCTGCTGATGGGCGAGCCGGGGGTCGGCAAGCGGAGCGTCGTCCTGGAACAGTTCCGCCGGGCGCAGCCGCAGGGGCGCGTCGTCACCGTCGACTGCGGCGGGTTCTCGCCCGCATCCCGCGATCCCATCGCGCCGCTGCTCGACGGCCGGGGCGCACGGTCGCACCTGCTGCTCCTCACCGGCCTCGAAGGACTCTCCCCCGTCGCCGCGCGCAGGCTCGACGAGTCGCTGCGCCAGCTCGTCGCCCGGCCCTCGCCACCGCTGGTCGTCGGCTTCATCGACACACCCGCGATGGACGCGACCCGGCCGTACGGGCTGCTGCTGCGGCACTTCCACGAGACGATCCGGGTCCCGGCGCTGCGCTACCGGGTCGACGAGATCGGCGACATCGCCTGGGCGGTGCTGCGGCGGATCTCGGCGCGGCGGTCGTTGCGGCTGTCCTTGCAGGTCGTGCGGGTGCTCGAGGGATACGCGTGGCCGGGGAACATCAGCGAGCTGGAGGACGTGCTGCGCTACGTCGTCGCGCGCAAGCCGCTCGGCGAGATCCGGCCCCCGGACCTGCCCGCGCTGTGCTTCCAGGGCCGCGCGCGGCGGATGTCGATGCTGGAGTCCGCGCAGTGCGACGCGATCATCCAGGCGCTCTACGAGTCCCGCGGCAACCGCTACAAGGCGGCCGCGATGCTCGGGATCGCCCGGTCGTCGCTCTACCGCAAGATCGACGCGTTCGGCATCAGCTACATCGCCTGAGGTACCGGCGGGCGGGGGCACACCCGCCGGTACCCCGTGCAGGCGTCAGGCCGGCGTGATGACGACCTTGAGCGCCTCGTGGGCGGCGGCGTTCTTGAAGACGTCGTAGGCCTCGTCCATCTGGTCGAACGTGAACGAGTGCGTGCCCATCTTCTCCGCCGGGATCCGGCCCCCGGCGACCATCTTCAGCAGCGTCGGGATCGACACCGTGTCGACCAGGCCCATCGTCAGCGTGACGTTCTGGATCCACATGTCCTGCATGGGCAGCTCGACCGGGGTGCCGTGCACGCCGATGTTCGCGATCGTCCCGCCGGGTCGCACGAGCGAGGCCGCGGTCAGCAGCGTCTCCGGGTAGCCGACCGCCTCGATCGAGACGTCCACGCCGAGGCCGTCGGTCAGCGCGATGACGTCCGCGACGGTCCCGGGGCCGACCTCGACGGCGTCCGTGGCGCCGAACTCCAGCGCCTTGGCCAGCCGGAACTTGTTCGAGTCGACCGCGATGACCTTCGAGGCGCCCCAGAGCCCGGTCGTCAGGATCGCCGAGAGGCCGACGGCGCCCGCCCCGACCACGGCGACTGTGTTGCCGGGCCGGACGTTCCCGGCCAGCACCCCGACCTCGTAGCCCGTGGGCAGCGAGTCCGCGAGGAAGATCGCCTGCTCGTTCGTGACGCCCTCGGGCACGGCGTAGAGCGAGGTGTCCGCGTAGGGCACGCGGACGGACTCGGCCTGCGTGCCGTCGATCAGGTGGCCGAAGATCCAGCCGATGCCGCCGACGGTCTGGCAGTGCGACGGCATGCCGCGCTGGCAGTACTCGCAGCGCCCGCACTTGGTGATCGCGGGGACGAGCACCCGGTCCCCGACGCCGAACCCCTTGACCGCGTCGCCGACCGCGGTGACCGTGCCGACGGCCTCGTGACCGAGGATCCGGCCGTCGGTCACCGCGGCGACGTCGCCCTGCAGGATGTGCAGGTCCGTGCCGCAGATCGTGGTGGTGTCGACGCGGACCACCACGTCCGTCGGTTCCTGGACCTCGGCGTCCGGGACGTCCTCCCAGGACTTCTGCCCGGGACCGTGATAGACCAGCGCCTTCATGAGAGACCTCCGTCTGCCGGCGCGGTCCCGGACGGCCGTCGTCCGGCCCGCGTCGAGTCCGACCGACGCTAGTGGCGCAGGACACACCCGACTGTCCCGTTCTCGGACCGTTCGGCGGGCGGCGGCCGACGGCGGGGTCCGCGAGTGACCCGGATCCGGGACACTGCTCCCGTCACCTGATCGGGACGATCCGGACGGAACGTCCGACCGTTTCCGGCGGAACGTCGAGACCCGATGATCTGTTCACCCAGCGTTCCGCACTCGGATGAGATCATGCTCGCGTTGTCAGGGCATTTTTCTCTCATGACGACGGTGAACCCCGCGGGAGAGACGCCCGATGTCGGTGTGCCGGCGCACCTGGCCGCGACGATGACGATCGGCGAGCAGCAGGACTGGCTGCGGAGCTTCCTCGGCCGCCACCGCGTCAGCCGCCGCACCGCGCTGAGGGGCGGCGCGAGCGCGCTCGCCGCTCTCGGGCTGACCACCGCGCCGTGGGCACGGTCGGCCTACGTGCAGGCGTCGGCGTCGGCCGTCTCGGTGATCGGCCGACACCTGTCCTACGGCGTGGACCCGTCGACGCAGATGGCGGTCGCCGGCGAGCTCACCGCCAAGCCGACCGGGAAGGTCCTGCTCGAGATCGGCCGCGACCGGCACTACGGCCACACGGTCGAGGCCGAGGTCCGCGAGCTGATCAGCATGGTGCCGCAGCAGGACGGCGGCATCCGCGCCGCGGACCAGTTCTACGTACACGCCCTCGCGGAGCACCTGACGCCCGGCGGCACGTTCCACTACCGGTTCCGGCTGCCCGACGGCACCACCACGGACGACGCGTCGTTCACCACCGCCCCGGACCGCCGCCGGCGCCCGGAGCCGTTCACCTTCACCGCGTTCGCGGACCAGGGCGTGAACGTCGACCCGACGCCCACCGGTCAGACCGGGTTCAGTGACAACTACTACAAGCCCGACGACACCCGGCGGTCCGCGGCACCCTCGGACGCGCTGGTCGCCCTGATCGCGAAGCAGAAGCCCGCGTTCCACCTGCTGGCCGGGGACATCTGCTACGCGGACCCGAGCGGCACCGGGCAACCGGTCAGGAACGCGGCACCCGCGAACGCCGCCGGCGGGTTCAACAACTTCGACCCGACCGTCTGGACGCAGTACTTCGGGGTGATCGAGAAGAGTGCCGCGAGCGCGCCGTGGCTGTTCGCGACCGGCAACCACGACATGGAGGCGCTCTACGACGACAACACCGCGCCCGGCGGCGCGAGCCACGGGTACGCGGGGCACGCCGCGCGGCTGGACCTGCCGAGGAACGGGCCGAGCCGCTGCCCGTCGGTCTACTCGGTGGTGCACGGCGACGTCGCGATCCTGAGCCTCGACGCCAACGACCTCAGCCAGGAGATCCCCACCAACGCCGGCTACAGCGGCGGCCAGCAGCTGGCCTGGCTGACGACCACGCTGAAGGACCTGCGGGCAGATCCGAACGTCGACTTCGTCGTGGCGTTCTTCCACCACTGCGCCTACGCGACCAGCAGCTCGCACGCCTCCGACGGCGGCGTTCGCGCGGCGCTGGCCCCGCTGTTCGACAGGTTCGCGGTGGACCTCGTCGTGCAGGGCCACAACCACCAGTACGAGCGCACCAACCCGATCAAGGGCGGCCGCTCCTCGATGCAGGCACCGGACGGCGCGACGGTCCACCCGGAGAAGGACGGCACCACCTACATCTGCTGCGGCTCCGGCGGCCGCCCGCGCTACGGCTGGCAGCCCGGCGAGATCGACCGCTACCGCGGCGCGACGGCCCCGGACAGCGGGACGACGGTGACGAGCTTCGTCGCCGGCCCGAACGGCGCGAAGACCCCGGAGACCGTGGACTGGTCGCAGGCCCGCTACCTCGACTACGCCTTCCTCACGGTCCACGTGACACCCGCGGCGCCGGGCGGGACCGCCACCATGAGCGTCCGCGCCGTCAGCGACCTGGGGGCGGAGATCGACCGCGTCGACATCGCCCGGACGGTGAAGCGGAGCGGCCACCGGGCGCAGGCCCCGCAAGAGCCGGCAGGCTGGACGACCGACGCCCGCACGGGCCTCTCGGTCCCGGCGAGTGCCGGGGGGCCGTTCGGCTAGCGCGCGATCGAGGAGAGGCGTGCGGACCGGACCCCGGTCCTGCCAGGCTCCCCCCATGCCGAGACGAACGGTCCTCGTGGGTGTCCTGGCGCTCGCCGTCCCCGTGATCATGGTCGGGACCGCCCCCGCGGCCCTCGCGTGCAGCTGCGTCACCCAGCAGTTCACCGGGCAGGTCGACCGGGCCGATGTCGTCTTCAGCGGCCGGGTGCTCGCCCTCGAACCCGAGCGGCCCCGGACCGTCGTCGGCAGCACGGACCCGATGACCTGGACGTTCAGCGTGGACCGGCGCTACAAGGGCGACGCGCAGGCACCCCAGCCGGTCGTGAGCGTGCGGTCCGAGGCCTCCTGTGGCGTCGAGTTCCGGGAGGGCCGGACCTACCTCGTCCTCGGCAGCCACCAGCAGGCCGGCGGCACCTGAACCTCGCGAGCACCCTGTGCAACGGCACGCGGGAACTCGCCGCGGTACCGGCCGCCGACCTCGCGGTCCTGGGCCCGGGGCAGGCACCTCCCCCTGTCGTCGCCCCCACACCCGCGACCGAACCCGCCGGCGACGGCGCCGGCGTCCGGATCGCCGCCGGCCTGGGTGTCCTCGTGGCAGCCGCGCTGGTGGGCGTCGCGGTACGGCGCCGCAGGAGAGCCCGCTGACGCCCCCGCCCGTACCCTCGCAGGCGGATCTCCTGGGGTCGGGGAGGCAACCTCCCCCTGCCGATCAGGCATGATGCACATGCATCACGACGACGCGTGGAGGCACCCATCTCGGACCCCGTCGGAGCCGCCCGGGGCGCCCGCGCCTACCGGGCCATCTACCTCGCGCTGATCCTGGCCGCGATCGTGTTCGCGCTGGTCCAGAGCGTGGTGTCACCGCTGCTCCCGCTCGTCCAGGAGCACCTGCACACCGACGCCGCCAGCGTGACCTGGGTGCTGACCGCGTACCTGATCAGCGCCGCGGTGGCGACGCCCGTGCTCGCGCGGCTCGGCGACGTCCTCGGCAAGCGCAGAGTCCTCGTCGCGGTGCTCGGCACCTTCGCGGTGGGGTGCCTCGTCGCCGCGCTGGCGAACTCGTTGGCGGTGCTGCTCGTCGGCCGGGTCCTGCAGGGGGCGGCCGGGGCGCTGTTCCCGCTGTCGTTCGCGATCATCCGGGACGAGGCGCCCCCGCACCGGGTCGCGACGTCGATCGGCGTCGTGTCCAGCCTGCTCGCGGTGGGCAGCGGGACGTCGCTCGTGATCGCCGGGCCGATGACGCGCTACCTCGGCTACTCGTCGGTCTTCTGGCTGCCGGTGGTCCTCAGCTGTGCCGCGTTCGTCGCCGTCGTCGTGGCGGTGCCGGAGTCCCGGGTCCGCACCCCCGGCCTGCCCGGGCTGCTGCCGACGGTCCTGCTGGCCGGTTGGCTGGTCGGACTGCTGCTGGTGGTCAGCTCGGGATCGCGCTGGGGCTGGACGTCCGCGCTCACCCTCGGCATCGGGACGACCGCGGTGGTGCTGGCGGCGGGCTGGTGGTTCGCCGAGCGCCGGGCCGAACGGCCCGTCGTCGACGTCAGGCTGCTGCGGCTGCGCACGGTCTGGACGTCGAACCTGGTGGCGCTCGCCGTCGGGGCGACGGTCTACGGCAACTTCGCGCTGATCCCGCGGTTCCTGCAGGCGTCGGGGCCGACCGGGCACGGGCTCGGGCTGAGCCTCGGCCAGGCCGGCCTGCTGCTGCTCCCGCAGACCGTCGGCTTCGCGCTCGGTGGCACCCTCAGCGGGCGGCTCGGCCGCTGGCTGAGCCCCCGCCGCGTCCTGCTGACGGCCAGCCTGGTCGCCACCGCGGGCTACGGCGGGCTGGCCCTGTTCCACGCTTCCCCCTGGGAGGTCGCCCTGGTCACGCTGGTGTCCGGGACCGGCAACGGGCTCGCGTTCGCCGTCCTCCCGACGATCGTGATGGCGGCGGTCCCGCCCACCCAGACCGGCGCCGCGACCGGGCTGAACGCGAACGTCCGGCTCATCGGCGGGGCGATCGGCGGACAGCTCGTGGCCGCGGTCGCCGTCGGGTTCGGGGCCGCGGCCGCGGTCCCGACGCAGTCCGGCTACACCTGGGCGTTCGCCGTCCTCGCCGGGTTCGCGGTGACCGGGGCCCTCGTCGGGACGCTGATCCCGCCGGGCACCAGATCGGCGCCGCCCGGCCGCCACTCGCGGGGCGACGGCGGGACCGCCGCCGGATCCCTGTCGACGGGCCTGCCGTCCGAGCGTGAGAGCGGCCGCGCTACCCCTTGACCGGCCTGCGCCAGAACACGGCGAGCTGGGCCGCGGCACCGGCCAGGCCGAGACCTGCGGCGACAGCGGCGGCCGGGCCGCCCCGCAGCTTCCGGTCGAGGCCCAGCGCGCGGTCCACGCTCCAGCGGCCCGGGCCGAGGCCGGCCAGCGCCACCGACGCGGCCGCCAGGTTCAGCACGTACTCGTAGCCCTCGGCGGTGATGAAGAAGCCGTTCGGCTGGTGCACCGACCGCGCCGCGACCCCCATCGTCCCGACGACCGCCGCGGCGGCGAGCGGCGTCCCGGCGCCGGCGATCAACGCCGCGCCCGCACCCGTCTCGACGATCGCGCTCGCCCGCGCCTGCAGCTGCGGCTCCTTGAAGCCGATGGAGCCGAACCAGCCCGCGGTCCCGTCGAGGCTGCGCCCGTGCTTCAGCCCGTGCGCGATCATCGTGCCGCCCAGGACCGTACGCAGCAGCAGACGTGCCACGTCCCTGCCACCCGCTCCCCCACGCCTGCGACCCATCCGCCGATCTCCGCTCATGGTCGAACCCGTCGGGACGCTACGCCGCGGCCCGCTCCGGTTGACACGGACATCAAGAGGAGTGGGCAGGGTCACCACCCCGGTGCGGGGCGGCGGCGTCGTCGGTGAGGATGCAGAGGCGACCGACCGGTCCCGCGCGACGGCGCACGGGGCGAGGGTCGGCCGGGACGGGAGTGGGCATGGACATCACGGGTGCATCGGCCGTCGTGACCGGCGGGGCCTCGGGCCTCGGCGAGGCCACGGCGAGGCTGCTGGCGCAGCGCGGCGCGAAGGTCGTCGTCCTGGACCTTCAGGAGGACAGGGGCGAGAAGCTCGCCGCCGAGATCGGCGGCGTCTTCGCGAAGGCCGACGTGTCCGACGAGGCCCAGGTCAAAGCCGCCGTCGAGGCCGCGTCGGAGCTCGGCCCGCTCCGCATCCTGGTGAACAGCGCCGGTCTCGGCCGCGCGGGCCGGATCATCGGCCGGGACCTCGAGCCGATCCCGCTGGAGACCTTCGAGTTCGTCCTCAAGGTCAACCTCGTGGGCACCTACAACTGCGCGCGGCTCGCGGCGTCGGCCATGGCCAGGACCGAGCCGCTGGCCGACGGCACCTCCCGCGGCGCGATCCTGAACACCGCCTCCGCCGCCGCGTTCGACGGCCAGATCGGCCAGACCCCGTACTCGGCCTCCAAGGGCGGCGTGGTCGGCATGACCCTGCCGATGGCCCGGGACCTGGCCCGGCACGGCATCCGCGTCAACACCATCGCCCCCGGTCTCATCGACACCCCGATCTACGGCACCGGCGAGAAGGCCGAGGCGTTCAAGGCCAAGCTGGGCGAGAGCGTCGTGTACCCGAACCGGCTCGGCGCCGCCGAGGAGTTCGCCTCCATGGCCGTCGAGGTGCTGACCAACGACTACATGAACGGCGAGACGATCCGCCTCGACGGCGCGATCCGGATGCCCCCGAAGTAGCCCGGGACTCAGGCGACGGCGGGCCGGCGCCTCCCGCACCGGCCGGAGGTCCTGAGGCGGCGAGGACCCTCCGGTTCGCGACCGTGATCGCTACAGGGGACCGATTTCGGCCGGATCCGGCCGAGATCGGTCCGCCCTGGCGATCTTCCTTCGGGCCCGTCGTACCGTGACGCTCAGCCCACCAGGCCCTCGACCAGGTCGAGGGCGGCGTCCGCCGAGTCCGCGAGGTACATCAGCTCGACGAACGCCTCCTCGATCCCGGCGTCCGCGGCCTCGGCGAGCAGGTCGGTGACCTCCCGGACCGGGGTCCCGGGCAGCGGGTTCACCCGGAGCACGGCGCCGAGCTCGCGGCCCGCCCGTTCCCGCAGCCCCGCCCACGGCTCCAGGACCGCGGTCCGCAGGTCGGTGCGGCCGGGCACCGCGACCGGGAGCCAGCCGTCCGCATGCTCGACGACCCGCCGCCGGGCCCGCGGCGCGACCCCGGCCAGGTAGACGGGCACGCCGTGCGGCTTGAGGTCGACGTGAGCGGGCGCGATCCGGGAGACCGGGCCGTCGTGGGTCACCGGGTCGTCGTCCCACCAGGCACGGAGCACTTTGAGGCACTCGTCGAGCCGGATCCCGCGCTCGGCCATCGGCACGCCGACCGCGTCGAACTCCTCGGGCGACCAGCCGGTGCCGAGGCCGAGCAGGAAACGGCCGCCGCTGATCCGGTCCAGGGTCAGCGCGGTGCGCGCGAGCAAAGGCGGCGGGTACCAGGGGGCGTTCAGGACGTTCGTGCCGAGCCGGGCCCTGCTCGTCGCGGCGGCGGCGGCGCCGAGGAGGGTGAGGGGGTCGAGCTGACGGCGGAACTGGGGCGGGAACCCCGGGCCGCCGCCGTACCCGACGGTCGGTTCCACCGGGGCGAGCAGCCGGTCGCCCACCCACAGCCCGTCGGCTCCCCGCTCCTCGGCGGCGCGGGCGAACGCGGCGATCTCCTCGGCACCGTCCGCCGCCTGCCCCCCGAACTGCGGGAGCGTCACTCCGATCCTCATGGGTCCTCCGGTCGTCCGTGGGCGGTGGCGCGTCACGCCCGAGCCTGCCCGACCGCGGGCCCCGGCATGCGGACCCGGGCGGCGCGGGCCACGCTCGCCCCGGGCGAGAGGAGAACGCATGTCCGCTGCGGTGGGAGATGCCGGGCCGGGTGACGAGGCCGTCCGGACCGAGGAGGGCAGGCTGCGCCGCCACCTCGGGGTGTGGGGCCTGACCGCGATCGGGTTCTCCAACATCGTCGGCTCCGGCTGGCTGTTCGCCTCGATGTACGCGGCGCAGATCGCCGGGCCCGCCGCGCTGCTGTCGTGGGTGGCGGCGGGGATCCTGTGCGCGCTGGTCGCGCTCGTGATGGTGGAGCTGGGCGCGTCGCGGCCGGAGGGCGGCGGCACGGTCCGCTGGCCGCTGTACGCGAGCGGACGGCTCGTCGGCTCCGTGATCGGGTTCTCGGTCCTGCTGTCCGTCGGCGCCACCAGCGCGGAGCTGACGGCGATCGTCCAGTACGCCGGACACTACCTGCCCTGGGTCTACGCGAACGACTCGCTGACGTGGGGCGGGGTGCTGCTCGCCGTCGTGCTGTCGGTGGTGCTCACCGCGCTGAACTGGTACGGCGTGAAGCTGTTCGGGCGGGTCAACAACGTCGTCACGGTCTTCAAGATCGTCGTTCCGGTGCTCACGGTCGTCGCGCTGATCGCCTCGGGTTTCCACGCCGAGCACCTCACCGGCCACGGCGGCTTCGCCCCGTACGGCTACGGCGCGGTCCTGACCGCGCTGGCCGGCGGCGGGATCATCTACTCGGTCAACGGGTTCCAGGCGCCCGTCGACTTCTCCGGCGAGGCCCGCGACCCCCGGCGGACGGTGCCGCTCGCGGTCCTCGGCAGCATCGCCCTCGCGGTCCTGCTCTACCTCGCGCTGCAGCTCGCCTTCCTCGGCACGGTGCCGGACGCCCTGCTCGGCGCGGGTTGGCGGGGCGTCGACTTCGAGTCCCCGTTCGGGCAGCTGGCGCTCGCCCTGAACCTGCAGTTCGTGGCCGCGCTCCTCTACGCCGACGCCGTCGTCTCCCCCGGTGGTTCGGCCTACGTCGGCGTCGCCATCGACGCCCGGCACACCTACGCGCTGGCCAAGAACCGGCTGCTGCCGCGCGCGCTCATGGCGGTCGACGAGCGCTCCGGGATTCCGCGGCGGGCGCTGCTGCTCAACCTCGTGGTGATCGTCGTCTACCTGCTGCCGTTCGGCGACTGGCAGGCCATCGTCAGCGTCATGGGCGACCTCTATCTGCTGCTCTACGCCGCGGCGGCCGTCGCCGCGGCCGTCTTCGCGGTCGTCGAGCCGGACCGGCTCTCCGGCTGGGTGCCCGGGTTGCGTTTCATCGCGCCGGTGAGCTTCGTGCTGGCGTCGGAGTTCATCTACTGGTCCGGCTGGCCGGACCTGCGCCTGGCGCTGCCGCTCACGCTCGTCGGGGTGCCGCTGTTCGTGGCCCTCTGGCGGACGGACCGGACGGTGCCGCTCGGCACGGAGCTACGCCGCGGGGCCTGGCTCGTCGCCCACCTGCTGCTGCTCACGGCCCTGTCCGGACTGGGCAGCTTCGAGGGCGCGGGCCTCCTGCCCGCACCGTACGACACGATCGCCGTCGCGCTCGTGTCGCTCGCGGTGTTCCCGCTCGCGGTCCGTTCCGGGGTCCGGCTGCACCGGGTACCGGTCACCCCGTGACGCCGCCGGGGAGCCCGGACGTGGCGGGCACCCGTCGTCCCGGCCAGGATGACCCCGTGATCGACGCGGCGGTGCGGGACCGCGGTACCGGCGAGGACGGCGGGCAGCTGCGCCTGCCCAGCACCGGGCCCGACCCGATCCCGGCGGACACCGCACTCGCCGCCCTCCTGGGTTACGCGCGCGGACACCGTCCCCAGCGCTTCCGTTCGCCGGACGCGCCGGGCGGGCGCTGGGTGCAGCTACCGGCGTTCGGCTGGTCCCGGTTCGACGCCCGGCCGGTGCGCCCGCCCGGGGACACGGACATCCTGGTCGGCGAGCTGCTCCACGGCCGGTTGGACCGCGCCGGCTGGCACGACGTCCGGGACGCGCTGGACCGGGTCCGCCCGCTCGCCGACACCGCCGCGGTCCGGGCCGGCGGCCGGGCCTTCTGGGAGCTCCCGGACGAGGAGCTGTCCGTGCTCGGCGAGCCGGGGACCGTCGGTGCCGTGCTGCGCGAGATCGGGCGGAGCAGCGGGGAGCACCCCGGGCACGTCTCCGCGGCGCTGCACCACCACCGGCCCGCGCTCGTCCCGCACCTCACCCGCAGCACCCGCCGCGCCCTGCTCCCGCACGTCGAGGAGGGCGACAGCGGGGTGGAGGCGGTGATCCTGCGCGAGCTCCGCGCCAACGACTCGGCGTTCGCCGCGCTGGAGGCGACCGTGGCCGCAGTGCTCGGCGACGCCCGGCCGACCCGGCTTCGGCTGCACGACATCCTGCTGTGGCTCAGCACGACCCTGCGGCTCACCCACGCCGTCGCCCTGGGCCGGGGCACGACGGAGTGGGTGGCCCGGTCCTGAGCCGCCGGGTCAGCCGACGCGTTCGAACAGCGCGGCGAGGCCCTGTCCGCCGCCGATGCACATCGTCTCGACCCCGTAGCGGGCGTCCCGACGCACCATCTCCCGCGCCAGCGTGGCCAGGATCCGCCCACCCGTGGCCCCCACCGGATGCCCCAGGG
>NZ_JAODNI010000121.1 GCF_025465255.1 Pseudonocardia sp.
AGGAGGCGCGGACCGCCGGGACGCTGGAGTTCACCCCGATCCCGAAGGCCGGCAGCCGGATCGTCCAGTCCAACACCGTGCACTTCGACGACGTGCGGGTCCCGGCCCACCGCGTCGTCGGCGAGCCCGGCGCGGGCTTCGCAGTGCTGTGGGACATCCTCAACCCGGAACGGATCCTCGCCTCGGCCAGCGCGGTCGGCGCCGCGGACCTCGCGTTGCGGATCGCCGTGGACTACGCCCGCGAGCGCGTCGTCTTCGACCGGCCGATCGGCGCCAACCAGGCCGTCGCGTACCCGTTGGCGCAGGTCAAGGCCCAGACGGAGCTGGCCCGGCTGATGGCGCGCAAGGCGGCGTGGCTGTGGGACCGCGGGGAGCCGTCCGGGCACGAGGCCAACGTCGCGAAGCTGACGGCGGCCAACGCCGCGTGGGACGCGGCGGACCGGGCGTTCCAGACGTTCGGCGGAATGGCCTACTCGGAGGAGTACCCGGTGGCGCGGCTGCACCGGGACGCGCGGATCGGGAAGAACATCCCCGTGGCCGAGGAGCTGGTGCTCGCGCACATCGCAACGCAGGGACTGGGGCTCCCCCGCAGCTACTGATCAGCGGTCAGCGCCGTGCCCGCGGCGTCCGGACCACCGCGGCTCGACCCGTTCCCACTCCCGGGTCCAGCTCCGGTCGTTCACCGACGCGGTGCACCGGACCATCACGGCCCACAGCATCCGCAGCACGCCGAGCCCGCAGAGCATCGCCAGGATGCCGGCGGGCCACCCCCCCAGCGCCGCCTCGCCGACGCCCACCGGGCGTCCGGCCGGCTCGCCGTCCTCGCCGGTCCAGAGCTCCACGGCGCTCCCGGCGCGGGCGGCCTCCGGCGCGGGGACGACGCCGGTGTGCTCGCGCCCGCTCGCCTCGGTCCAGCGCGCGGGAGCCGGGGCGCGCGCCGCGCCGGCCGGGCGGTCCGCCGAGACCGGGGGCGGTACCCGGTCAGCACCGCGGAAACGACGCTGCGGTGCGCGGCCTCGTATTCGACGCGCTCGACGAGCGCGCCGTGCGTTCCGACCCCGAGCACGAGGGACGCCACCACGCCGGGGCAGGCGGGCACCCCCGGACGGGTCGCGGCCCTTCGACGGGTCGCGGCGGGGCGGCTCGGCCTGGGTCACAGTCCTTGACCGTCAAGGGCACCCCGGCGCCGTCAAGGCCCGGCGGCGGCCGGCCCGGCAGGTGCCCCGAACGGCCGAACGCCGGGGCACCCGAAGGGGTGTCCCGGCGTCCGGTCGGGCGCGGGCGGTCAGCCGGTGACGGGCAGGCTGTACTCGGTCACGGCCGGCTTCGGCGCCTCCGGGTGACCGGTGGCGGGCTCCGGGATCCGAGCGTGCTCGGTCTCCTCGTCGGCCGGGCCGCAGGTCGCGGAGCCGACGGTGAGCGACAGCACGGAGCCGCCGGTCGGCAGGAGCGCCGTCAGGTCCTCGACCGTCTTCGCGTCGGCCAGCTGCGGCAGGTGCAGCGCCCCGGCGAGGTCCGGGAGCGCGTCCTGGGTCTTCTCGTCGAGCGCGGCCTTCGGGTCCTTGCCCGCGGTGACCAGGTCCAGCGTCAGCCCGGTGTAGGTCGTCGTGCCGTCGCGGTGCTCGTCGCGCTGGTTCAGCGTGAGCTCCAGCAGCGGCGACGCGGGGATGACGAGGCTCGGCGCGGGCGTCTCCGGCAGCGCGACGCCGAGCACCGACCCGTCGACGATCTGCAGGCCGCCGTCCCCGTCGTCGCACCAGGTGCGCAGGAGCTTGGCCTTGAGCAGGCCGCCGACGTTCAGGTCCGCCACGGAGCTCTCCGCGGAGTGCTCGTCCGCCTCCGCGGTCACGAGCCGGACGGAGAACGGGGCGCCCTTGAGGCTCCCGTCGGTGCCGACCAGCTCGTCGGACGCCTTCTCACCGTCGTACTCGACGTACGGCACGGCGGGGAGGCTCGCGACGGGGCTGTCCACCTTGATCCCGAACGCGTTCGACGGCCGGGGGCCGTCCGCTGCCGAGGCCGTTGCGGTCCCCAGGAGCAGCACCGCCGCGGTGGTCGCCGCGCCGACCGCGGCCGCTCCCGCACCCGCCCACTTCGAGGTCTTCACGCGACTGGTCTCCTTCATGCTTCGTCGATCCGGACGAGGGTGCCGAGCGGCACGCTCGTGAGGGTGGTGAGGGCGTCGGCCGGAACCCGGATGCAGCCGTCGCTCGTGGCGGTGCCGAACACGTCGTCGGTCGGCCAGGTGTGGATGGCGACGGTGCCGGGGCCGCCGCCGAAGGTGTCGTGCGTGGGGCTGTGCGTGCCCAGCGGCAGGATCACCGGGGAGTACTTCTGCTTCGCGTCGCTGAACGCGCCGAGCAGGAAGGTGCGTCCGGTCGGCGTGGGGGCCGAGGCCTTGCCGATGCCGACCGTCCACCGGTCGACCCGCTGCCCGTTGCGCAGCAGCTCGAGGGTCATCGACCCGAGGTGCACGTCGATCACGTAGGGCGAGACGGCGGTCTCGAGG
Source organism: Pseudonocardia sp. (assembly GCF_025465255.1). Lineage (GTDB taxonomy): Bacteria > Actinomycetota > Actinomycetes > Mycobacteriales > Pseudonocardiaceae > Pseudonocardia. The sequence goes on from NZ_JAODNI010000121.1 coordinate 2,510, forward strand.
TCCGCGGCCGGCAGCCACCCCGTCGACGAGCTGGGCCGCGACGGGAGCAGGACCTGCACCCAGCCGCTCTGCTCACCGACGACCGGCAGCCAGGTGTCGCCGATCTGTGTCGCGGGCATGCGGGCGATCGGGGTGCCGCCCGGGGCGTCGTGGACCACGGTGTCCGTCACCGGGTGCACGACCCGGCCGTCCGTGGCCGCACGCGGGGACGGGTCCGCCGGGGCACCGTCGATCGTAGTGAAGGTGGTGCTCTCCGGTAGCGACGCGACGTCGACGGTGGCGGCCGTGCCCGCCGACGGGCTGCTCGCCGGCGCCGGCGCCGGCGTCCCCCCGCCGGTCAGCAGGCCTGCACCGAGGACGAGCGCGAGGACCGCGGCAACCCCCGCTGCGGCCCAGCCGACGAGTGCCGCCCGCCCCCGTCGCGGGCGGCCCTCTTCTGCGTCGTGCGGCGGGGCCGGCCGCACCGTGGAATGGCTCGCCATCTACCGGCCCCCCGTTCGGAGGTCACCGGTTCGCGTCCGGAGGAAGATCGTGTGCACGTTCGGTAGAACGACGACCTCACGAACAGGTGACGCCAGGTAGACGGATGATCGCACCGCGTTGCGACGGGCGGATCGTCCAGAGCGCCGGACGGCCGAATCCACCGTCCGGCGATCGGAGGTCGGTCCGAGGCAACCACCCAAGGTGAGTGGGCCGGCAGATCAGTCCCCGACGACCACCCAGCCGTGCGGGCCGAGCCCGGCCTTCCCCTCGTGCAGGCCGCCGGGTCCGGCCAGCACCTCGACCGCGCCCGGGACCGGGAGCTCGGCCGGCTGGTCGTCGAGGTTGAGGGCCAGGCGCAGCCGCCGGGTGCCGTCGGCGCTGCGGCTCTCGAGCACGGCGCGGGTGTTCTGCAGCTCGACGGCGGTGGTGCGGGCCGTGTGCAGCCACGGGTGGCGGCGGCGCAGCCCGATCAGCTCCTGGTGCACGTGGAAGACGGGCATGCCGAGCTCGGAGAGCGACTCCGGCCCGTCGGTCGGGAACTCGGGGCGGATCTGGTCGTCCCCGCCGGCGCGTTCCTCCTTGACGCCGCGGTAGGCCTGCTCGTCCCCGTAGTAGACGGCCGGGGTGCCGGCGACGGTGAACAGCACCGCCAGCGCGTGCGGCAGCAGCTGCTCGGGCAGCGCGCTCGCGAGGCGGGTGACGTCGTGGTTCCCGACGAACGTCATCGGCACGAAGGTCTCGAGGAACTCGTTGTGCCGTTTCAGGTTCCAGTCCAGCTCGAAGAGGTTCCCCTCGGCGAGCGCGTTCCGGATCGACTTCCACAGCTCGTACTGGGTGACGGCGTCGACGCCGCTCGCCTCCACGAAGCCCGGGTAGTCGCCGTGGATCACCTCGCCGACGACGTAGACGTCCGGGTGCCTATCCCGTACCCGCGGCAGCACCCGCGCCCAGAACGCCTCGGGCACCGCGTAGGCCGCGTCGAGCCGCCAGCCGTCGGCGCCCGCGTCGAGCCAGTGGTTCATGACCTCGACCACGTGGTCCACCACGGCCGGTGAGTCGTGGTTGAGCGCGACGAGCTCGGAGTGGCCCTCGAAGTCCCCGTAGCCCGGCTCCGTCCCCGGGCCCGCGCCGTCCGGCCAGGTGAGCCGGAACCAGTCCGCCTCGGGCGCCGACGGCCCCTGTTCCAGCACCCGCCTGAAGGCCGGGAACGCCCGCCCGACGTGGTTGAACACTCCGTCGAGCAGCACCCTCAGACCACGCCCGTGCGCCGCCTCGACCAGGCGGGCGAACGAGTCCGCGTCGCCGAGGCGCGGGTCGATGCGCAGGTGGTCGACGGTGTCGTAGCCGTGGGTCTGCGAGGCGAAGATCGGCCCGAGCGCGATCCCGGAGGCGCCGAGCTCGACGGCGTAGTCCAGCCACTCGACGAGCCGGTCCAGTCGCTGCCGCACGGGCCCGTCGGGGTCACCCTGCTGCTCGGCCCCGGTGAAGCCGAGCGGATAGACCTGCCACCAGATCGCGTGCTGCACCCACTCCTCGCTACTCACGACCGAAGTCTCGCAGTAGCTCGGCGTGACCGCCGGGTGGCGGCGCTCGTGGGAACCACGGCCGTGAGGCCGGTACGGACCACGGCCGCAGGCCCGCGACGTGAGCCGCACGCGTGAGGGCCACGGCTGCAGGGGCTCCGTCTCACACCGCGGAGGGCAGAGACCACCCGCGCGAGGCCGCGCACCTCGTGCCTACGGGTCCCGGCGGGCGGCTCATCGGGCGACTCGGGGTTCGTCGGCCGTGGGAGACCCGCATGCCGCACAGGTCTACCCGAACACGGCGGCGGTTACCTGCCGACGGCGTAGCCCTGCATCCCCCGGGGGTTGGCACCGGCCGACAGGATCCTCGTCTCCGGGTCCCGCGCGACCGCGCTGATCCGGCCCTCGGACCAGGGGTCGCCGACCGTGACGTCGTGCCCGCGGCGGGTCAGCTCGTCGATCACGGCCTCCCCGATCCGCGACTCGACGACGACGCTGCCCGCGCTCATCGCGCGCGGGTAGAACGAGCTGGGGAAGCTCTCCGTGTGCCAGTTCGGGGCGTCGATCGCGCCCTGCAGGTCCGGCCCGCCCCGCACCGGCTCGCGCAGGGCGACGGCGAGCAGGAAGTGCACGGTCCACTGGTCCTGCTGGTCCCCGCCGGGCGTCCCGAACGCCATCACCGGCTCGCCGTCGCGGAGCGCGAGCGAGGGGCTGAGCGTGGTCCGCGGGCGCTTTTCGGGTGCCAGCGAGTTCGGCAGGCCGGGTTCCAGCCAGGACATCTGCAGCCGGGTCCCGAGCGGGAAGCCCAGCTCGGGGACGACCGGGTTGGACTGCAGCCAGCCCCCGCTCGGCGTCGCGGAGATCATGTTTCCCCACCGGTCGACGACGTCGACGTGGCAGGTGTCGCCCCGGGTGGCGCCGTCGCGGGCGACGGTCGGCTCCCCCGCTCCGGCGCCGGGCGCCACGGTGACCGCCCCGCTCGCCGCGGCGAGGGCCTGTTTGCTCAGCCGCGGTTCCCGCCCGTCCGGGCTGCCGGGCCGCAGCTCGTACGAGGCGTGCTCACCGATCAGGGCGCGGCGCGCCGCGCTGTAGGCGGGATCGAGCAGTGCGTCCAGCGGGACGGGGGCGTCGTCGCCGTACCAGGCCTCGCGGTCCGCCATCGCGAGCTTCGCCCCCTCGACCAGCGTGTGCACGTACTCCGGGGTCCCGTACTCCAGCCCGCCGGGCAGGAGCGCGAGCTGCTGCAGGAACACCGGGCCCTGGCTCCAGAGCCCGGGCTTCGCGATCGTCCAGCCGTTCCAGGTGAAGGTCGCCGGCTCCTCGTAGGTGGCTTCGAACCCCGCCATGTCGTCGACCGTGAGGGTGCCCGCATGTCGTTCCCCCGAGGTGTCCATGGTCGGCCGGGCCGCGGCCGCGGCGAGGTGCTCGGCGACGAACCCCTCCCGCCAGACCCGCCGGGCCGCGTCGATCTCGGCTTCCCGGGTTCCCCCCGCGGACTCCGCGAGGAGCCGGCGCCAGGTGGCCGCGAGGGCCGGGTTGCGCAGCAGCGCACCGGGCCTCGGCGGTGCGCCGCCCGGCAGGTAGACGGCGGCGGAGGTGGTCCACTCCGTCTCGAACAGCTCCTGCACGGCGGACACCGCCGCCCCGACCCGATCGACGGCCGGATGCCCGTCCTCGGCGTACCCGACGGCGTACTTCAGGACCTCGGCCAGGGACTTCGTGCCGTGGTCCCGCAGCAGGACCAGCCACGCCTCGACGGCGCCGGGCACGGCCGCCGCGAGCGGCCCGGTCCCGGGGACGAGATCCAGGCCCAGGCCCGTGTAGTGCGCGATCGTCGCGCCGGCCGGCGCCGGGCCCTGCCCGCAGAGGACCTGCACCCGGCCCCCGGCCGGCGCCAGGATGATCGGCAGGTCCCCGCCCGGCCCGTTCAGATGCGGTTCGACGACCTGCAGCACGAACCCCGCGGCCACTGCGGCGTCGAACGCGTTGCCGCCGTCCTCGAGGACCGCCATGGCCGTCGAGGAGGCGAGCCAGTGCGTCGACGCGGCCATGCCGAAGATGCCCTGCAGGGTGGGCCGGGTCGTGAACACGGGAGCAGCTCCTCCGGTCGTGAGGGCGAGGACACCCGATGATCCCCCACGTCCAGGACGCCCGCCGGACGCGGGTAACCCGGTGTCAGGGCTTGGCCTTGCTCCCGTCGGGGGCCACGGCGAACCAGGTGCCGTCGGTGCCGTTGCCCGCCGTGGTCGTCAGCGAGCCGTCGTCGGCGGCGTTGCGGTAGAGCGGCCAGCCCTTCAGCGTGAGCTGCGCGGACCCGTCCGCGCGCGTCGCCGTGCCGACCGCGGAGTCGTCGACGCCCATCAGGCCGGGGGTCTGCCCTGCCGGCAGCAGGACCGGAACCCAGGAGGCCGTGCAGGCGTCCGTGCAGGTGGACGTCGGTGGGGTCGCGCTGTCCGAGTCCGAGCGGAGCAGGACGTGCCCGCCGCCGTCGGTGACGACGGTGCCGAGCAGCCCGGTCTGCACGGCCCAGAGCTCGACGGACCCGCTCCCGCCGCCGTGGTGCATGCCCTCCATCCCCTGCATGCCCTCCATCCCCTGCATGCCGGCCATGTCGTGGACGGTGGCGGCGGGGGCCGCAGCCGGGGCGACGGGCTCGTTCGCGCACGCCGACAGCACGGTCAGGCCCGCGGCGGCCAGCAGCGCCGCCGCCCACGACCGGTTCCTGCGCGTCATCTCCGGACCGCTCCTCGCCTCGACTGTGGTGCACGAGGACGGTAGGCGGGCGGGCCCCGGAACCCGGCCAACCTGAGCAACCCCGGCCGCGGGACCCGCCCAACCGCCGTTCGACGGCGGCGAACGGGCCCGCGTTGCTCCGTCCGGTCCAGGCTCGACGTCCGGAAGCCGCGCCCGGTCCACAGGAACGCCCAGGGCGGCCCGCGCCTACCCTGGGGAGTCCACCGATCCCGCCAGGAGTGCCCGTGCCGCAGCGCCCCGACCGCTCGTCCCCGAAGAACCGCGGCCCGTCGGATCCGTTCTCGGCAGCCGCCGCGGCCCTGCCGACCGCCGCGACCCGCCCGACGGTCATCGTCGTGCTGCTCGCGATCGCGGCCGTCGTCCAGGCCGGGCTGGCGGTCACGACCTTCGGCGCCGGACCGGTGCCGGCCGTCCTCGCCGCGGTGATCGCATTGGCCGAGGTCGCGCTGGCCGTCATGATCGCGCGCAGGCACAGCCCCGGGCTGGTGCTCGGCGCCGCGGTCGTGGGGATGCTCGGGATCGCCTGCTTCGTGCTGGTCGCGGTGCTGTCGGTGTCCGGATCGGTCGCGACCGAGGGCTGGGTGGGGCCGTGGGGCATCGGCGCGGCGCTGGCGGACTCGATGGTGGTCCGGATCGCCGCGGTCGTGCTCCGCCGCCCGTCCGCCGCGTCCGGGACGAGCGCGACGAAGCGGACGTAGCGTCTCAGATCCGCAGGTCAGGGACTACGACGGTTTGTCGAAGTCCTCCGGCGACGCCTGGTCCAGGAACTTCCGGAACGCCTCGACCTCGTCCGGGTCGACGACCGGCTCCCCGGACTCGTCGACGGCGATCTCGTGCTCCTCCTCCTGGTCGTCCTCGACGTTCACCACCGTGAGCTCGGTGGCCCCCGCCGCGAGGACGTCCTCCTCCACGAGGATCGGCAGCTCCAGGTGCAGCGCCAGCGTGACCGCGTCGGTGAGCCGCGAGGACACGGTGACGCCGCCGTCGAGCCGCAGCTCGGCGTGGTAGATCCCGTCCCGGAGCTCGGTGATCCGCACCCCCTCGATCCGGTGACCCAGCGCCTCGACGACGTTGCAGATCAACGCGTGGGTCTGCGGGCGTTCAGGCCGGGCGCCGCTGCGTTCCAGCTCGACGGCCTGCGCCTCGGGGATGCCGACGGCGATCGGCAGCACCCGGCCCGGTCCGTCGGTCTCCTGCAGGACGAGCAGCGGCCGTGACCCCTGCGGGTCGACGCCCAGTGCCATGACGCGTACCTCGGGCACCGCCCACCCCCTTCGCGTTTGATCGCGCGGAGTGCCGGGCACACCACGCCATGCTCGAGTCGACACCTGACCACGAGTCCGCGTCCGGCGCATCTCGCGACCCCGACCAGGATCCCGCACAGAGTGACCTGGAGGACACCGTCGACGAGATGGAAGAACGGGTCCTCGGCCACACGGTGGACCAGGTCCGGGACGAGGACGACGCCGAGACCCCCGCCGAGGAGCAGGATCTCGACCCGGACGACGGCGGAACGGGCGCCGGCCGGGGCCCGGGCGCCGAACCCGCCTGACGGCTCGTGCGCGGTGGGTGGTGCCGGGGCACGGCCCACCGCGCACGACCGACGTCAGCTGCTACCGGTGACCTGCAGATCCAGCTCCCCCTCCCGCACGTCGACGTGCACCGCGCCGCCGTTCTCGATCTCACCCGAGAGCATGAGCGAGGCCAGCCGGTTGTCCAGCTCGCGGCGGATCGTGCGGCGCAGCGGGCGGGCCCCGAACTCCGGCTGGTAGCCGCGCTCGGACAGCAGCGAGATCGCGTCCGGGGTGATGTCCAGCTCGATGTCCCGCTCGGCGAGCCGGGCGCGCACCTCGTCCAGCAGCAGCTCGGTGATCGTGCTCAGCTGCTCGGGCTCCAGGCGCCGGAAGACGATCGTCTCGTCGATCCGGTTGAGGAACTCGGGCCGGAACACGTCGCGCAGCCGCGGCAACAGGCGTTCCCGCAGCACCGCGTCCTCGCGGGAGCCCTCGTCGGACTGTCGCTCGGCCGTCGAGCCGAAGCCGAGCGTCGCGCCGCGGCTGGTGATCAGCTCGGACCCGACGTTGGACGTCATGATGATCACGGTGTTGCGGAAGTCCACGGTGCGGCCCTGGCCGTCGGTGAGCCGCCCGTCGTCGAGGACCTGCAGCAACGTGTTGAACACGTCCGGGTGGGCCTTCTCGATCTCATCGAGCAGCAGCACCGAGTACGGCCGGCGGCGGACGGCCTCGGTCAGCTCGCCGGACTCGCCGTAGCCGACGTAGCCGGGCGGGGACCCGACCATCCGCGCGACGGTGTGCCGCTCCCCGTACTCGCTCATGTCGAGGCGGACCATCCGGTCCTCCTCGCCGAACAGCGCCACGGCGAGCGCCTTGGCGAGCTCGGTCTTGCCGACGCCCGTCGGGCCGAGGAAGAGGAAGCTGCCGACGGGCCGGTCAGGATCCGCCAGCCCCGTCCGGGACAGCCGGATCGCCTCGGCGACGGCGTGCACCGCCTCGTCCTGCCCGACGATCCGCTTGTGCAGCTCGTCCTCCAGGCGCAGCAGGCGTTCGCGCTCGGTCTCGGTCAGCTGCGAGACGGGGATGCCGGTGGAGCGGGCCACGACGTCCGCGATCTCCTCGACACCCACCTCCGGCACGCTCCCGGGACCCCCGCGCGTCGCCGCCAGCTCGGCCCGGACCTGCGCGATCTCGTCCCGCAGCTCCACCGCGCGCTCGAACTGCTCGTCCGCGACCGCCTGGTCCTTGTCCCGGATCAGCTGTTCGAGGCGCTGTTCGAGGCCGCGGCGGTCCGTCGACGGCGTGCGCGTGCGCAGCCGCACCCGGGCCCCGGCCTGGTCGACGAGGTCGATGGCCTTGTCCGGCAGGAACCGCTCGGTGATGTACCGGTCGGACATCTCGGCCGCCGCCCGGAGGGCGTCCTCGGTGTAGCGGACCTGGTGGTGGGCCTCGTAGCGGTCGCGCAGGCCGCCGAGGATCGCGATCGTGTCCTCGACGCTCGGCTCCGGCACCAGGACGGGCTGGAAGCGACGGGCCAGCGCGGCGTCGGACTCGATGTGGCGGCGGTACTCGTCGAGCGTCGTGGCGCCGATGACGTGCAGCTCGCCGCGGGCGAGGGCGGGCTTGAGCATGTTGCCCGCGTCCATGCCACCGCCACCGCCACCGCCGTCGCCACCGCCGCCGCCGGCGCCGGCGCGGACCATGGTGTGCAGCTCGTCGATGAAGACGATGAGCTCCGCCGAGTGCGCGCGGACCTCCTCGATGACGGAGCGCATGCGCTCCTCGAAGTCGCCCCGGTACCGCGTTCCGGCGACGACACCGGAGAGGTCGAGCTGGACGACGCGACGGTCCTTGAGGGTGTCCGGCACCTCGCCGTCGGCGATGCGCTGGGCGATGCCCTCGACCACTGCGGTCTTGCCGACACCCGCCTCGCCGACCAGCACGGGGTTGTTCTTGGTGCGCCGGGACAGTACCTCGATCGTCTGCTCGATCTCGTCCTCGCGGCCGATGACGGGGTCGAGACTGCCGCCGCGGGCGGCGGCCGTGAGGTCCTGGCCGTACTGGTCCAGGGTCGGCGTGCTGCTCGGTCCCTGCTGTTCGGCGGCCTGCAGGGGCTGGCCCCGCGTGGCCGCCGCGGGGGTGAACCGCGCCTCGGCCAGCAGCCGTCCGGCCGCGGACTCGTCGTTCGAGGCCAGGGCGAGCAGCAGGTGCTCGGGGCCGATGTAGGTGGCGCCGAGCGAGCGCGAGATCTGGTGTCCGTCGAGCAGCGCGCGCTTCGCGGCGGGCGTCAGGACGGGGGGCCGGCCACGGGACCGGCCGCGCGGCAGGCCCTCCTCGAGGGCCTTGATCAGGGTGTCGGGGTCCGTCCCCGCCCTGGTCAGCCACTGCCGGGTGGGTTCGAGCCGGGCCGCGGCGAGCAGCATGTGCGTCGCGTCCAGATCGGCGTCACCGCGTTCTATCGCCTCGCGCGCGGCGGCCGCCATGATCTCGCGGGACCCCGCGCTCATCAGGCGGGTCAGGTCGATCCGGTGCGCCGGGCCGCGGGGGTCGCCGGGACCCATGTGCGGGAACTGGTCCCCGGGGTCCGGAGGGCCTCCCGGCCCGAAGAAGCCGGTCACGTGAGTACTCCTCTCACCTCGTGCGCGGGCACCGCCGCCGGGGCGACGGCGCCCGCGCACGAGGTTCAGCTCGTCGCGCCCTCGTCGTGCATCTCGTGCGTACCCTCGGCGAACTCCTCGACGACCTTCGCGCAGAACGCGGGCAGGTCGTCCGGGTTGCGGCTGGAGACGAGTCCCTTGTCGGTGACGACCTCCTCGTCCACCACGGTGCCGCCCGCGTTGCGGATGTCCGTGCGCAGGCTGGGGAACGACGTCAGGGTGCGCCCCCGAACGAGGTCCGCCTCCACGAGCGTCCACGGCCCGTGGCAGATGACGCCGACGGGCTTGCCCGCCGCGAACACGTCCTTGACGAAGGTGAGCACGTCCGCGTCCATGCGGAGCCGGTCCGCGTTGACGGTGCCGCCCGGCATGAGCAGCGCGTCGTAGTCGTCGGCCGAGACCTTCGACGCGACCTTGTCCACCGGGTAGGTGCCCGCGGGGACGATGTCGCTGTTCATGGCCTGGATCGCGTCGTCGGAGATGGACACGATCTCCGTCGTGGCGCCCGCGTCCTCCACCGCCTTCCGCGGCCGGGTCAGCTCGACCTCCTCGACACCGTCCGTCGCCAGGATCGCGACGCGCCTTCCGGTCAGCGTGCTCATGCGTTCTCCTCTCGTGGGTCGTGGGGGTGTACCCCGCTCAGCGCCCGCTACGCAGGCCGATCGCCGGCTCCTTGGCCTCGCCGAACTCCTCCCGCAGCGCGGGCAGCAGCTCGTCGCGGGCGAAGTCGCAGAACGCGGGCTGGGTCTCCCCACCCACCTGGGCGAGGGCGACGTGGGTGAACCCCGCGTCGACGAACGGCCGGACCGCCTCGACGTGCGCGGACACGTCCGGCCCACACGGGAACGCCTGCGCGACGTCCTCCCTCCGCACGAACGAGGTCGCGGCGGCGAACCCGGCGGTGCCCGGAAGCTCCGCGTTGACCTTCCAGCCGCCCGCGAACCACCGGAACAGCTCGTGCGCCCGCTCCACCGCGGTGTCCCGGTCCGGGTCCCAGCTGATCGGCTGCTGGCCGATCTTGGGCAGCTCGGCCCCGGCAGCCCGGTCGAAACCCTGCACCAGCGCGGGTTCGGGCTCCACCGCGACCATCGCGTCGCTCACCGGGGCGAAGTGCTCGATCGACTGCGTGCCGGACACCGCGACGGCGATCGGCACGCCGCCGTCCGGGACGTCCCAGAGCTTCGCCGAGTCCACCCGGTAGTGCTTGCCGACGAAGTTGACGTAGCCGCCCCCGAAGAGCTCGCGGATGATCACCACGGCCTCGTCGAGCATCTCGTGCCGGACGTTCGCCGGGGGCCAGCCCTGCCCGACGACGTGCTCGTTCAGGTTCTCCCCCGCGCCCAGCCCGAGGGTGAAGCGGCCCTCGGCGAGCAGGGCGACCGTCGCCGCCTTCTGCGCCACGACAGCCGGGTGGTACCGGATCGTCGGGCACGTCACGTAGGTCATCAGCCCGACCCGCTCGGTGGCCGTGGCGACCGCGCCGAGCACGCTCCAGGCGTACGGCGCGTGCCCCATGGAGTCCAGCCAGGGGAAGTAGTGGTCGCTGATGACCTCGAAGTCGAAGCCGGCCCGTTCCGCGGCGACCGCGTCCGAGACCAGCTCGCGAGGGCCACGCTGCTCGCAGAGAAGGGTGTATCCGAAAGCCGTCATGGCGGGGGCGGTACCCGCGGCCCCGGCTCCCGTAACGTCCGGCCATGGCCACCCCACCGCTTCCCGGCCCGATGCTCGAGCTCCTGCGCCGGGCCAGCCCCTGCTACCTCGCGACCGTCATGCCGGACGGCTCCCCGCAGCTCACCCAGACCTGGGTGGACACGGACGGCACGCACATCCTGATCAACTCCGTCCGTGGCCACCAGAAGGTCCGCAACATCGAGCGGGACCCGCGGGTGGCGGTGAACGTGTCCGATCCGGACGACCCCGCCCGGTACTTCGGGATACGCGGCCGGGTCGTCGACGTCACCACCGAGGGCGCGGTCGAGCACATCGAGTCCTTGGCGCAGCGCTACCTCGGCGGCCCCTACCCCTGGTACGGCGGCCGGAACGAGACGCGGCTGCTCCTGCGGATCGAGGCGGACTCGGTCCTCGCGATGTAGCCGTGCCGGGGTGGCACCCGGGCCAGGAGCGCCTACCGGGCAGACTGGCGCCATGCTGCTGGCCGACGAGCGGGCGTCGATCGTCGGGTACTGCCGCCGGATGGACGCCGACGGGCTCACGGTCGGGACGTCGGGGAACCTCAGCGTGCGGGTCGGCGACCTGGTGGTGGTGACGCCCAGCGGCGTCGACTACGCGACGCTCACCCCGGGGGACGTGTGCGTGCTCGACCTCGACGGCGGCCCGGTCGACGCGCGGTGCGAGCCCTCGTCGGAGGTGCCCATGCACCTGGCGGTGTACCGGGGGACGGACGCCCGGGCCGTCGTCCACACACATCCGCTCCACGCCACGGCGCTGTCCACGCTGCTCGACGAGCTGCCGCCGATCCACTACCTCGTCGGGCTGCTCGGCGGGCCGGTGCGGGTGGCGCCCTACGCCACCTACGGTTCCGCCGAGCTGGCCGAGGCGAGCGTGCGCGCGCTCGAGGGCCGGTCCGCGGTGCTGCTGCGCAACCACGGCGCGACGACGTACGGCGCCACGCTTGCGGAGGCGTACACCCGTACGACCTACCTGGAGTGGCTCTGCCGGCTCCACCACCAGGCGTCGCTCCTCGGGACGCCGAGCCTGATCCCGCCCGACGAGCTCGAACGCGTCACCGCGAAGCTCCGGACCTACGGGCGGCATCCGGGCACGCGTCCGCCAGAATCCGCGGGATGACCACCACCTTCGTCCTCGTGCCCGGGGCCGGCTGCACGTCCGCGGTGTGGGCCCCGACGGTCCGCGAGCTCACCCTGCGCGGGCACCGCGCGCTCGCCGTCGACCTTCCCGGGCACGGGTTCGGCGCCACCTACGTCCGGCCCACCGACGACTCGGCGCTGCCGCTCGCCGTCCAGGACTGATGATCGCCGAGGGCGACGCGCTCACCCGGAGAACCCGTTCGACGTGCACTCCCTGGCGAGCTCGCACGTCCGCTTCCAGCTGCACCCGGACGTGTTCGTGACGATCCTCGACGGGCTCGCGCACTAGTTCCTGCAGGTCAGCCGGGCGACGCCAGACCCTCGACCGCCCCGACGACGACCTCCGCCCCGGGCAGCTCCGCGGCCTCGTCGGCGAGGATCCGGGCGGCCCCGGCGAAGGCGGGTTCGCGCAGCACCCGCAGCGTCGCGGCGCCGATCTCCGCGGGCGTCGCCGTCAGGGGGTCGAGGACGAGCCCGGTCCCCAGGTCCGCGACCCGGCCGGCGTTGCGGTCCTGGTCCGCGCCCAGCGGCAGCACCACCACCGGGACGCCGTGGGCGAGCGCGCCGATCACCGTCCCCGAGCCGCCGTGCGACACCACCGCCGCGCAGTGCGGCAGCACCCCGGCCTGCGGGACGAACGACGCGACGTGGACGTGCGGCGGCCGCGGCCCGACCTCCGACGGGCGGACGTGCCGGCCCACGGTGAGCAGGACGTTCACCGGGAGCGCGCCGAGCCCCGCGGCGAGCCGGGAGAAGAGGTCTCCGGACTCGGTGTCGAAGATCGTGCCGAGGGTGGCGTAGACGATCGGGGCGCCGGGCCGGGCGACCGGCCAGGGCGGCGGGGCCCTGCCGCCCGCCCTTGCGGGGCACACGCCCGGCGGGCGGATCGACACGGCGGTCGGCGGCAGCGGGTGCCCCGGGTCCCGGAACCCCGGCGGGAACGGTGCGACGACGAGGTCCCGCGCCGGCATCGCCAGCCCCGGGTCCGGCGGCAGCCCGGACTCGCGCCGCAGCGCGTCGAGGGCCGGGGCAACCACCTCCGGCCGCACGAACGATCCCGCGGCCGTGACCAGCACCGTCGCGGCCCGGACCCCGAACCGCTCCGCCGCGACCATCGCGCCGAAGTCGATCTCGTCGCAGACCAGGACGTCCGGCACCCAGTAGCGGCACAGCGCGAACACGTCCGTGGCCCGGCGACGGGCGGTGCGGCCGGCGAACCCGCGGCGCAGCGAGTCGTCCTCCCGGTCCGTGTCGTACGCGAGCAGCGGGAAGCGCTTCCCGGTGTCCCCCAGGTCCTCGCCGGTGGCGAGGAAGGGGAACCCGGCGTCGAGCACCGCCTGCCCCATCGACGGCTGCCCGGTCACCAGCAGCGAGTGCCCGGCCGTCTCGAGCGCACGCGCGACCGGCAGCAGCGGCTCCAGATGGCCACGACCGCCGACGAAGGACACGAGCACCCGCACATGCCGATCATGTCGCGGATCGCGAACCCGCGGGGCGAAGACGCTCCTCCCGCAGCGCGCTCCGCCGGTCTCACTGGTCAGCGCCGGTGTCGGGGTCGGGCTGGTGCTCGACCCGGCCGACGAGCTGGCGGTGCCGGGGGTGGTGCTGCGGCCGCTGACGAGCGAGCACGTTGTGCCGCTGGGGCTCGCGTGGCGCACGGACAACCCGAACCCCGTCCTCCCCTCCCTGCTCGCTGCCGCCCAGGCGCTGTGAGATCGGCCCGGTGGTCAGAGACCGACGAAGTCCCCCAGGGCACGCAGCAGGCGGTCGACGTCGTCGTCGTTCGTGTAGGGGGCCAGGCCGATCCGCAGGGAGCCCGTGTCCCCCAGCCCGAGCCGGCGCGAGGCCTCCAGCGCGTAGAACGAGCCCGCCGGGGCGTTGACGTTGCGCTGGGCCAGGTAGCGGTAGGCCTTCTGCGGGTCCCCGTCCGGGAACTCGACGAGCAGGGTCGGCGTCCGGTGCGCCGCCCGGGACCGGACGACGACGCCCGGCAGCTGCGCGAGCCCCGCCTCGATCCGGGCGAGCAGCGGCGTCTCGTGCTCCTCGACCGCCGTCATGCCGGCCACGATCCGCTCCCGGCGCGGGGCGTCCTCACTGCCCTTGCCGCTCAGGTCCGCGAGGAAGCCGACGGCCGCGGTCGTCCCCGCGAGCAGCTCGTAGGGCAGGGTGCCCAGCTCGAAGCGCTCCGGGACGTCGTCCGTGGACGGCGCGAGCTTGGCCGGTCGCAGCCCCTCGAGCAGCTCCGGATGGGCGGCGAGGACCCCGCAGTGAGGGCCGAGGAACTTGTAGGGCGAGCAGGCGAAGAAGTCCGCGCCCAGCTCCGCGACGTCGACGGGCACGTGCGCGGTCAGGTGTACGCCGTCGACGAACGCCAGCGCCCCGGCCGCGCGCGCCAGCCGGGTGATCTCCGCGACCGGGGGCCGCGTCCCCAGGATGTTCGACGACCCGGTGACGGCCACCAGCTTCGTGCGCGACGACAGCACGGCGGCGACGTGGTCCGCCGTGAGCTCCGCGGTCTCCGGATCGAACTCGGCCCAGCGGACGGTCGCACCGGAGATCTCCGCGGCGAGCAGCCAGGGCCGGATGTTGGCGTCGTGGTCCAGGCTCGTGACGACGACCTCGTCCCCCGGCCCCCAGGTCGCGGCGAGGGCCCGGGCGAGGTCGTAGGTCAGCTGGGTCATGCTGCGGCCGAACACGATCCCGCGGGAGTCCGCGTTCAGCAGGTCCCCCATGGCGGCGCGGGCCCGTAGCACGATCCCGTCCGCGTGCCGCTCCGCCGCCGTGACGCGGCCCCGGTTGGCCAGCGGGGACAGCAGCGTCGTCGCCACGGCCTCGGCGACGGCGACCGGCACCTGGGACCCGCCGGGGCCGTCGAAGTGGGCCGCCCCCGCGGCGAGGGCGGGGAACCGGGACCGGAGCGTCGCGACGTCGTAGCTCATGTGCCCATAGTGGGGCGTCGCCGCTCGTGCGCGGAAGTCGTCGCCCTGGCAACGAGATCCGCGCACGGGCGCGTCAGCGCAGGACGATGCCCTTCGTCTCCGGCAGGGTGAGGATCGTCAGGAACGCGATGACCGCCCCGCCCGCGACGTACCAGAAGAACGCCTGCGACGCCCCGGCCTCGGACAACGCCTGGATGACCAGCGGTGCCGTGCCGCCGAACACCGCGACCGTGAGGTTGTACCAGGCCCCGATGCCCAGCCCGCGCAGCTCGGTCGGGAAGAGCTCGCTCATGATCGCCGGGGCGATGGACGTCATGGCCGTGTAGAGCGCGAGCCCGACGCCGAACACCACGAGCAGGTTGCCGAACCCGGGGCCGATCAGCGAGGAGAGCGGCACGATCAGGACCGCGGTCGCCGCGGACCAGACCAGCAGCTGCGGCTTGCGGCCGATCCGGTCCGAGAGCAGGCCCATCGGGTACTGCAGGAGCACGAACAGCGCGGTCGCGATCGACAGCGCCAGGAACACCTCGCCCGCGTCCGCCCCCCGGGACTTCACCGCGAACGGCGTCAGCGCGGAGAAGAACGTGTAGTAGCAGAGCGTGGAGAGCAGCGTGAACCCGACGAGCTGCGCGACGGCCTTGGGGTGCTCGCGCAAGGTCGTGAGCAGCGGGTTCTTCAGCTCCTGGGCCTTGCGCTTGTTCTCCTCGAACTGCTCGGTCTCGGGGATGGTCCGGCGCAGCCACATGCCGAAGAAGCCCAGCAGCCCGCCGACCAGGAACGGGATCCGCCAGCCCCACGACGCGAGCTGGCCGTGGTCGAGGACCCCGGTCAGCAGCGCGCCCAGCAGCGAGGCGAGCAGCACCGCCGTGCCTGTCGAGATGTAGAAGAACGACGAGTAGCGCCCGCGCATCGCCGGCGGCGCGACCTCGCCGAGGTAGGCCGACGCGTTCGAGACCTCGCCGCCCAGCGACATGCCCTGCGCGATCCGGGCCAGCACCAGCAGGATCGGCGCGAGCCAGCCGACCATCCCGAACGTCGGCAGGATCGCGATCACCAGCGAGCCACCGGCCATCAGCAGGATGGTCACGAACATCGCCGTCCGGCGACCGCGCAGGTCGGCGAACCGGCCGAGCAGGTAACCGCCGAGCGGACGGAAGAAGAACGCCAGCGCGTACGTGGCGAACGTGCTCAGCAGGGCGAGCGCCTCGTTGCCGGCCGGGAAGATCTGGGTCGCGAAGTAGATCGAGAACGTCGCGTAGATCGTCCAGTCGTACCACTCGATAGCGTTGCCGATGGAGGCCGCGACGAGCGTCCGCACCGGCAACCGGTGCTTCTTCCCGCCGGTCGTGGTCGTCTTCGCCGACTGTTCGGTCATACCTGCTCCCCCGCGACGGCAACCGGATTCCCGGGAGGTTAGACGCGAACCACCGCCTCGTCACCCGGAAGGATGACCGGCTCCTGCGGCGCGGCCCCGGTCGGGAGCCGGACCGTGAACAGCGTCCGCCCGGGCGCACTGCACACTGTGATCGACCCGCCGTGCGCCGCCGTCACCGCCTCGACGATCGCCAGCCCGAGCCCGCTGCTCGCGGTCTCGTTCGCGGCGCGCGCCCGGGACGCCTCGCCCCGCGCGAACCGCTCGAAGACGTGTGGGAGCAGGTCCGCGGGGATGCCGGGCCCGGTGTCCGCGACGGTCAGCCGCACCTCGCGCCCACGGAAGGCCAGGCCCGCGGTGACCTCCGTGCCCTCCGGGGTGTGGGTACGGGCGTTGGCCAGCAGGTTCGTCAGGACCTGGGTCAGCCGGGCCCCGTCGCCGACGACCATCACCGGTTCGTCCGGCACCGTCAGCCGCCAGCGGTGCCGCGGGCCGGCCGCGCTCGCGTCGGACACCGCGTCGACGACGATCCGGGTGAGGTCGACGGGGAGCCGCTCCAGCGGGCGGCCGGCGTCGAGCCGGGCGAGCAGCAGCAGGTCCTCCACCAGCGCACTCATTCTCAACGACTGCGAGGAGATGCGCTGCAATGAGTACGCGGCCCCCGGGGGCAGCGCCGGGTCGCGGCCGCTCAGCTCGGCGTACCCGCGGATCGCGGCGAGCGGGGTGCGCAGCTCGTGGCTCGCGTCCGCGACGAACTGCCGCAGCTGCGTCTCGCTCGCGTGCCGGGCCTCCAGGGCGGCCGCGACGTTGTCCAGCATCCGGTTGAGCGCCACACCGACCTGCCCGACCTCGGTCCGCGGGTCCGTGTCGAGGGCCGGCACCCGCTCGACGAGCTCGACGTCCCCGCTGTCCAGCCGCAGGTCCGACACCCGCGCCGCGGTTGCCGCAACCCGCTCCAGCGGCCGCAGCTCGCGGCGCACCGCGACGGCCCCGGCGACGCCGGCGACGAGCAGCGCCACCCCGATCACCACGCCCTCCGCGAGCACCAGCAGCCCGAGCAGGTGATCGACCCCCGCCTGCGGCAGGCCGATGACCAGCACCGATCCGTCCCGGTCCAGAGTCGCGACGAGGCGGTAGGCGCCGAGGTCGCCGAGGTCCGCGCTGACCGGGTGCGCGCCCGGCAGGACCGCCGCGAGGGTCGCGTGCAGGTCGCCGGGGACGGTCGAGGTGGCACCGCCGCGGTCGCTCACCACGGCGTCGGTGACGCTCCCCGCCACGACGACGGCGCCGACCGTCCGCGGCGCCTGGGCCGGACCGAGGAAGTCCGTACCGCCGTCCGGCTGCTCCCCGTGCGCGAGCCCGAGCGGAGGCGCCGAGCCGTGGTCCTGCTGCATGCCGACGAAGCGGCCGCGCGCGGAGGCGAGGTCGTCGTCGAGCTGGTCGAGCAGGAAGTGCCGCAGGGCGACGGCGGTCGCGATGCCGACCACGGCGCACACGGCGGCGAGCAGCAGCAGCACGGACGCGACGAGCCGCGCGTGCAGGGACCGCGGGCCCCTGTCCGCGACCGTCCTCGCCCGCCGTCCGCCCGTCACGGGTCGAGGGTGCGCCCCTGGGTTGTGGGCGATCTGGGACGTCCCTGTGAGTCGGCTGTCAGCGCCCCGGCGTGGCACGGTGATCACCGTGCCCGCACCTCGCTCGCGCCTCCTGCTCGAGACCGTCCTCGACGACGGTTCGTTCCGCTCCTGGGACAGCACGCCCGCGCCCGTCCCGCTGATCTCGGACACGCCCGCCTACCGGGCCGAGCTCGCCGCCGCGCACGAGCGCAGCGGCGTCGACGAGGCGGTGGTGACGGGCGAGGGCCGGATCGACGGCCGCCGGGTCGCGGTGGTGTGCAGCGAGTTCGCGTTCCTCGCGGGCTCGATCGGCGTCGCGACGGCCGAGCGGCTGATCGGCGCCATCGAGCGGGCCACCGCGGAGCGCCTGCCGCTGCTCGCCGCCACGGCGTCCGGGGGGACCCGGATGCAGGAGGGTGCGCTCGCGTTCCTGCGGATGGCGGCGATCTCGGCTGCGGTCACCGCGCACCGCGCCTCGGGCCTCGCCTATCTCGTCTACCTGCGGCATCCGACGACGGGCGGGGTCTTCGCCTCCTGGGGCTCGCTCGGCCACGTCACCGTCGCCGAGCCCGGCGCGCTCGTCGGCTTCCTCGGGCCGAAGGTCTACTCGGCGCTGCACGGCGAAGCCTTCCCGGACGGCGTGCAGACCGCGGAGAACCTGCACCGGCACGGTCTCGTCGACGCGGTGCTGCCCGCGGACCGGCTCGCGGGCGTCGCGGCGCGGGTGCTGGCCATGCTCGACCCGGTCGACCCGATGGTGCCGCCGCCCGGTCCCCCGTCCCGCACCGAACCCGCGGACCCGGAGGCGGACGCCTGGACGTCGATCACGATCTCCCGGCGACCGGAGCGGCCCGGCGTGCGGGACCTGCTGCGCCTCGCGGCCACGGACGTCATCCCCCTGGCGGGGACCGGCGAGGGCGAGGCCGGGACGGGGCTGCTGCTGGCGCTGGTGCGGTTCGGCAGCGTCGCCTGCGTGCTGATCGGCCAGGACCGCCGCGCCCAGGCCCGCTCCCCGCTCGGGCCCGGCGCGCTGCGGACGGCGCGGCGCGGGATGCGGCTGGCCGGGGAGCTGGGCCTGCCGCTCGTCTCGGTGATCGACACGACGGGTGCGTCCCTGTCCGTCGAGGCGGAGGAGGGCGGGCTGGCCGGGGAGATCGCCCGCTGCCTCGGCGACCTCACCGAGCTCTCGGTGCCGACGGTCTCGGTGCTGCTCGGGCAGGGCACCGGCGGGGCAGCGCTGGCCCTGCTGCCGACGGACCGGGTCGTCGCCGCGCGGCACGGCTGGCTCACCCCGCTCCCGCCGGAGGGCGCCAGCACGATCGTCCACGGCACGCCGGACCAGGCGGCGGACGTCGCGGCGTCCCAGCACGTCCGCAGCGTCGACCTGTTCCGGGCGGGGGCGGTGGACACGATCGTCGACGAGCTCCCGGACGCCGCGGACGAGCCGGAGGCCTTCACCGGGCGAGTGGCCGCGACGATCGAGACGGAGCTGCGGGCGCTGCTCCCGCTGTCCCCGATGGACCGCCTGGTGCGACGACGGCGGCGCTATCGGACCCTCGGCCTGCGCTGACGGCCCGCCCCTGATCCGCGGCTCAGCGCTCGTCGGCGTCCAGCGCCGCCGCGATCGCGATCGTCTCCGGGCCCGGTTCGGCCCACCGGGCGAGCACGCTGCCGCCGGCGTCGCGGAGCTCCCGCACCCACTGCACCCCGCGCAGGGCGTTCGTCAGGAACGCCCCGTCCGCCCCGGCCAGCTCCCCGAGCGTGACGACGGCGGGTCGCGCGTCCGGCCGCTCGTCCAGCACGGCCTGGCGTGCGGTCCCGGGCAGGATCCGGCCGTCCAGCGGCGGCGTCCGGACCAGCCCGTCCCGCACCGTGAACACGGACGAGCGGGTGGACTCGAGGACCGGGCCGGCGTCGTCGACGAGCAGGGGTGTCTCCCCGGCGCCAACCGCGGCCTCGTGCGCGTCCAGCCAGGCCCGGTCGACGAGCTTGTGCCGCTCACCTGCGGTCTCCGTACACACCCGCAGCACCAGGCCGGGCTGCGCGGCGAGCGGGACGGGCTCGAAGGGAGCCACGGCCACGCGCACACGGTCCGGCGAGCCCGGGTGGGCGACGACCCGCATCCGAGCGGCGGTCCTCGTGGGCTCCGCCGCCAGGGCAAGGGCCACCGCCGCCTCGACGTCCGCGCTGAGCCGCACTCCGTAGGCCTCCCAGTACGAGCGCCGCAGCCGCCCGACGTGGTCCGCCAGCCGCCGCACCCGGCCGCCGCGGAGCAGGATCGTCTCGAAGATCCCCCCGGCCGGATCCGCCACGCGTGCCGTCGGGGCCGCGGGAACGGCCGCGCCGAGGACCTCCAGGACGGGGGCCGCCTTGGTGAGGCACTCCGCCCACTCCTCGGCGGGCGTCGAGTCGACCGTGACCCCGCCGCCGACGCCGAGCCGGGCCCGGCCGTCCGGGGTGAGCTCCAGCGTCCGGATCGCCACCGCCAGCTCCAGGCCGGCCAGCGGGCTCAGGTACCCCAGCGCCCCGGTGAAGAGCCCGCGCGGTGCCGCCTCCAGCTCCTCGATGAGCTCGACCGCCCGGATCTTCGGCGTCCCCGTCACCGAGCCGGGCGGGAAGGCCGCGCGCAGCAGATCCGCGTCGTCCCGGCCGGCGGCGAGGGTGCCGCGGACCTCCGAGACGAGATGCCAGACCCCCGCATGCGGTTCGACGGCGAGCAGCCGCGGCACCGTGACCGTGCCCGTCGCGCAGACCCGGGCGAGGTCGTTGCGCATCAGGTCGACGATCATCACGTTCTCCGCGGCGTCCTTCGCCGACGCCGCCAGGCGGGCGCGTTCGTGCTGGTCCGCAGCCCCGGTGCGGGGGCGGGTGCCCTTGATCGGCGCCGTCCGGACCACCCGGCCCTCCCGATGCAGGAACAGCTCCGGGCTCGCGCTCACCGCCGTCCCGGCCGGGTCCGCGACGAATCCCGCCCGGGCCGGCCCGTGCGCCTCGACCAGCCGGGCCCAGGCGTCGTGTGCCGAGCCGGTGAACCGCGCGTCGAGCTGCGTGGCGATGTTGACCTGGTAGATCTCGCCGCGGCGGATGGCGCGCACGGCCTCCTCGACGGCGACGACGTGCGCGGTCCGGCCCGCGGGCCCGATCCCCTCGGGCCCGATGCCGCGGAGCCGGGCCGGGACCGGCGACGACGGCCGGTGCAGGTCCGCGACGACCGCGGCACGGCGCTCGGCGGCCCTCTCGGCCGAGATCCCGTACGGGCCGGGCCCGAGCAGGGCCTCGTACCACCAGGCGGCGCCGTCGAACCGGAGGACGTCCGGGTACCAGGCGAGGCTGCGCCGCGGGAACGGTGCCGCCCGCCCCGGGAAGGACAGGTAGCCGAACCACCCCCCGCCCACCAGCGCGTCGCCGGGCTCGGGCGCCGGGACCGCCGGCAGGAACGGGTCCGCGGGCCCGGCGAGCGGAGCCGGGTCGCATGTCACGAGCCCGCCCCGGGACCACGCCCCGGACCACGCCGTCACCCGCTCCCGCCCCGCCAGCCGGCGGACCGCCTCGGCCACCCCGACCTCCGCGGGCACGTCGAGCGGGATCGCGCAGGTCCGGAGCGCGGAGGTCGGCACTTCGGAGACAGGGAGCCCGGAGGCGGGGGCCGCGGTCACCCGGACATCATCCCCGCCGACGACGAGCAGGCCTTCAGGGGTGTCAGGTGCTCCGTTCGGTCTATATCTCTGTCCGCCGGACGGGCGGATCATGGAGTCGTTAGTGAATCGAGACCGGAGGAGCGAAACACGGCGCGACGTGCACCGATAGTCGCGGTGAGTGACACATGACAAGAGGGGGAAGCGTGCAGTCCGTGCACACGAGCGTGCTCCGGCGGGTCCTCGCCGGGGCGGTCGCGCTGGGGACGGTGGCGGCGTTGGCCGTCGGCTGTGCGACGGCCTCGGCCCGCTCCCCGCGGGACTCCGCCGCCGCGGGGACGCAGCAGGCCGCGCCCGCCCCGGAGGCGATCATCCCCGTCGTCAGCGTCCAGCCCGCCGCGGACACGGCGGACTTCGGCCCGGCCTCGTCGGTCAGCGCGTCCACCACGGCCGGTACGCTGCGTGACGTCGCCCTCACATCCTCGAGGGGCACGTCGGTCGCCGGGACGCTCTCGGCGGACGGCCGGCAGTGGACCGCAACGGAGCCGCTGGGCTACGGCACGGACTACACCTGGAGCGGCTCCGCGGTCGCCCCGGACGGCAGCGCCACCCCGCTGACCGGCTCGTTCTCCACCGTGAGTCCGACGAGGACCGTCCGCGCGTGGACGAACATCGCCGACGGCGCCACGGTCGGCGTCGCGGCCCCGATCGAGATCAGCTTCAGCCGGGACCTGTCCGACGAGGCCAAGGCCGAGGTCGAGCGCACCCTGGCGGTGACGACGTCGGTGCCGGTCGAGGGCGCCTGGGCCTGGTTGCCCGACGGCCCGGACGGTTCCCGCGTGCACTACCGACCCAAGGAGTACTGGCCGGCGAACACCCAGGTCGGCGTGAGCGCGAAGATCTACGGGCACGACCTCGGCGCCGCCGGGTTCGGCAAGGCGGACGTCGCCAGCACCTTCACGATCGGCCGCAGCCAGATCGTGAAGGCGGCGGAGGACAGCCACCACATCGTCGTCGTCCGGGACGGCCTGCAGGTGATGGACCTGCCCGCCAGCTACGGCATGGAGTCGGACCCGAACCGCGTCACCCGCAACGGCGTGCACATCGTGATGGCGAAGTCCGAGAAGGTCCTCATGTCCAACCCGGCCTACGGGTACGAGAACGTGCCGGAGTACTGGGCGGTCCGGATCTCCAACAACGGCGAGTTCATCCACGCCAACCCCGCGTCGACCTCGGCGCAGGGCAGGCGCAACATCTCGCACGGCTGCATCAACCTGTCCACCGCGAACGCGAAGGCCTACTTCGACACCGCGCTGTACGGGGACCCGGTGGAGGTCACCGGGAGCAGCGTGCCGCTCTCCGCCGAGGACGGCGACGTCTACGACTGGACCATCCCCTGGGACCGGTGGAAGGCGATGTCGAAGCTCGCCGCCTGATCCTCCCCACCGGATCTCTACTGGATCCGGCGTTCGACCCCCGCCCAGGCCTTGTCCCGGAGCACGAACTTCTGGATCTTGCCGGTGGAGGTCTTGGGGAGCTCGCCGAACGTGACCGTCTTGGGCGCCTTGAACCGCGCCAGCCGGCCCTTCACGTGTTCGACGATCTCCTCCTCGGTCACGCTCGCGCCCTCCTGCAGGGTCACGTACGCGGCCGGGACCTCCCCCCACCGCTCGTCCGGGACGGCGATCACCGCCGCCTCCAGCACGGCGGGGTGGTCCATGATCGCCTGCTCCACCTCCACCGAGGCGATGTTCTCCCCACCCGAGATGATCACGTCCTTGGTGCGGTCGCGGAGCTCCACATAGCCGTCCGGGTGCACGACACCGATATCCCCGGTCCGGAACCAGCCGTCCGGCGCGGCCGCGGCCGTCGCCTCCGGGTCCTTGAGGTAGCCGAGCATGACGTTGTTGCCCCGCAGCGCGATCTGCCCGGTCGTCGCGCCGTCCGCGGGGACGTCCGCGCCGTCCTCGCCGATCACCCGCGGCGTGAACGCGATCATGTTCCCGACGCCCTGCCGCGCCTTGAGCCGCGACTGCGCGTCCTGGTCCAGGCCGTTCCACTCCGGCTTCCAGTCGCAGATCATCGCCGGGCCGAACGTCTCGGTCAGCCCGTAGAGATGCGTGACGTCGAACCCGAGCTCGTCCATCCGCCGCAGGATGGCGGGCGAGGGCGGCGCCCCGCCCGTGGCAATCCGCACGACGTGGCCGTCGGGCAGCGGCGAGGCCTCCTTCGCGTACGCCAGCATGCTCAGCACCGTCGGCGCGCCGTTGAGGTGCGTGACGCCCTCGTCGCGGATCAGCCGCCACACCTCCTTCGGATCGACCTTCGGCAGGCACACGTGCGTCGCGGCCGCCGCCGTCACCGCCCAGGGGAAGCACCAGCCGTTGCAGTGGAACATCGGCAACGTCCAGAGGTGGACCGCCGACGGCGAGAGCCCGGTGTGTCCGACCATCGCCAGGGCCTGCAGGTAGGCGCCGCGGTGGTGGTACATCACGCCCTTGGGACGGCCGGTGGTCCCGGACGTGTAGTTGATCGAGAGCAGCGACCGCTCGTCCGCCGGGGTGATCGCCGCCGGCTCGGCGCCCGCGATCAGCGCCTCGTACTCCGCTCCGCCTCGGATCCGCACCGGCGGGCGGCCGAGCTGCGCGTACGCGGTGTCCACCAGCTCGTCGAAGGCCGGGTCGTGGACCAGCACGGCCGCCTCGGAGTGCTCGAGGATGTAGGCGACCTCCCCCGCGGAGAGCCGCGTGTTCACCGCGACGAGCGGGACGCCCGCCCACGGGACGCCGTAGTTCGCCTCCAGCAGGACGTGCGTGTTCGGCGCCAGCACCGCCACCGGCCGGCCCTGAGCCAACGGTTCGAGGGCCCCCGCCAGGCGCCGGCACCGGTCGCGCAGCTCCGCGTAGGTCCAGCGCTCGGCGCCGTCGATCACCGCCGTCCGGTCCCCGTGCGCGGCCGCGGCGCGGTCCAGGTACGAGACCGGCGTCAGCGGCTCGAACGACAGGGCGGACAGGAGATCGGTGGCGTCGGTGCTCACGTCCGCAGCTTCCCGGTGCCGCACCGGTACCGCAACGGGTGGGGCGCCGGGAGTGCCACCTCACGATCCGCCCGACTTTTAATGCGACTGCACTACTGTCGCCAGCACATGCATCGGGTGCAGGATGGGCCCGGAGCTCAGGAGCGCGACGACAGCGGAGGTGCGGACACGATGGCGTGGGACTTCTCCACCGAACCGGAGTTCGAGAAGCAGTTGCAGTGGATGCAGGAGTTCGTCCGCGAGGAGATCTTCCCGCTGGAGACCCTGGACATCGACCGTGAGACGTTCGGGCGGATCACCGCCCCGCTCAAGGAGAAGGTCAAGGAGAAGGGCCTGTGGGCCTCGCACCTGCCTCCGGAGCTCGGCGGCGGCGGGTTCGGGCAGGTCAAGCTCGGCCTGATGCACGAGATCCTCGGACAATGCCGGTACGCGCCGGGCATCTTCGGCAACCAGGCGCCGGACTCTGGCAACGCCGAGCTGCTGGCGATCGGCGGCTCGCCGGAGCAGAAGGAGCAGTGGATGCACCCGCTGCTGCGCGGCGAGCTGCGCAGCTGCTTCTCCATGACCGAGCCCGGCGCCGGCGCCGACCCGACCCTGCTGACCACGCGCGCCGTCCTCGAGGGCGACGAGTACGTCATCAACGGGCACAAGTGGTTCTCGTCCAACGCCTCGGCAGCGGACTTCCTCATCGTCATGGCGGTGACGGATCCCGACGTCTCGCCGTACCAGGGCTCGTCGATGATCATCGTTCCGGTGGACACACCCGGCGTGGACATCGTCAGGGACATCCCGGTGATGGAGCACTCGTTCGTGCAGCCCCGCCTCGAGGGCGGGCACGCGGAGATCCTCTACCGCGATGTGCGGGTGCCGAGGAGCAACCTCGTCGGCAACCCGGGCGACGGCTTCAAGCTCGCCCAACAGCGCCTCGGCCCGGGCCGCATCCACCACGCGATGCGCTGGCTCGGCCAGTCGAAGCGCGCCTTCGACATGCTCTGCGAGCGGGCCGTCAGCCGGCACACGCACGGCTCGGTGCTGGCCGACAAGCAGATGATCCAGGAAATGGTCGCGATGTCGGCGGCGGAGATGAAGGCCGCGCGGCTGCTCACCCTGCAGGCCGCCTGGACGATGGACCAGGTCGGCGCGTCGAACGCCCGGGTCGAGATCGGCATGATCAAGTACTGGGGCGCGAAGGTGCTCCACGACGTGATCGACCGCGCGATCCAGGTGCACGGCTCGCTGGGTTTCTCCGGCGACCTGCCGCTCGAGTCGATGTACCGCGCCGCCCGCGCCGCCCGGATCTACGACGGCCCGGACGAGGTGCACAAGGCCACGGTCGCGAAGCGGATCCTGCGCGGCTACACGCCGACCGAGGTCCCGACGGAGCACGTCCCGACCCGCACCGCGGCGGCCCAGAAGAAGTTCGCCCAGTACCTGGAGCTGGCGACCGCCAACGCGTAGCCCCCGTCATGGAGCCACAACGCGCGTTTTCGGGCCAGGAAACCGCGTTGTGGCTCCATGACGCCGATTTCCGGTGGGCGCGTTACGACTGTCCGGTGTTCGTTTCGGCGGCGCGTTCATGGAGGCGGGAGCGGATCTC
Source organism: Pseudonocardia sp. (assembly GCF_025465255.1). Taxonomy (GTDB): domain Bacteria; phylum Actinomycetota; class Actinomycetes; order Mycobacteriales; family Pseudonocardiaceae; genus Pseudonocardia. Next base: position 28,465 of record NZ_JAODNI010000121.1, read on the forward strand.
GTCCGGGGTGTAGGCGCGGCGCCGCCGCTCGCCCCGGGCCGCCACCACGCCCGTCGCCGCGACGCCGGCCAGGCCGGCGAGGCCCAGCGCCTTCCAGAGGGTGATCCGCACCGCCCTAGGCTAGCGGCCGTGCCCCGCACCACGATCACGCTGGACCAGGCGCTCGACCTGACCCGCACGGGCGACGTCTGGCTCTTCCGCGGTCGCAGCGGTGCTGACCGCGCGATCCGCAGTCTGACGAACGCGCCGGTCAACCATGTCGGCATGGCGATCGTGGTCGACGACCTCCCGCCGCTGATGTGGCACGCGGAGCTCGGCCGGGCCCTGCCGGACCTCTGGGCGGGCCGCCACCACCGCGGCGTGCAGCTGCACGACCTGCGCCACGCCGTCATGCAGTGGGGTCACCGCTACGGCCAGCGCGCCTGGCTGCGCCAGCTCGAGGGCGAGGTCACCCGCGAGATGGAGGACGCCGCGCTCCGCACGGTCGCCCGCCTCGACGGCACGCCGTTCCCCTCCACCGCGCGCCTCGCCGGACGCTGGCTGCGCGGCCGGGCGCCGCAGGCCCAGGACACGCTCACGCGGTTCCGCCGGAGCGGCGGCACGGTCCTGGGGAAGGTGCGCGGTCTCGTCGGCGGGGAGCGGGAGTTCCGGGAGACACCCGGCACCGGGACCGGCGCGGGCGAGGCCTTCTCTGCGCTGTCGACCGCGTACTGCGCGGAGGTCGTCGCCGTCACGTACGAGGAGATGCGGCTGCTGCCCGCCGGTAACCGGCCCAACTGGTACGACCCGGGCAGGTTCTGGAGCGGCGACGAGCTGGTCCTCGCCCCCGGCTACTCCCTCGGCGGGGAGATCGCGGTCGCACTCCCGCCACCGCGTCCACAGGCGTGACCGGGAGACGGCCCCGGCCCGCCTCCGGGGATGCCCCGGACGAGTTCCTGTTCGGACTCGCGGTGCCGGCCGAGCATCTCCGTCGTCCCGGCCAGGAACCGCAGGACGACGTCCAGTTCGGCGTCGGAGAAACCGGTGAGCATCGCGTCCATCCGGTCCCCGAGCGGGCCGAAGAACTGCCGGCCGATCGCCGCCGCCGTGTCCCTGTACCGCAGAGCGACGCGTCGGCGGTCCGAGTCCTCCCGGGTGCGCAGGACGTGCCCGAGCCGTTCCAGCCGGTCGACGACGGCGGTGGTCGCGCCCGAGGAGAGGCCCAGCTGCGCGCCGAGCCGGCCCGGGGTCAGCGGCGAACCCTCGAGGTCCGCCTGCAGCACCGCGAGCATCGCGTTCAGGTCCGTGGGATGCAGCCCGTGCCGCTCGGCGAAGACCTGCCCCACGAGGACCGACTCCGACGCGTACCCCTGCAGCAGCCGCACCAGCTCGTCCCGGCGGCCGCCCCGGGCCGGCTCGTCCCCCATGATCGGAGCCTAACTCCGGTCCCGCTCAACGGCCCGACCAGCGCGGCGGCCGCTTCTGCAGGAACGCGTCGACGCCCTCCTGCCGGTCCGTGGACGCCATGATCGCCTCGGTCGCCGTGGCCGTCGCGGCCCAGCCCCGCTCGTCCGGCTCGCCGACCACGGCCTCCAGCGCCCGCAGCGAGGCGGACACCGCGACCGGCGCGTTGGCGCACACCTGCTCGGCCAGCGCGACCGCCGCGGCCTCGGCCTCGCCGGCGTCGACCAGCTCGTTGACCAGCCCGAGGCCGTACGCGCGCTCGGCGCCCAGGGGCTGCCCGGTCAGCAGCATCTGCTTGGCTACGTTGAGCGGCAGCGGCCGCGGGGTCCGGAACAGCGCGCCGCAGTTGGCGATCAGCCCGCGGGCGACCTCCGGCAGCGCGAACCGCGCGTCCCGGCCCGCGACGACGAGGTCGCAGGCCAGCACGATCTCGAACCCGCCGCCGTAGGCGACGCCCTCGACCGCCGCGATCAACGGAGTGGCGCGCTCCCGGCGGACGACGCCGTAGTTGCCGCCGCGCTCGGTCGGGGTGCCGGCGCCGTTCGCGAGGTCCGTCCCGGCGCAGAACGCGGCCGGGCCGCCGGTGAGGACGCCGCACCAGAGGTCCGGGTCGTCGTCGAGCTCGTTGAGGGCCGCGTCGAGACCGGCGGTCATGGCGGCGTCGACGGCATTGCGCTTGTCGGCGCGGTCCATGTGGATCAGCAGGACGCGCCCGCGGCGCTCGGTGGTGACCCGCGGCGGCGTCACGGGCGCGGAGAGGGAGGTGCTCACAGGGCCACCGTAAGGTCCGGAGCGTGACTGACACAGGTGACACGATCGTCAAATTCAGTCTGCCGCCGATCGGCGTGTGGACCGGGGCGCTGGACACGGTCCCCGCCTCACGGGCCCGCGAGCTGGCCGCCGAGCTGGAGTCCCTGGGTTACGGCGCGCTCTGGATCCCCGAGGTCGCCGGCCGGGACCCCTTCGTCCACCTGTCGTTCCTGCTCTCCGCCACCGAGCGGCTGATCGGGGCCACGGGCATCGCGAACATCTGGGCGCGCGACGCCGTCGCCACCTCCTGCGCGACGAAGGCGCTCACCGAGGCGTTCCCCGAACGGGTGCTGATCGGCCTGGGCGTGAGCCACCAGAACCTGGTCGGCGGGCTGCGCGGGCACGACTACGCCAAACCGCTGACCGCGATGCGCGAGTACCTCGACGGGATCGAGGGTGCGCCGTACACCGCGCAGCGCCCGGCCACCCCGGCCCGCTACGTGCTCGCCGCGCTGCGCCCCAAGATGCTCGGCCTCGCCGGCGAACGGACCCAGGGCGCCCACCCGTACTTCGTGACGCCCGAGCACACGGCCCGCGCGCGGGAGACCCTCGGCACCGGCCCGCTGCTGTGCCCGGAGCAGGCCGTGGTGCTGGAGACGGACCCGGAGAAGGCACGCGTTATCGGCCGCGTCTACACCAGGACGTACCTGGCGCAGCCGAACTACGTGAACAACATCAGGACCCTCGGGTTCACCGAGGAGGACCTCGCGCCCGAGGGTGGTTCGGACGCCTTCGTCGACGCGCTGGTGGCGTGGGGCGACGTGGACACCGTCGTCGCCCGGGTCAAGGAGCACCTGGACGCGGGCGCCGACCACGTCGCGGTGCAGGCGCTGCCCGCCGAGAAGCGCGCGCTGCCGGACGCCCAGTGGCGCGAGCTGGCCGCGCCCCTCGCCGCCCTCCGCCGCTGACGCCGGACTCTAGGCTCCCCCTCGTGCCCGCCCGCCCGATCGCCCGCTCCCTCCTCACCGCCGGGGCCCTCGCGGGGGCGACGGTCCTGGGCCGGGCGGCGCGCGGCCTTCCCACAGCCCTCGGCGCCGGATCGACCGCCCTGCTCGCGGCGGCCGCCCGCTCCCCGCACGCCCGGGACGGGGTGTTCACCAACACCGAGCCCGGGTCCGTCCTCGTCGAGGCGAGCCCGTGGACGATCCTGGGCCTCCTGCTCACCCGCGGGAGATCCGGACGCCCGTCCGACCCGGTGCCGCTGGCGCCCGCCCTGCCGCACGACGCGGACGCGGCCGAGCTGGCGGTGACCTGGTTCGGCCACTCGAGCGTCCTGCTCGAGATCGACGGCTGTCGCGTGCTGGCGGACCCCGTCTGGGGCGAGCGCGTCTCCCCCTCCCCCGTCTTCGGGCCGAAGCGCCTGCACCCGGCGCCGGCGCCGCTGGAGCGGCTGCCGCCCGTCGACGTCCTGCTGATCTCGCACGACCACTACGACCATCTCGACCTGCCGACGGTCACCGCGATCGCCGCGGACCCGAAGCATTCGGCGGCGCGGTTCGTCGTCCCGCTGGGGATCGGCGCCCACCTGCGTTCCTGGGGCGTCCCGGACGAGCGGATCACCGAGCTGGACTGGGGCGGCGCGACGCGCGTGGCCGGACTGACCCTGACCTGCGCCGAGGCGCGGCACTTCTCCGGGCGGAGCCTGCGCCGCAACACGACGCAGTGGTCGTCCTGGGCGATCGCCGGCCCGCGGCATCGCGTGTACTTCGGCGGGGACACCGGCTACACGGCGGCCTTCGCCCGTGCGGGTGAACGACTCGGACCGTTCGACCTCACGGTCCTGCCGATCGGCGCCTACGCCGAGGTCTGGCCCGACGTCCACATGAATCCCGAGGAATCGGTCGCCGCACACCGGGATCTGCGGGGCGGGGTACTGCTGCCGGTGCACTGGGCCACGTTCAATCTCGGTTTCCACGCCTGGGCCGAACCCGTCGACCGGTTGCGTCTCGCCGCAGGAAAGGCGGGAATCCCGCTCGCGCTGCCCCTTCCCGGCCAGCGAATCGACCTCGCCGATCCTCCCGAGGTCCACGACTGGTGGTCACCGGTGGCCTGATCGACGCGTTCGCGGCTGCCGCACGGCGCGTTTCCCCTCATTCCCGCCCGTTTCCCCAGGTCGAAGGCCGCGTCCCGGCGACTTGCGGAGTGTGGGCCGAACAACACCCCGGGAACCTGCCACCCCCAATCGACATTCGCGGCACTCGTCGTTTATTCTCTGGACGGAAAGCACGAACCCAGGATTGAGTCAACGCAGCATCACGATCTCACCGCGAACAGTCCCCACCGGTCTCGGCCGGGGTTCCGGCGTACCCGGATCGACGAACACGTATCGAGAGGCGACGGAAGTGGCGAAGCAGACGACGGTGACCCTGATCGACGACCTCGACGGTGGCGAGGCGGACGAGCAGATCGAATTCTCCGTCAACGGCAAGGCGTACGAGCTCGACCTGTCCGCGAAGAACGCCGAGGCCCTGCGCGACGCGCTCGCCCCGTACATTTCCGCGGCCCGGCGCGCCGCGGGCGGCAGCCGCCGCGGCGCCGCTTCCACCTCCGCGCCCGCGAGCCGGCCGGTTTCCGACCGCGAGCAGAATCAGGCGATTCGGGAATGGGCCGTCGCCCAGGGGATGAAGATCTCCGAGCGCGGCCGTATCCCGTCGAATGTGCTCCGGTCCTACCACGCCGCGCACTGATCGCGGAATCGCCGGCCCGCGGCCCCGCCGCGGTCGGCACAACGCGGCCCGGATTGCGATCATCGGACGATCCCGGTGGATCCCGAAAACGTGACCGCCGGGAATCGAGACCGGTTCGCGACAAAGGCTCGCGCAGGCCCGGCAATGCAGCGCGAGCCGGAATGGCGCGGGCCCGCTCGGGAATCGGCGTGAACCGCCCCGTTCCCCGCTTGCCGCAGCCGGCCGACCACCCGGCGTCATCAAATCGGTGTCGACACGCCCTTACGCGACGAACGGCCCCTCCGGTCCGGTGAGAATCGTCGCACTCCTCCGTGGGACCCGGACACGGAGCGCACGCACTACCGTGGCGCGCTCCACCGGTGGTGGTTCCTCCCGGAACCGCCGCCGATCCCCGAGTGGAAGGCACGCCCCCTTGACCGACGCACCACGGCAGCAGGACCCGCGGCCCCCCACCCGCGCGGCCCACCCGCAGTACGGCACCTGCTCGTACTGCCACCGGCTCAAGCACGTCACCCCGGACGGACTCGTCCGGCTGCACAACCGCTACGAGGCCCACGGCACCGTCGTCACCACGTTGCGCTGCGCCGGATCCGGCGCGCCCTACGCCGAGATCCCGCAGCAGCGCCCCGCCTGAGCCCCGCCCGGGCCGTGGCCGGGTGGGCGGTCAAGGTCACCTCCGCCCACGTGGGGCCCGGTGGCAGGATCGGTCGTGGCCCGCCCGCAGACGAGAGGACCCCGATGTTCCCCGGCACGCACGCCGCGACGACCCCGGACAAACCCGCAGTGGTGATGGCGGGCTCCGGTGAGACGCTGACGTTCCGCGAGCTGGAGGACGGTTCGGTCCGGCTCGCCCGGTACCTGCACGACGCCGGCCTGCGCCGCGGGGACGTCGTCGCGCTCGTCGCGGACAACTCCCCCCGCGTCTTCGAGGTCTACTGGGCCGCGCAGCGCTCAGGCCTCTACATCACCGCCGTCAACCACCACCTGTCCGCGCCCGAGGCCGCCTACATCGTGCGGGACTGCGGCGCCGAGGCGCTGATCGTGTCCGCCGGCGTGGCCGGGCTGGCCGCGGCGGTCGGGGACCAGGTCGAGGTGCCGGTCCGGCTGTCCTACGGCGGCGAGATCCCCGGGTCGGCGGCCTACACGGATTACGACACCGCCCTGGCGGGCCTTCCCGCCGAGCCGCTCGCGGGCCAGCCGCGCGGCGCGGACATGCTGTACTCCTCCGGCACCACCGGCCGTCCGAAGGGCATCAAGCCGCCCCTGCCCGAGCGGCGGATCGATGAGCCCGGCGACACCTACATCGCGCTGTTCGGCCCGATGTACGGCTTCGACGACGACTCCGTCTACCTCTCCCCCGCCCCGCTCTACCACGCGGCCCCGCTGCGGTTCAGCGCCACCGTGCAGGCTCTGGGCGGCACCGCGGTGATCATGGAGCGCTTCGATCCGGAGGGAGCCCTCGCCGCGATCGAGAAGTTCCGGGTCACGCACAGCCAGTGGGTGCCGACCATGTTCGTCCGCCTGCTCAAGCTGCCCGAGGCCGTGCGCAGCCGGTACGACGTGTCGTCGCTGAAGGTCGCGATCCACGCCGCCGCGCCGTGCCCGCCCGAGGTCAAGCAGGCGATGATCGACTGGTGGGGCCCGGTGCTGCACGAGTACTACTCGTCGACCGAGGCCAACGGCATCACCTTCATCGACTCCGCGCAGTGGCTGGACCGGCCCGGCTCGGTGGGGCGCGCCGGGCTCGGCGTCCTGCACGTCACGGACGACGAGGGCAAGGAGCTCGCGACCGGCGACGTCGGCACCGTGTACTTCGAGCGCGACGAGCGGCCGTTCGAATACCACAACGACCCGGACCGGACGGCCGCCGCGCAGCACCCCGAGCACGAGAACTGGACCACCACCGGTGACCTGGGCTTCGTGGACGGCGACGGCTACCTCTTCCTCACCGACCGCAAGGCCTTCACGATCATCTCCGGCGGGGTGAACATCTACCCGCGCGAGATCGAGGACGTGCTGGTGGGCCACCCGTCGGTGCTCGACGTCGCGGTCATCGGCGTGCCGGACGACGAGATGGGCGAGGCCGTCAAGGCGGTCGTGCAGCCGGCGCCCGGGGTCGAGGGCGGACCGGCGCTGGAGAAGGAGCTCATCGAGTACGTCCGGGGGCAGATCGCGCACTACAAGGCGCCCCGGACCGTGGACTTCACGGACTTCCTGCCCAGGACCCCGACCGGCAAGCTCGTCAAGCAGCAGCTACGGGACCGCTACCCCCACTGACCCCCGGGGTCACTCCGCCCACCCGCGTCATGGAGCCACAACGCGCTTTCCGGGCCCGCTCAGGCGCATTGTGGCTCCACAACGCCGGTTCCGGGGCGGTTCAGCTCTCGCGGGCGCGGGCGTACCCGCGGCGGGCGAGCACCGCCGCGACCACCAGCGGGACCGAGATCGCCAGCGCCGCCCGGAAGACGGTCTCGAACTCGCCGCCGTCGGCGAACGGCGCGGCCACCCCCGTGCCGATCGCGCTGCCCAGGAACAGCACCCCGGCGAACAGCGCCACGGCGGACGCCCGTGCCGCCGGCACGACCTCGGTGGCCCACGTCTGCAGGGTCGAGTGCAGGAACGCCCACGTCGCGCCGAGCAGCAGGCCCGCCACGAGGATCGTCGGCAGGCTCACGCCGAACGACGGGACCGCCCATCCGGCCACGAGGCAGGCACCCCCGATCGCGGCCAGCCCGGACGGCGGAATCCGGCCCACGAGCGGCCGCACCACCCGGCTGACCAGCACCGTCCCCACCCCGTAGGCCCCGGACACGACGCCGGCGACCGTCGCCGAGTACCCCAGCGCTTGCAGCGCGGGCGACAGGTAGGTCAGGGTGCCGAGCACGATCGCGCCCTCGACGAGCGCGAGGAGCATCACGATGCGCGCCCAGCGGTCGGCCAGCACGGTCCCGAGGGGGCGGACGAGCTCGAGGAGCCAGCCCCCGACGCGTCCGAGCACCCCGACCCCGCCGCCGCCGGACCCCGACCCGCCGGGCTCTTGCGCGGGCAGGGTCGGTTCGGGGAGACGGCGCAGCGCAAACCAGAGGACCGCCCCGACGGCCGCGGTCACCGCGAAGACGATCCGCCAGCCGACGAGGTCCGCGAGCACCCCCGCGCCGGCCGTCGCGGTGGCCGTGCCGAGCGCGGACGCGGCCAGGACGTCGGAGAGCGGGCGCTGCCGGATCGCCGCGGGCCAGGTGTCCCCCACGTACACCAGCGACGCCGGGATCAGTGCCGCCACGAAGCCACCGGTGATCACCCGCGCGACCGTGAGCAGCGGCAACGTGGGCGCGAGCGCCGACACGACCCCGGCGATCGCGGCCCCGACCAGGGCCACCCGCATCACGCGGACCCGGCCGAGCCGGTCACTCACCATCCCCCACACCGGCTGCATGACCCCGTAGGCGAGGAAGTAGGCGCCGGCCATCCCGGCCGCGGCGGCGAGGGAGACGTGCAGGTCCGCGGCGATCAGCACCAGCAGCGGCGCGATCGCGAACCTGTCGATCGTGCTCGTCAATGCGACGAGCTGGAGCAGGCGTAGCCGCCGGGCCCCGTCGGGTACTGCAGTCGCCTCGGTCACCACCCCGAGAACCTTGCTCGACCCGTCCGGTCGGCGCACCACCGACCCCTGTGACGACACCCACTCGACCAGCGGCCGGCGCACCGGTCGCCAGCGGGAACCAGGTCTTGATTCACGTGCATCAGCCCGCGAGCATGGTGCCTATGACGACGGAGTCGGGCACGAACGCCATCACCGGCCGCGGGATGACCATGAGCGACATCCTCGCGCGTTTCGCCCGCGTGACACCGGACACCCCGGCCTTCGTCGACGCCGGGACCGGCGAGCGCCGCAGCTACGGCGAGGCGGACGACCGCGTGACCCGGCTTGCCAACGCGCTCGCGGCGGGTGGCGTGCGCGAGGGCGACCGGGTGGCCGTCCTCGGGCTGAACAGCATCCCGCTGATCGAGGCCTACATCGCCACGCTGCGCGCCGGCGCCCTCTGCGTGCCGGTCAACTTCCGCCTCGTCGCGGACGAGATCGCCTACGCCCTGACCGACAGCGGCGCGGTGGCCGTCGTCGTCGACCAGGCGCTGGCGCCGCAGCTGGAGAAGGCCCGCGCGCAGGCACCGGCCGTCGAGCAGGTCGTCACCATCGGCGGGGACCTCGAGGACGTGCTGGCGGCGGCCTCGCCGGGCTACGCCGAGCTGCCCGTCCCGGACGAGGCGACGGCCTACATCATGTACACCTCCGGCACCACCGGCCGGCCCAAGGGCGCGATGCTCAGCCACCGCAACCTGTTCCTGCACGCGTTCTCCAGCACCGCGCACCTCGGCTCCTCCGGCAGCGGCGGCGTCTGGATGTCCGGGGCGCCGCTCTTCCACATCGCGGGCCTCGCGGGGATGCTGCCGTCGCTGCTCACCGGCGGCACGACGATCATCCCGCCGTCCGGCGGGTTCGACCCGGCCGGGACGGTCGCGACGCTCGAGCGCGAGCGCGTCGCGTCCTGCTTCTTCATCCCGGCGCAGTGGGCGGCGATCGTCGCGGTGCCGGACATCGCGGAGCGGGACCTGTCGTCGCTGACCAGGCTGTCCTGGGGGGCCGCGCCGGCGTCGACGACCCTCCTGCGCAAGATGATCGAGACGTTCCCGCACGCGGACGTCGTCACGTCGTTCGGGCAGACCGAGTGCAGCCCGGTCACCACGACCCTGAAGGGCGAGGACTCGATCCGCAAGATCGGCTCGGCCGGCACGCCGATGATCAACGTCGAGTGCCGGGTCGTGGACGACGAGATGAACGACGTCCCCCGCGGTGAGGTCGGCGAGATCGTCTACCGCGGCCCGCTCGTGATGAGCGGCTACTGGAACAAGCCGAAGGAGACCGCCGAGGCGTTCCGGGGCGGCTGGTTCCACTCCGGCGACCTGGTCCGGCAGGACGCCGACGGCTACTACTACGTCGTCGACCGCAAGAAGGACATGATCATCTCGGGCGGGGAGAACATCTACTGCGCCGAGGTGGAGAACGTCCTGGCCGCGCACCCGGAGATCGGGGACGTCGCCCTGATCGGCGTGCCGGACGAGCAGTGGGGCGAGACGCCGCTCGCGGTGATCGTCCCCGCGGACCCGGCGAACCCGCCCACCGCGGCGTCGATCGAGGCCCACTGCCGGGAGCACCTGGCGGCGTACAAGCGGCCGCGGCGGCTGTCGATCGTGGACGCGCTGCCCCGCAACCCGAGCGGCAAGGTGCTGAAGACCCAGCTCCGGGAGGAGAACCAGGCGGGCTCGCTGGTCTCTCAACCCGCCGTCTGACCCCCGCGAGTCGGCGTTTCCGGTCGACCGAGTCCGCGATCCCGGACGCACGTCGGGGTGCGTCCGGGATCGCAGTACCGTCGCCCTCGTGCCTGATCTCGATCCCGACGAGTTCCGCCGGCTCGGCCACCAGCTCGTCGACTGGGTGGCGGAGCATCGCGCCTCGCTCGCCTCGCTGCCCGTCCGACCCGAGGTGACGCCCGGCTCGATCCGTGCGCAGCTTCCGGCGTCGTTGCCCGACAAGCCCGCGGACGACGTCGGTGCCACGCTGACCTCGCTCCTCGACGATGTGGTCGTCCCCGGCTCCCTGCACTGGCAGCACCCGGGCTTCTTCGGCTACTTCCCGGCGAACGCGTCGCTGCTCTCGCTGCTCGGTGACCTCGCCTCCGGCGGGCTCGGTGGGCAGGGCATGCTCTGGTCGACCGCGCCCGCCGGGACGGAGGTCGAGCAGGTCCTGATGGACGCGTTCGCCGAGGCGCTCGGCCTCGGGCCGGAGTTCACGTTCGACGGCGGGGGCGGCGGCTCGCTGCAGGACTCCGCCTCGTCGGGGGCGCTCGTCGCGCTCCTGGCGGCGCTGCACCGCTCCTCGCCGGACTGGCGGGAGTCCGGGGTGGACGGCCGCGAGCGGGTCTACGTCACCGCCGAGACGCACTCGTCGCTGGCGAAGGCGGTGCGGGTCGCCGGGCTCGGCGCGCAGGCGCTGCGGATCGTCCCCTTCTCCCCCGGCACGTTCGCCATGTCGCCGGAGGAGCTGACCGGGATGCTCGCCGACGACGTCGCCGCCGGTCTGCGGCCCGTGCTCGTCTGCCCGACGGTCGGGACCACCGGGACCGGCGCCGTCGACCCCGTCCGGGCGGTGGCCCTCGCGGCCCGCGAGCACGGAGCCTGGGTGCACGTGGACGCGGCGTGGGCCGGGGTCGCGGCGCTCTGCCCGGAGTTCCGGTACGTGCTCGACGGCGTCGAGCTCGTCGACTCGTTCTGCACGGACGCGCACAAGTGGCTCTACACGGCGTTCGACGCGTCGTTCCTCTGGGTGCGGGACGGCCGGGCGCTGCCGGACGCGCTGTCCATCACGCCGGAGTACCTGCGGAACGCGGCGACGGAGTCCGGCGCGGTCGTCGACTACCGGGACTGGCAGGTGCCGCTCGGCCGCCGTTTCCGCGCGCTGAAGCTGTGGGCCGTCGTGCAGGGCACCGGGCTCGACGGGCTGCGCGAGCACATCCGCGGCCACGTCGCGCTGGCGTCCGAATTCGCCGAGAGGGTGCGGGCCGAACCGCGGTTCGCCCTGGCCGTGGAGCCGTCGCTGGCGCTGGTGTGCCTGTACGTCCTCGGCCCGGACGGTTCGCCGGACGACGAGGCCACTCGCGCGACCCTGGAACGCGTCAACGCCGGTGGGAGGTCGTTCCTCACCCACACCGGCATCGACGGCCACTACGCGATCCGGGTCGCGATCGGCTCGCTCACCACCACCGCGTCCGACGTCGACGTCCTCTGGCGCTCCCTCACCTCCGCCTGATCGTCCCGAGGCGGGGTCAGTCCGGGACGGCGGCGGTGTCCGGCACGACGACGCCGAAGAGGTCCGCGATAGCGGCGAGGCTCGCGGCCTGCATGGCCGGGGCCGGGACGTCCGCTCCGCCGGGGCCGGGCAGGGTGCGCGTCGCCGTGGCCCCGGCGACGACCGTCGGCGCGTAGCCCAGGCTGAACGCGCCGCGGGCCGTGGAGTTCACGCACATGTGGGTCATGAAGCCGGCGAGCAGCAGCGGACGGCCCGGGTTCGTCTTCAGCAGCGTGTCGAGCTCGGTCCGGACGAACGAGTTCGGGTAGTTCTTGACGACCGTCGGCTCGTCGCCGCGGGGTGCGACCCGGTCCACGATCGCGCCGATCTCGTCCCGGACGTCGTAGGGCGAGCCCGCGCCGCCGTCGTGCTGGACGTGGATGATCGGGATGCCCGCGCTCCGGGCCCGGTCGAGCAACTCCTCGGCCTGGTCCAGCGCGGCCTGGACGCCGTCGAGCTCCATGACGCCGCGGGTGTAGGTGTTCTGACAGTCGATCATGACCAGGGTCGCGTCCCCGAGCGACGGCGGGGCGTCGGGGAGGCCGCTGATCGTCCGCAGGGTGGTGGGGTCGCTCATGAAGGGTCTCCTCGCACGGCGTCGGGCGTGGGTGGCGTGTCCGACCGTATCCACCCCCGGGCGCCGGGAGAAGGTCCGCGGCCGCGGGCCCCTCCCGGAGCCGAGCAGGACGCGGGTCCCGACTCGCGGGTCAGGGGGTGACGGGGTGGGAGGTGAGGTATCCGCCCATCCGAGTGAAGTACTCCTGCGCGCCGAGCTCGCGGCCGTCGTCGGTGCGGACGGTCTCGATCAGCAGGCCCTTGTTGCGGCCCTTCCGCGCGTCCGCGCCCGCGACGATCACCACGCCGCCGCCCTGCCGGATGAAGATGCGGCCCGGGGTGCCGCCGAAGGGCGTGTCGGTGACGCGGGCGCGCACGATCCGCAGGCGCTCGGCGCCGTGGTAGCAGTAGGCGTTCGGGTACGGGTCGACCTGGGCGCGGACGAGGTTGAAGAGGTCGCGCGCCGGCCAGGTCCAGTCGATGCGGTTCTCCTCGTCGGTGCGGCGGTGGAAGTAGGAGGCGGCGCGGCGGTCCTGCGGGGTCCGGTCCGTCCGGCCGGCGGCGATCAGCTCGAGCGCGTCCACCGTGATCGGGCCGAACATCGCGAGCGTCCGGTCGAAGAGGTCGACGACCGTGTCCTCGTCGGCGATCGCGGTGGACCACTGCAGGACGACGTCCCCGGCGTCGAACTCCGCGTTCATCATGTGCGCGGTGACGCCGACCTCGGGCTCGTCGTTGATCAGCGCCCAGTTCAGCGGGGCGAAGCCGGCGTAGGCCGGCAGGAGCGCGTCGTGCACGTTGAGCGTGCCGAGCCGCGGGCGGGAGAAGACCTCCGGGGAGAGCCAGGTCCGCCAGTTGGACACGACCATGACGTCCGCGTCCGCGTCCCGGACCGCGGCCTTCACCTCGTCGTCGTCCGCACGTCTGCGGACCAGCACGGGGATGTCCCGGTCCCGGGCCAGCTCGGACACCGACTCGTTGAAGATCTTCTCGTACGGGTTGTCGCTGTCCGCGTGGGTCACGATCAGCGGGACCTCGTGGCCCGCGTCGAGCACCGCCTTGATCGTCCGACGGCCCCAGGTCATGTATCCGAACGCGACGACCCGCATCCGACCTCCTCGCTCGTGTGTCCGGGCTCGCCCCGGCAAACCAGGTAAGGATAGCCTCACAGAATGACCCCGCAAGTGATCACCGGCCGGGCCGTACTGCTCGACTCGATCCGGCACCACCGGCGGCAGCTGATCACCGCGGCGGTCCTGCTGTGCGGCCACCAGGGCGGCGAGGCGCTCGTGCCCGTGCTGGTCGGCGTCGTGATCGACCGCGCCGTCGGGACCGGCGACGCCGGGTCGTTGCTGTTCTGGCTCGCCGTGCTCGGCCTCGACTTCCTGGTGCTCTCGTTCTCCTATCGTTTCGGCGCCCGCCGCGCCTGGCTCGCCGACGTCCGCGCGGACCAGCGCATGCGCCATGCCGTCGCGGACCGGGTCCTGCATCCGGCGGGCGGCGCGGAGACGGGCCGCCTGCCCGGCGCCCTGACCAGCGTCGCGGTCGCCGACGCGAAGCGGGTCGGCGTGCTGAACTTCGCGCTCCCGCTCGGCCTGGCCGCCTTCGCCGCCCTCGTCGTCGCGACGGTCTCGCTGCTGCGGATCTCGCTCCCGCTCGGCCTGCTGATCCTGCTGGGCACGCCTCCCCTGCTCTACGCCGTGCACCTGCTCGGCAAGCCCCTGGAGCGGCGCAGCGGCCCGGAGCAGGAACGGGCGGCGCAGGCGTCCGGCGTGGCGGCGGACCTCGTCGCGGGGGTGCGGGTGCTCAAGGGCATCGGCGTGGAGCCCGCTGCCGTCCGCCGCTACACCACCACCAGCCGCGCCGCCCTGGCCGCGACGCTGCGGGCCAACGGCGCGCAGGCCTGGTACTCCGGTGCCGTGCTGGCGGTCAACGGGCTGCTCCTAGCGCTCGTCGCCCTGGTCGGCGGCCGGCTCGCCGCCGAGGGCGCCATCACGATCGGCGGCCTGGTCTCGGCCGTCGGGCTGGCTCAGTTCCTGCTCGGCCCGCTGGAGATCTTCGGCTGGGTCAACGGCCGGTTCGCCCAGGCCAGAGCCTCGGCGGCGCGGATCGCCGAGGTCCGCTCCGCGGCGCCGGCGGTGTCCGGCGGGGCTGCGGCCGTCGGCGACGGCCCGGGCGACCTGCGGATCCGCGGCCTGCGGACCCCCGGCCTGACCGTCGGCCTGGACCTCGACGTCGCCGCGGGCGAGACCGTGGGGCTGGTCGTCCCGGACCCGGCGGTCGCGGCCGCGCTGCTGCAGGTGCTGGGCCGCGAGCAGGACCCGCAGGCCGGTTCCGTGGAGCTCGACAGCGTGGACCTGGCGCTGGTCCCGCCCGCGGCGGCCCGGGCCGCGGTGATCGTCGCGGCGCACGATGCGCGGCTCTTCGCGGGGACCGTGCTGGAGAACGTCCTCGCCGGCCGGAGCGCCGGGCCCGGTGTCGACCCCGGCGTCGACAGGGCGATGCGCGCCGCCCAGGCGGACCAGGTCGCGGACGCCCTGCCGGACGGCCGGGACACCGAGATCGCCGAGCAGGGCAGCTCGCTGTCCGGCGGGCAGCGACAACGGGTGGCCCTCGCCAGGGCTCTCGCCGCGCAGGCGCGCGTCCTCGTGCTGCACGACCCGACGACGGCCGTCGACGCCGTCACCGAGGCCCGGATCGCCGCCGGCCTCCGCGAGGTCCGGGCGGGCCGGACCACCCTGGTCCTCACCACCAGCCCCGCGCTGCTCGCGGCGGCGGACCGCGTCGTCGTCCTCGACGGCGCGCGCCGCGCGGAGGGCCCACACGCCGAACTCCTGCACACGGACGCCGCGTACCGGGAGCTGGTGCTGCCATGAGCCGGAACCGGGATCTGCTCCCCGTCGCCACCGGCCCCCGGATCCGCGGCGCCCTCGCCGGGCTCCTGGGTCCCCACCGGGGCCGGGCGGTCGTCGCGGTGCTCGCGCTCGTGGCCGGGGCCGCAACCGGGCTGCTCACCGCCCCGCTGCTGGGGCGCATCGTGGACATCGTCGCCAACCGGCAGGGCGCGTCCGCCGTGACGACGCCGGTGCTGCTGCTCGTCGCGGTCGCCGTGGCGCAGGGGCTGCTGGCGGTGCTCGGCGTGGCCCTGGTGGCCCGGGTGGGCGAGGGGATGCTCGCCGAGCTGCGCGAACGGTTCGTCGCCCGGGTCCTCGGGTTGCCGCTCGACCGCATCGAGGAGGCGGGGGCCGGGGACCTGACCTCGCGGGTCACCGCGGACGTGGCGCTGGTCGGCGAGGCGGTGCGCGAGGCCGTCCCGGAGTTCGCCCGCGCCGCGCTGGTGATCGCCCTGACCCTCGTCGGGCTGGCCGTCCTGGACTGGCGCTTCCTGCTCGCCGCCCTGCTCGCGGTGCCCGTCCAGGTGCTCACCGCGCGGTGGTACCTGCGGCGCTCCGGACCGATCTACGCCGAGCAGCGCCGGGTCGGCGGCGCCCAGCAGCAGCAGCTCCTGGACACCGTCGGCGGGGCGACGACCGTGCGCGCGTTCGGGCTCGCGGACGCCCACGCGGCCAAGGTCCGCTCCCGGTCCGAGGACGTCGTGCGGCTCGCGCTGGACGTCGTCCGGTTCCAGACCCGGTTCTTCGGCCGGCTGAACGGGGCCGAGTTCGTCGGGGTCGCGGCGGTGCTCGCCGTCGGGTTCTGGCTCGTCCGGGACGGGTCGGCGTCGATCGGCGCGGCGAGTGCGGCGGCGCTGTACTTCATCAACCTGTTCGGGCCGATCAACCAGGTGCTCTTCCTGCTGGACACCGCCCAGTCCGCCACGGCGAGCCTCGCCCGGATCGTCGGCGTCGCGGACCTTCCGCCGCAGGAACGCCCGGCCGCTCCGGTCCGGCCGGTCGACGCGGGGGTGAGCACCAAGGGCGTCGGGCACAGCTACGTCGAGGGCCACCCCGTGCTCGACGGCGTCGACCTCGATCTCGAGCCCGGCTCCCGGGTCGCGCTGGTCGGCGCCAGCGGCGCGGGCAAGACGACGCTGGCGAAGCTGGTGGCCGGGGTGCACCTGCCCACGGCCGGGATCGTCCGGATCGGCGGCGCCACGCTCGAGGAGCAGGGCCCGGACGTCGTCCGCGAGACCGTCGCGTTGATCACTCAGGAGGTGCACGTCTTCGCCGGCCCGCTGGCCGAGGACCTGCGCCTGGCCCGCCCGGACGCGACGGACGCCCAGCTGCGGACCGCGCTCGACGCCGTCGACGCGCTGGGCTGGGTGGAGGCCCTGCCGGAGGGGCTGGACACCGTGGTGGGCAGCGGCGGCCAGGGGCTGACCGTCGTGCAGGCCCAGCAGGTCGCCCTGGCCCGGCTGGTGCTCGCCGACCGGCCGGTCGCCGTGCTCGACGAGGCCACCGCCGAGGCGGGGAGCGCGGGCTCGCGGGTGCTCGAGCGCGCCGCGGCCCGGGCGCTCGACGGCCGGACCGGGCTGATGGTCGCCCATCGGCTGACCCAGGCGGCCACGGCGGACCGGATCGTGGTGCTGGACGCGGGCCGGGTCGTCGAGCAGGGGACGCACGCCGAGCTCGTCGCCGCGGACGGTCGGTACGCCCGGTTGTGGGCCGCCTGGTCGGACGAACGGGACGAAAGACCGTGACGTTCCCGTTACTTGACGGGCAGTGTTCGGGTAGGCGAACCTAACTTCATCCGGTGATCGTCACCCGACCGGAGTACCTGAACCACGTCCAGGAGGACCCCGCATGGCTCGCCCGAGCTCCCCATCCGCCCGCCCGAGACGAGCCGGGTTCCTGCGAACCCTCGCCGCGGGGGCGCTCGCCCTCGTTGCCGTCGCCGGGTGTGGCAGCAGCGAGCAGGCCTCGACGGCCACCCCGCAGCCCGGGGCCCCGGCCACCGCCGGTGCGGCGGAGTTCCCCGTGACGCTCAAGCACCAGTTCGGCGAGACGACGATCCCGGCGCAGCCGACGCGCGTCGTGACCGTCGGCTACAACGAGGGCGACTTCCCGCTGGCCCTCGGCGTCGTCCCGCTCGGCGAGCGGGAGTTCTCCGGCGGCTTCGCCTGGCAGGACCGGCCGTGGGCGCAGGCCGCCAAGGGCGGCGCGCAGCCGGAGGTCGTCGGCGGCGACGAGATCCAGTTCGAGAAGATCGCCGCATTGGCGCCGGACCTGATCCTCGGCGTGTACTCGTTCATGGACCAGGCCACCTACGACACCCTGGCCAAGATCGCGCCGACCGTCGGCCCGCCCGGTGACGGCACGAAGGCCGCCACGTGGCAGGAGCAGACCCGGATCACGGGCCAGGCGCTCGGGCTGACCGCCAAGGCCGAGCAGGTCGTGGCGGACACCGAGACGAAGCTGGCGCAGGTCAAGGCCGCCCACCCGGCGCTGGACGGCAAGAACCTGGCGCTGGACTTCGACGTCGAGGGTGTCCCGTACAGGCTCGGCACCGACGACCTGCGGTCCCAGCTGTTCGCGGGCCTCGGCCTGAAGGTCGGGGACACCACCGAGACGCTCACCGCCGAGACCCTGCAACCGCTGGACCAGCAGGCCCTGATCGTCATGGGCGTGACGCAGCAGCAGCTCGCCGGGAACCAGCTCTTCCAGAGCCTGAACGTCGTGAAGAACGGCAAGACGCTCTACCTGGGCGACTACACGACGTCGTTCGCCGGAGCGCTCGGCTACAGCAGCCCGCTGAGCCTGCCCTACGCCGCGGACCTCGTCGCCCCGCAGCTGCAGACGGCCCTCGCCGGCTGACCCGCTCCCCCGACGAAGGCCCCCTGCCGCGCTCCGGCAGGGGGCCTTCGGGTCAGCCCGTGACCGACCGAAGCAGCGCGACGAGCTCCTGCGCCAGCGCCGCCGCCGTCTCCCGGTCGTACGCGGCGAGCCGGTGGGTGAGCTCCACCGGCACCGCGGCGCCGCCGGAGGTCTCGAAGAACCCGACGGTCAGGTCCGCGGTGGACCCGCCCACGTCGACGGCGTCGAGCGCGCCGAGCACGGACCGTTCGGCCCCGAGGTCCGCCTGCTCGTGGTGCACGAGCAGCACCGGCGGCCTGCGCAGCCCGGTCGCGTCCGCGACGTCGGAGAACCCGGTCTCCTGGTGGTCCAGGGCGGCGAGGTTCGCGGTGCGGACCCGGCCGAGGAGCGCGTCGAACCCGTCGCCTTCCACCCGCACGGGCAGCACCAGCACGTTCGCCACACAGCCGACGACGTCGACGAGCGACGCCTCGGTCCGGCCCGCCGCGAACGACCCCACGGGCACCACCGGGCCCGCGCCGCGCCGGGCGAGGACCGTGGCCAGACCCGCCTGCAGGACCATGAACATGCTGGTCCGCGTCCTGCGGGCGAGCACATCGACCCCCGCGCGGAGCTCGGTGTCCAGTTCGAACGCGACCGTCGCCGCGGTCTCGTCCCCTCCCGGATCCGTAAGGGGTGCGCCGTCGAGGGCCTCCCGCCAGAACGCGAGCGCCCGGGCGTGTCGGCTCTCCGGGTTCGCGGGGTCGCCCCCGAGGGCTCCGGCCCAGCGGGCGTAGTCCGAGTACCCGACGGGCAGCGGCGCCCGGTCCGGCGCCCGGCCGTCCCGCCGGGCCTCGTACGCCGTCGCGAGGTCCCGCAGCAGCGGGACGACTGACCACTCGTCGACGCCCAGGTAGTGCAGGACGAGGAGCAACTCACCGCCGGCGAGGACCGCCCGGAACGGGGGTTCGGCGGTGAGGTCGAACGGCTCCCGGGCCAGCTCGGCAAGCGGGCGGTCCGAGCGGGCGAGGCCGGGCCCGCGGCCCTGAACGTGGCGCCGTCCCTCCGGGGAGAACACCGTGCGCAGCGGCTCGTGCCGGGCGACGAGGTCGTCGACCGCCGCGGCCAGGGCCGCCTCGTCGTAGGGCTCGTCCGGGCGCAGGACCAGCGCGTGGTCCGGCCGCGGGGCCATCCGGTGGCGCTCCCAGCGCCACCGCTGCGCCGGGGCCGGCGGTTCGGACTCCTCCGGCGGCCCGGACGGGGTCAGCGCGGGCCGGGTCGACGGCCGCTGCGCCAGCACCTCGACGAGCCCGGCGACGGTCGGCGCGTCGAACACGTCCCGCACGCCCAGGTCCGCCCCGAACCGCGTACGCACCCGTCCGATCAGCCGCATCGCCGCCATCGAGTGCCCGCCCAGGGCGAAGAAGTCGTCGTGCACCCCGACCTCGGGCAGCCCCAGGACCTCGGCGAACACCGCGGCTAGCCATTCCTCCTCGGGCGTGCACGGGGCGCCGTCACCGGTGAGCCCCGACCGGTCCGGGGCGGGCAGGGCGCGGCGGTCCAGCTTGCCGTTCGGGGTGAGCGGCACCGGCCCGTCGAGCACGACGACGATCGCCGGGACCATGTACTCCGGCAGCCGCCGCGCGGCCGCGGCCCGGACCTCCGCCGGGTCGAGCGGCCCATCCTCCGGCACCACGTAGCCGACGATCCGGGTCATGTCCCCGGACCCGTCGGCGACGGCGACGGCCTGCCGGATCCCTGCGTGCCCGGTCAGCGCGGACGCGACCTCGCCGAGCTCGACGCGGAAGCCGCGGACCTTGACCTGGTCGTCGTCGCGGCCGAGGAAGTCGACGTTCCCGTCCCGGCGCCAGCGCGCCCGGTCGCCGGTGCGGTACAGCCGGGTCCCGTGCGGCCCGAACGGGTCCGCGACGAACCTCTCCGCCGTCAGGCCCGGCCGCCCGAGGTAGCCGCGGGCCAGCCCGCGCCCGCCCACGTAGAGGTCCCCGACGACCCCCGGCGGCACCGGCCGCAGCCGCGAGTCCAGCACGAAGCAGGTGGTGTTGGGGTCCGGAACGCCGATCGGCACCGCGGCCGCCCAGCCCGGTTCGGCCTGCCACAGCGTGGAGTTCACGGTCGCCTCGGTGAGCCCGTACGCCGCGATGAGGTTCAGCCGCTCCGCCCACCGGCCGATCAGGTCCGGCGGCACCGTCTCGGTCCCGACCAGCACCGTCAGGCCCGCCGGCAGCTGCTGGTCCGGCGGCAGGGCCGCGACCAGCGACGGCGGCAGGATCCCGTGCGTCACGCCGTGTTCGGCGAGGAAGCCGGTGAGCGGCGGGCCGGCCACCCGGGCGTCGTCCGGGCAGATCACCAGCCGCGCACCCAGGCCGAGCGCCATCGTCAGCTCGAACACGACGACGTCGAAGCCGACGGAGGCGAACTGGAGCACAGTGGCGTCGGACGTGACGCCCATCCGGTCCTCGGCGGTGGCCGCGAGGCTGGTGATGCCGTCGTGCGGGACGACGACGCCCTTCGGCCGTCCCGTGGAGCCGGACGTGTAGATGACGTAGGCGGCGAGGTCCGTGCCCCATGGCCGCTCCCGTTTGCGGGGTGCAGCGGGCGCTGCGCCCTCGTCCGGCACGACGAGCCGCTCCGGGCCGCCGACGACCAGCCCCAGCTGCGCCGCGGTGCCGACCAGCAGCCGGGCCCGGGAGTCCGCGAGCAGGTGGCCGATCCGCTCCGGCGGGTGCTTGAGGTCCAGCGGGAGCCAGGCCGCGCCCAGCTTCAGCAGCCCCAGCACGGTCGCGACCATCGCGGCCGAGCGCGGCATGGCTACGCCCACGACGTCCTCCGGCCCGATCCCCCGTGCGGCCAGCAGCCGAGCGGCGCCCTCGGCCCGGCCGTCGAGCTCGGCGTAGGTGAGCGTGCCGCGCCCGTCCGTGACGGCCGGGGCGTGGGGGCGCTCCCGGACCTGCCGCTCGACCATGTCGATCAACGTCTCGGCCGGGACGTCACGCACGTCCCGGCGCCCGGCGAACCGCTCGAGGACGAGCTCGCGCTCTCCCACGACGGCGACGTCCAGCTCGGCGACGCCGATCCGCGGGTTCGCCGCGACCGCCGCTGCCACCCGGGCGAACCGCTCCCCCAGCCGCGCGACGGTGTCCCGCTCGAACAGCTCCGCCGAGTACTCGAGGTGCAGCGTCGCCGCCCTGTCCCGTTCAACGCCGTCCGGCTCGGCGAACGCGAAGACGAGGTCGAACTTCGCCGTCGCCTCCTCGACGGGCTCCTCGACCGCCTCCACGCCCGGCAGCGCGAGCAGGTCCCCGCGGCGGGCATGGTGGGCCACCATCACCTGGAACAGCGGGTTCCGGGACAGCGTCCGGGACGGGTTGAGCCGCTCGACGACCGCCTCGAACGGCACGTCGGCGTGGGAGAACGCGGCCAGCCCGGCGTCGCGGACGCGCGCGGCGAGCGTCGCGAAGTCCGGGTCGCCGGAGACGTCCGCGCGCAGGACGACGGTGTTGACGAAGAACCCGACGAGGTCGTCGAGCCGCGCGTCGGTCCGGCCGGTGACCGGGGTGCCGAGCGGGACGTCGTCCCCGGCGCCGAGTCGGTGCAGCAGCGCCGCGACTGCCGCGTGCAGCACGAGCAGCAGGCTGGCGCCGGTGTCGTCGGCGATCCGGCGGAGCCCGGCGAGCGTCTCCGGGGCGAGCGGGACGTCGACGACCCCGCCGGCGGAGGTCGGCCGCGCGGGCCGCGGCCGGTCCGTCGGGAGCGTCAGCTCGTCCGGGGCGCCGTCGAGCGTGCGGGCCCAGAAGTCGAGCTGCCGGGCGGCGAGGCTCGTCGGCTCGGCCGGGTCGCCGAGCCGCGCGGCGTGCCAGAGCGCGTAGTCCGCGTACTGCACCGGCAGCGGCGCCCACTCCGGTGCCCGGCCCTCGCGCCGAGCCGCGTAGGCGGCGGCGAGATCGTCCAAGAACGGGCGATCGGACCACTCATCGGTCGTGATGTGGTGCAGCAGCAGGACGAGGACGTGTTCGGCGCCGTCCTGGATCAGCGCGGCCCGGATCGGGAGCTCGGCCGTCAGGTCGAACGGCCGCGCGAGCTCCGCGGCCACGTCGTTCACCTGCGCGAACGGCACCCGGAGATCGTCGCGGACCTCCTGGTACGGCGTCCCGTCGACGACGGTGAAGACGGTCCGCAACGCCTCGTGCCGGACCGCGACGTCCTGCAGCGCGGCGTCCAGCGCGGCTCCGTCCACGTCCCCGCGCAGCCGCAGCACGATCGGGAAGTGGTACGCCGCGCCGCCTCCGGCGCCGCCGAGCTGCTGGACCAGCCAGAGCCGTTGCTGCGCCGCGGAGAGGGGCAGCAGCGCCGGGCGCTCGAGCGACCCCAGCTCGGGCCCGACCACCGCCTCGCGCTCGGCCGCCCGCAGGGCGAGTTCCGCGGGGGTCGGCGCCTCGAAGAGGTCCCGGAGCGTGAGGTCCGCGGCGAGGGCTGTCCGGGCTCGGCTGAGTAGCCGGGTGGCGACCAGCGAGTGCCCGCCGAGATCGAAGAAGTCGTCCTCGGGCCCCACCGCGTCCAGGCCCAGGACCTGCGCGAACAGCCCGCACAGCTGCTCCTCGGCGCGGCTGCGCGGCGGCCGCCCGGCCCCGGCGGTGACCGGCTCCGGTCGGGGCAGCGCGCCGACGTCGAGCTTGCCGTTGACCGTGAGCGGCAGCTCCGGGACCGGCACGAGGACGGCCGGGACCATGTGGTCCGGCAGCCGGTCCCGCAGCGCCGCTCGGACCTCCGCGAGATCGTGCGTCGTCACCGAAGGCACCACGTACCCGACGAGCCGTGCGAGACCCCCGGGCCCGGACCGGTCCGCGACGACCGCCGCCCGAGCGACCGCGGGGTGCGCGGTGAGCGCCGCGGCCAGCTCGCCCGGCTCCACCCGGTAGCCGCGGATCTTCACCTGGTCGTCCGTGCGGCCGAGGAAGTCCAGGATGCCGACCGGTCGGCGGCGCACCAGGTCGCCGGTGCGGTACATCCGGCCGCCCGGTACGGCCGGGTCGGCCACGAACCGCTCCGCGGTCAGCGCGTACCGGCCGAGGTAGCCGCGCGCGAGGCCGTCACCGGCGATGTACAGCTCGCCCGGGACGCCGTCCGGCACCGGTCGCAGCCACGGGTCGAGGACGTGCGCGCGGGTGTTGGTGATCGGTCGGCCGACCGCGGGGGTCGGGCTGTCGTCCGTGCCCGCGCCGAGCGCGTTGATCGTGTACTCGGTGGGGCCGTAGAGGTTGTAGCCCAGCGTGCCGGGGGTGTCCCGCAGCGTCGTCCACACGTCGTCGGACACGGCCTCGCCGCCGAGCAGAACCAGCGGTGGTGTGTGCCCGGCGAGCAGGCCCGTCTCGAACAGGGCGGCCGCGTAGGTCGGTGTCACGTTGACGACGTCGACCTCGTGCTCCGCGCAGTACGCGACGAGCGCGGTCGCGTCGCGGCGCAGCTCCTCGTCGCACACGTGCACCTCGTGTCCCTCGACGAGCCAGAGCAGCTCCTCCCAGGACATGTCGAAGGCGAACGAGACGGTGTGCGCGATCCGCAACCGCCGCCCACCCGCCGTAGCGACAACCGGTTCGAAGATCTCCGCACGGTGGTTGAGCTGCATGTTCGTCAGCCCGCGGTACGGCGTGACGACGCCCTTGGGCCTCCCGGTCGAGCCGGACGTGTAGATCACGTAGGCGGGCAGGTCGAGCCGGTCCGGATTCGTGCGGGCGAAGTTGCCCGACCCCGCATCGGCCAGCTCGGCGTCCGTCAGCGGCCCGGGATCGAGGGCCGCGCGCTCGGCGGCGGTCCCCGGCTCGTCGAGCACGACGGCGGGCACGCCGGCCGCAGCCAGCGGGCCGGCGACCCGCTCGACCGTGAGCAGGCAGACCGGTGCCGCGTCCGCCATCGTGGACACCAGTCGCTCGGTCGGGTGGTCGAGCTCCAGCGGCAGGTAGGCCGCGCCGGTGCGCAGCACCGCGAACAGCGCGACGACGGTCTCGACGGACCTGGGCACGGCCAGCGCGACGACGCGTTCCGGCCCGGCCCCGCGGGCTCTCAGCAGCCGCGCGGTGCGGTTCACCGCGGCGTCCAGCTCGGCGTAGGTCAGCCGCTCCGGGCCCGAGACGAGGGCGATCTCGTCCGGGACCAGGGCGGCGCGCTCGCCGAGCAGGTCCGCGATCGTGTCCGTCCCGACGTCGACGGCCCGGCCGTCCCGGGCCGCGAGGACCGCCTCGCGCTCCGCGGGCAGCAGCGCGTCGAACGCCGCGACGGGCGCGTCCGGTGTCGCCAGGACCTGGTCGAGCAGCGCGACGAGCCGCGGCAGGTAGCTCTCACCGGCGTCGCCGAGGGTGTGGGCCAGGGTCAGCCGCATCCGCGCGCCCGGCGTCACGATCAGGTTCAGCGGGTAGTGCGTCGCGTCCGCGTTGGCCATCGCGGTGATCCCGTGCCGTGCGCCCAGCTCCGCGACCCGCTCCTCGCCGCCCTCGGGGCGGTAGACGAACAGGGTGTCGAACAGGGTGCGGTGCCCGGACAGGCGCTGGATCTCGCCGAGACCGGTGGGCTCGTGCGGTTCCAGGGCCATCCGCTCGTCCTGGACCCGGCGCAGTAGCGCGGCCAGCGGCTCGCCGGGGCGGAAGGTCATCCGGGCGGGCACGGTGTTCAGGAACAGCCCGATCGCGGACTCGACGTCCGGGACCGCGGTCGGGCGCCCGGCGACGGACGTGCCGAACACGACGTCCGTGCGTCCGGTCGCGGCCCCGAGCACGAGGCCCCAGACGGTGCTGAGCACGGTGTTCACCGTGACGCCCAGCTCGCGGGCCAGGTCGCGGACCCGCGCGGTGGTGTCCGCGGACAGCTCGACCTCCCGCTCCCGAGGCGCGCCGGTCCGGGTTGCGTCACCCGAGCCCGGGCCGATCAGCGTGGGTTCGTCGAGCCCGGCCAGCGCGGTCCGCCAAGCCTCCGCGCTCTCGGGCCCGTCCCGCGACGCGAGCCACGCCAGGTGGTCCCGGTAGGAGCCGGCCGGCGCGAGCGGCTCCCCGACGTAGGCTGCAAACAGCCGCTCGACGAACAGCCACGCGGACCAGCCGTCCCACAGCAGCAGGTGCCGGCCGATCACCAGCCGGTCCCGCCGGCCGTCTCCATCACCCAGCCGGATCAGCAGCAGCCGGAACAGGGGCGGGTGGTCCAGGGCGAAGTGGGTGGCGCGGTCCGCGGCCATGACCTCGTCGAGCCGCCGGGCCTGCTCGTCCGCGGGCAGGTCCGAGAGGTCGACCTCGGTCACGGGCGGGGCGAGCGCGCCGGGGACGAACTGCACCGGCCCGTCGAGGCCCTCCCCGGTGAACCCGGCGCGGATCGCGTCCGTCCCGGCCATGACGGCGGCGCACGCGGCGCGGAGCCGGTCGAGGTCGAGCCGGTGGTCGAGGTCGATCGACTCCTGGACCGTGTAGACGTCGGCCTCGACGCCGTCGAGCGTCGCGTGGAAGTAGAGCCCCTCCTGCAACGGCGACAGCGGCCAGACCTCGGCGACGGGCGCCGGGCTGATCCGGTTCACCTGCGCGAGGACCGCCGGGTCCGCGGCCGGGAGCGGTGTGATCCCCTCCGGTCCGGTGCGGCCGGCGAGCGCCGCCAGGCCGGCCGGGGTGCGGGCGGCGAAGACCTCCCGCGGCCCGACGTCCAGGCCCGCCCGCCGGGCGCGCGAGGACACCGAGATCGACGAGATGCTATCCCCGCCGAGGGCGAAGAAGTCGTCGTCCGCGTACACGGACTCCCGGCCCAGCACCTCGGCGAACACCGCGCAGAACAGCCGCTCCGCGTCGGTCCCGGGCTCGCGCCGTCGCACGCCGATCGTCGCGACGGGCGCCGGGAGGGCCTTCCGGTCGAGCTTGCCGCTGGGGCTCAGCGGGAGCTCCTCGAGCAGCACCACCGCGGAGGGGACCATCGCCGCGGGCAGCCGCTCGGCCAGCATCGCGAGCAGCGCGGGACCGGTGATCGCCGCCTGTGGTACCTCCCGGCCCCCGGTGACCGGGATGTACCGCGGGTCGGGATCATGGGGCGCCGGCACCACGTACGCGACGAGTGTGTGTCCCGCCCCCTCCCGCCGCGCCGCGACCGCGGCCCGCGCGACCTCCGGCAGCCCGGTCAGCGCGGCCTCGATCTCGCCGTGCTCCACCCGGTTCCCGCGGATCTTGACCTGGAAGTCGGTGCGGCCCAGGTACTCGAGCTCCCCCGTGCGGGAGCGCCGGACCACGTCACCGGTGCGGTACATCCGCGCCCCCGGCGTGCCGAAGGGGTTCGCGACGAAGCGGTCCGCGGTCAGGCCGGGCCGGGCGTGGTAGCCCCGCGCGAGCTGCGCCCCCGCGAGGTACAGCTCCCCCGCGACGCCGTCCGGGACCGGCCGCAGGCAGCCGTCGAGCACGTGCAACCGGGTGTTCCAGACCGGACGTCCGAGGGGGACGGACGAACCGTCCGCCGTCGAGTACGGGTGGTACGTGACGTCGACGGCGGCCTCGGTCGGTCCGTAGAGGTTGTGGATCGGGACGCCCGTCAGCGCCGTCCACCGCGCGGCCGCGGATCCGGGCAGCGCCTCACCTGACGCGAACACCCGCCGCAGCGGGGCCGCCCAGGACGGGTCCGCGGTCACGGCGTCGGAGGCGAGGAACCCCTCCAGCATCGCCGGGACGAAGTGCAACGTCGTGATCCGCTCGGCGCGCACGAGCCCGGCCAGGTACTCCGGGTCCCGGTGCCCGTCCGGCCTCGCGAGGACCACGGCGGCGCCCTGGCAGAGCGCCCAGAAGAACTCCCACACCGAGACGTCGAAGCTCGCCGGGGTCTTCTGCAGCACCCGGTCGTCCGCGGCCAGGCCGTACTCCGCCTGCATCCACGCGAGCCGGTTGACGATCGCGCGGTGGCTCACCACCACGCCCTTCGGCCGCCCGGTGGAACCCGAGGTGTAGATCAGGTACGCGGCGTCGTCGGGGTCCGTGGCCGGGGCGTCCGCCGGGCCGGTCTCGTCCGTGACCAGCAGCGATTCCGGACCGGCGGGCACCCGCCCGGCGGCCTCCGCGGTGGTGACCACCGTGTCCACACCCGCGTCGGCGATCATGAACGCGAGCCGCTCGGCGGGATAGTCCAGGTCCAGCGGCAGGTAGGCGGCCCCGGAGCGGAGCACGCCGAGCAGGGCGACCATCAGCTCCGCGGAGCGCGGCACCGCCACCCCGACGACGGACCCGGGGCCGGCCCCCCGTTCCCGCAGCCGACGGGCGAGGGCTCCGGCGCGGCCGTCGAGCTCGGCGTAGGTGAGGGAGCGCCCCTCGGCCACGACCGCGGTGGCGTCCGGGGTACCGGCGACCTGGGCGGCGATCCGCGCGGTCAAGGTCGTGGCCGGTACTAGGTGCTCGGTGTCCCCGGCCGGCTCCGGCGCGTCCCGCAGCCGGATCGACGCGACCGGCGCCGCGAGGTCGTCGGCGAGTGCCGTCAGGGTGCGCCGCAGTTGTGCGACGACGATCCCCGCCGCCTCGGCGGACACCCGCGCGGCGTCGTGCTTGAGCGTGAACTCCAGCTCCCGGCCGGTCGAGGCGATCAGCGCGATCGGATAGTGGACCGCGTCGACCACGTCGATCCGCACGCCGGACGGACGGCGGTAGTTCTCCACGACCAGCAGCGAGTCGAACAGCTCCGGCAGCCCGGTGGCGCGCTGGACGTCGCCGAGCTGGACCTGCTGATGGTCGAGCAGCGCCGCCCGGGTGTCCTGGGTGCGGCGCAGGACCGTGGCCAGGGACTCCCCCGGCGCCCACCGCATCCGGGTGGGCAGGGTCGCGATGAAGAGGCCGACCGCGTCCTCCAGGCCGGCGACCGCCGCGTCGCGGCCGGACACGGTGCTGCCGAACACGACGTCCGGGCTGCCGGTGAGCCCGCCGAGCAGCAGGCCCCACGCCCCGTGCAGCACGGTGCCGAGGGTCAGGCCGCGCTCCCGGGCACTCGCGAGCAGCGCCGAGGTGGTGCGCTCGTCGAGGGTGAACCGGACCTGTCGGTGCGGCCGGAACCCCGGTTCGGCGATCGGGGACGGCGCCGCGAAGGCGTCCGCGAGCCGGGTCGGCTCGTCCAGCCCGGCGAGCTCGGCGCGCCACACCTCCTGCGCGGCCGCCTCGTCGCGCCGGGCGAGCGCGGTGAACCAGGCGCGGTGCCGCGCCAGGGCGTCGCCGCCCCGCGAGGTGCCGCCGAGGATCTCGTCCACGAGGAGGGCGACGGACCAGCCGTCGAGGACGATGTGCTGGAAGGTGAGGACCAGCCGGGCCCGGTCGGGGCCGAGCCGCAGCAGAGCCACGCGCAGCAGCGGCGGCCGGGCGAGATCGAACGGCGCGGCCCGCTGCGCGGCGATCGCCGCGTCGACCTCGGCCGCGTCGTCCAGGGAGGGGGCCACGTCCAGCACGGTCCACGGCAACTCGGCGTGCGTCGCGACGGCCTGCACCACGGTCCCGTCGGCCCGCTGCGCGAACCCGGTACGCAGCTGCGGGTGCCGGTCCAGCACCGCCTGCGCCGACGCCCGCAACGCGGCCGGATCGACCGGTCCGCGCAGGTCCAGGACCTCCTGAAGGGTGTAGACGTCCGCGGCGCCCTCGCCGAGGGCGGAGTGGAAGAAGAAGCCCTCCTGCAGCGGCGACACCGGCCAGACGTCCGCGATCTCCCCGACCGCGGCCAGGGCGTCCCGCGCGGTGGCGTCCAGCTCGGCCAGCGGGCCGTCCGGGACCTCCACCACCGTCTCGTGCAGCGTCACCACCGGGGCCAGCTCGGCCGCGGTCCGGTGCGTGAACAGCTGCCGCGGCGTGACGACCAGCCCCGCGGCGCGCGCCCGGACGACGAGCCGGATCGAGATGATGCTGTCCCCGCCGAGGGCGAAGAAGTCGTCGTCGACGCCGATCCCCGGCACCTCCAGGACCTCGGCGAACAGCGTGCACAGCAGCTCCTCGCGCGGGGTGCGCGGCGGCCGCCCGCCGACCTGCGCCGCGAGGTCCGGGACGGGCAGGGCGTTGCGGTCGATCTTGCCGTTGGGCATCACCGGGAGCGCCGGCAGCGGGACGACGGCGGCCGGGACCATGTACTCCGGCAGCCGCTCCCGCAGGTGCTCGCGCACGGAGCCGACGAGCGCGGCGACGTCGCGGAACGGGGCCGGCCGGTTCGCGAGGTCTTCGGGGCGCGCGGCCACCGACGGCAGGTGGACGGGCCCGGCGTCCACGCCGTCCCGGGTGAGGAGCAGGTCGAACTCCCCGGCCGTCCCGCCGGCCGTCCAGGCCGCGGCGCTGCGGTAGCCCGCCTCGTCCGCGGCCCGCGCCACGGCCTCCGGGTCGATCCCACGCTCCTGCGGCGCCGCCAGGCCGTCGATCGCGGCGAGGGCCGCGAGATCGTCGGCGAGCCGGGCGTTGGGGATCCCGCGCAGGCGCAGCGCGTCCGGACGACGGCGACGCAGGTGTTCGGCCAGGTCGTGCGAGGTCCAGCCGGCGGGCCAGGTGAGCTGAACGGCCTCGATCCCCGGCGCCCGTTCCCCGGCCCGCAGGACGACGTCGTAGCGGTATCGGCTCAGCTCGTCGTGTGCCGTGGCCCGCTTGAGCCGCAGGTCCGCCGACCCCAGCTCGGGGATCGTCGCCGCGGCGGCCGTGAAGAAGTCCGGCTCGCAGAGCAGTTCGCCCTCCCACGCCACCGACGCGTCGACGGCCCGGCGCAGTGTCTCAGGGGATGCCGCCTCCCCGTCGGACGTTCCGGCGCGGGCGGTCTCCACCCCGGCGCGGAACGTGCGGAGCAGGCCGGCGTGCCGGACGTCGCCGACGAGGATCGCGCCCCCGGGCGCGAGCAGCCGCGCGGCCTGCCGCAGCACGTCCAGCAGGTACTCCGGGCCCGGGAAGTACTGGGCCACGGAGTTGATCACGATCGTGTCGAAGGGGCCCTCGTCCGCGAGGCCGGCCAGCTCGTGCGCCGGGCGGGCTTCGAGGACCACCCGGCCGTCGAGCCTCGGGTCCGCCGCGACCCGCCGGCGCAGCGCCGCGACGGCCTCCTCGGACAGGTCGAACCCGCGGTAGAGCGAGCAGCCCGGGGCGAGCTCGGTGAGCAGCAGCCCACTGCCCACCCCGACCTCTAGCAGCCGGTCCGGGGCGAGCTCGCGGATCCGGGAGACCGTGGCGTCCCGCCAGGCCCGCATGTCCTCGCGCGGGATCGGGGCGCCGTCGTAGGTGGAGTTCCACCCCGCGAAGCCGTCCTCGAACGCCCCGTTCTCGAACTTCCCGGCCTCGTCGTCGGCGGAGGTGGCGCCGTAGAGCAGCTCGTGCAGCTCCTTCCACGCCGCCACCTGCTCCGGCGTGCTCGACCCGAGCTCCGGCACCACGTACGCGGCCAGCCGCCGGTCCCCCGGCGTGATCTCCCGGACCTGCACGGTCGCCTGCGCGACGCCCGGATGCGCCGCCAGCACGGACTCGATCTCCCCCGGCTCGATCCGGTACCCGCGGATCTTCACCTGGTCGTCGACCCGGCCGAGGAAGTCCAGGCTCCCGTCCGCGAGCCGCCGGACGAGGTCCCCGGTCCGGTAGAGCCGCTCGCCGGGCGCCCCGGACGGGTCCGCCACGAAGCGCTCCGCCGTCAGGCCCGCGCGTCCCAGGTAGCCGCGGGCCAGCCCCGGCCCCCCGAGGTAGAGCTCGCCCTCGACGGCGGGCTGCAGCCGCTCGTCGAGGACGTGCGCCGAGGTCAGCGGGTCCGGCACGCCGATCGGGACCGACGTGCCGTGCAACCGGTCCGGGTGGCTCTCGCCGAGCGTCGAGTTCACGGTGGCCTCGGTGGGCCCGTAGGCGTTGTACATCCGCCTGCCCCGCCCCCACCGCGCCACCAGCTCCGGCGACACCCGTTCGGTCCCGGCGAGCAGGGTCGCCGGCGGCAGCGTGACGTCCGGTGGCATCGCGGCGAGCAGCGCGGGTGGCAGGATCATGTGCGTGACGCCCTGGGCGTGCGCGTACTCGGCCAGCTCGGGTCCCGGCACCCGCCGCTCCGCGGGCACGACGACGAGCCGCCCGCCGGACAGCAGCGCCTGGCAGAGGTCCCAGAACGCGACGTCGAAGCTCGGTGACGCGAACTGCAGGATCCGGCTCTCCGGCCCGACGCCGAGCCGCTCGGTCTGGGTGGCCACCAGGCCGGTGACGCCGCTGTGGGTCAGCACCACGCCCTTGGGCCGGCCCGTCGACCCGGAGGTGTAGATCAGGTACGCGGCCGAGCGGACGTCCAGGTCCGCAGGCGGCAGCGTGCCCGGGGCCGCGGCGATCTCCGCGGCGGAGACCGGGTCGTCCAGCAGCAGGAGCCGCGGCGCGCCGGGCAGCTCGCCGGCGAGCCCGGCCACCGTGACGACGACGGCGGGGGCCGCGTCCTCGAGCATGAAGGCCAGCCGCTGCGCGGGGTAGTCCGGGTCCAGCGGCAGGTACGCCGCGCCCGCCCGGAGCACCGCGACCTGCGCGACGACCATGCCCACGGACCGCGGCAGCGCCAGCGCGACCACGGTCTCCGGGCCCGCGCCCCGCTCCCGCAGCACGTGGGCGAGCCGGGCCGAGCGCGCGTCGAGCTCGGCGTAGGTGAGCCGCTCCTCCTCCAGCACGACGGCCACCGCGTCCGGGGCGCGCCGGACCTGCTCGGCGAACAGGTCGGGCCAGGTGCGCAGGCCCTCGACTGGACCGGTCGACAGGGGGCGGGACATCTCGCTCTGGGTCACAGTTCTCCCACCGCGCGGCCGGCGGGCCCGCGGTTCTCGATCGAAGAGGATGGGCCGAGTGGGCTAGCGGCTCGAACGCTCGACCAGGCTGCGGGGACGGAGGTCCGTCCAGTTCGCCTCGACGTGCTCGAGGCACTCCGCCCGGCTCGCCGGGCCGTGCGCGACGGTCCAGCCCGCCGGCACGTCGACGAACGTGGGCCAGAGCGAGTACTGGCCCTCGTCGTTGACCAGCGCGTGGAACGTGCCGTTCTCGTCGTCGAAGGGGTTCGTGGACACAGGAGTCTCCCGAGATCGTGCGTGCGGGGGTGGGGGCCGGGCTCAGCGGGCGGTGGTGGCCACCGGGTCCGCCGGCGCCTCGCCACGGATCGGCTCGGCGGGCCCGGCGTCCGGCACGAGCGCGCCGGTCAGGGAGTCCACGATCTCGCCCGAGCGGGCGGCGACCGTGGACAGCAGCGTCGAGGTGATGCCGTGCGTGTGCTCGGTGGCGCCCTGGACGTAGATCCCGGCGGAGAGCGGGGCGGCGCCGGCGGCGCGGTGGGTGGCGATCCGGTAGTCCCGCAGCACCTGCAGCCGGCCGGCCTCGTCCCGGGCGCACGCGCCGGCCAGCGCCGGGTCGAGCAGCCAGAGGGGGTCGCTGGAGCGGTAGCCCGTCGCGTACACGACGACGTCCGCCGCCAGCACCTCGCGGGAGCCGTCGATCAGGGACTCGACGGCCAGTTCGACGCGGTCCCCCATGTCGACCACGTCCGCCACCCGGGACACGTTGTGGAACTGCAGGCGCTCCCGGCCCGCGACCCGCTCGTGGTAGTGCCGGCGGTAGAGCTCCTCGATCAGCTCCGGGTCGACCACGGAGTAGTTCGTGTTGCCGTGGTAACCCATGATCCTCTGCTTGACGTCCGCGGGGGCGTCGTAGAAGTCGTCGACGGCGGACGGGTCGAAGATCCGGTTCGCGAACGCGCTGTCGTCCGCCGGGCTGTAGCCGTAGCGGGCGAACACCGCGCAGACCTCGGCGTCCGGGAACGTCCGGTGCAGGTAGTCGACCGTCTCGGCCGCGCTCTGCCCCGCGCCGACCACGGCGAACCGCTTCGGGGTGGTCCCGGCGAGCTCGGGGATGCGGGTCAGCAGGTCCCGGTTGTGCCAGACGCGCCGGCCCAGGACGGCCTCGCGCGGCACGTTCGGGGTCAGGCCGGTCGCGAGCACGACGTTGCGGGCCCGGACCCGGACCGGCGCGCCGTCCGCGCGGCTCGCGACGACGTCGACCAGGCCGACCGGCTCCCCGGCGGCCTCGCGGACCGGTACCACCTCGGTGACCTCCGCGCCGTAGTGCACCCGCTCCGTGAAGCTCCCCGCGGCCCACTCGAGGTAGTCGTGGAACTCCAGGCGCGTGGGGAACACGCTGCCGTAGTTGATGAAGTCGACCAGCCGGTCCCGGGCGTGCAGGTAGGACAGGAAGCTGAACCGGCTCGTGGGGTTGCGCAGCGTGGCCAGGTCCTTGAGGAAGGAGATCTGCATCGTGGCGTCCTCGAGCAGCATGCCGCGGTGCCACCCGAAGCGGTCCTGCCGCTCGACAAAGCAGTACGTGAGCCGCGCGCCCTCCCCGACGGCCCCGTTGTGCTCCTCGATCGCGACGGCCAGCGCGAGGTTCGACGGCCCGAACCCGATGCCCACGACGTCCACGTGTTCGATCCCGGCGACGTCCCCGGTCGTGCGCTCGGTGTGCGGCTCGCTCATCGTCATCCTCTCGGCACCCCGACGGGGTACGGGTCACGGCAGCCTTACTCAGGGCAGGCTAACCAATAGTGAGGATGCACTACGCCACCGGGCGGGTGATCTTCACGCAGCGACGGAAACCCGGTTGCCGCGCGGGACGCGGCCGACCGGCGGAAAGCGGGATCACACCTGGTGACAGGAGCACCACGATGGCAGGATGGCAGGATGCCCGGCCCCCCTCAGGGAACCGGGTCAGCGGGCGGCAGCGGGCCCGTCGAGCAGGGTGCGGGCGAGCTCCTGCCACTGCGCGACCATCGGGTCCGTCGCGGGATCCCGGGGATCGAACGTGTAGGTCATGGCGGTGCCGCGCATGCTCGTGAACAACAGGTCCCGCAGGCGGGTGAACCCGGGTCGCGAGGCGAGCTCGTCGCCGAACATCCGGGTCATCGAGGCGCGGATCGCCGCGCCGAGGGTGCGTTCCTCGGGCCGCAGCGCGTCCGCGATCTCCGGGTTGGCACGGGCCGCGGTCCACAGCTCGATGGCCGCCCAGAAGTGCGGCTCGGTGAAGCTCTCCCACAACGACTCGATCACCCGGTCGGCGCGCTGCCACACGTCGGTGGGTGGGTGGCCGTCGAGCAGCAGGGCGAGCCGGTCCTCGGTGTCCTGCACGCGTTTGACGGCCAGGTGTTGCGCCGCGGCGACGAGCAACAGGTCCCTCGACGGGAAGTGGTGCAGCAGCCGGCCGCGCGAGACCCCGGCCCGGGCCTGGATGGTGAGCGTGGTCGCGCCGGAGTAGCCGCCCTCGACGAGGGCGCTCACGGCGGCGTCCAGGATCCGGGCGCGGCTGTCGGAGGTGCGCTGCGCCCGGGTCCTGGGCTCGGCTCCCGAAGTCATGGATTCCCTGACGTCATGCGGCGATCACAGGCCGAGACTACGGCCGATGACCTCCTTCATGATCTCGGTGGTGCCGCCGTAGATGCGGGTGATGCGGGCGTCGGCGTACGCCTTCGCGATCGGGTACTCGTTCATGTAGCCGTAGCCGCCGTGCAGCTGCAGGCACTTGTCGACGACCCGGCCCTGCAGCTCGGTGCACCAGTACTTCGCCTTGCTGGCGTCGACGGCGGTGAGCTCGCCCGCGTTCAGGGCGCGGATGCAGTCGTCCACGTAGTGCTCGGCGATGTCGATCTCGGTGTCGAGCTCGGCGAGGACGAACCTCGAGTTCTGGAACGAGCCGATCGGCGAGCCGAAGGCCTTGCGCTCTTTGACGTAGTCCAGGGTCCAGCCCAGCGCGGCCCGGGACGCGGCGACCCCGGCGACGGCGATGGAGAGGCGCTCCTGCGGCAGGTTGGTGACGAGCTGGGTGAAGCCCTTCCCCTCCTCGCCGAGCAGGTTCGCGACCGGGACCCGGACGTCGGTGAACGACAGCTCCGCGGTGTCCTGGGCGTGCTGGCCGAGCTTGTCGAGGTTGCGGCCGCGCTCGAAGCCCTCCATCCCGCGCTCGATCACCAGCAGCGAGATGCCCTTGTGCTTCTGCGACGGGTCGGTCTTGACCGCGGTGATCACCAGGTCGGAGTTGATCCCGTTGGTGATGAACGTCTTGGCGCCGTTGACGACGTAGTGGTCGCCCTCGCGCCGGGCCGTCGTCGACATCGAGGCGAGGTCCGAGCCGATGCCCGGCTCGGTCATCGCGATCGCGCTGATCAGCTCGCCGGAGACGATGCCGGGCAGCCAGCGCTGCTTCTGCTCCTCCGTGCAGTACGCGAGGAAGTACGGCATGCAGATGTCGTTGTGCAGGGTCAGGCCCAGCCCGGCCGCCGCCGCCCCCGAGCGCATGAACTCCTCGGTGATCACGGCGTTGAACCGGAAGTCCTTGACCCCACCGCCGCCGTACTCCTCCGGCACGTCGATGCCGAGGAAGCCGGACTTCCCGGCGGTCGCGAACAGCTCGCGCGGGACGATGCTGTCCTTCGCCCACCGATCGTCGTGCGGCACGATCTCCTGCTCGACGAACTTCCGGAAGGACTCCCGGAACGCGTCGTGGTCGCTCTCGTACAGGCTGCGCTTCATGGGAGTCCTTCCGGGTCGTCGGGCGGAGGGTGGGTGCGGCCGCTAGCGGGGCGCCATGCGGATGGCGCCGTCGAGCCGGATGACCTCACCGTTCAGCATCGGGTTGGCCACGATGTGCGCGGCCAACGCGCCGTACTCCGACGGGCTTCCCAGCCGGGCCGGGTGCGGAACCTGGGCGCCGAGCGAGGCCTTGGCCTCCTCCGGCAGGCCGGCCAGCAGCGGGGTGTCGAACAGGCCGGGCGCGATGGTGCAGACCCGGATCATGGCGCCGGCCAGGTCCCGCGCGATCGGCAGCGTCATGCCCACGACGCCGCCCTTCGACGCCGAGTAGGCCGCCTGCCCGATCTGCCCGTCGAACGCCGCGACCGACGCGGTGTTGACGATGACGCCGCGCTCGCCGTCGATCGGGTCCGCCTGAGCGATGCGCTCCGCGGCCAGCCGGATGACGTTGAACGTGCCGACCAGGTTGATCTGAATGATGCGGTTGAAGTCGGCGAGCGGGAACGGGCCCTTCCTGCCGATCGTCTTGATCGCGTTGCCGGTGCCGGCGCAGTTGACCGCGACGCGCAGCGTGCCCAGCTCCGCGGCGACGTCCAGGGCCTCCTTGACGGAGTCCTCGCTGGTCACGTCGCCGGCGACGAACCGGACCCTGTCGCCCAGCTTGTCCACGGCCTCGGAGTTCCTGAGGTCGAGGATGACGACGCTCGCGCCGGCGTCGAGCAGCTTCTCGGTGGTGGCCAGGCCGAGGCCCGAGGCCCCGCCGGTGACCAGCGCGACCGAACCGTTGATGTCCATCGGGGGAACGAACCTCCAGGTGATCGGTACCTGTGCGCGGGAAACCTCGTTAGAACGAGGTTTCACGCGCACAGGGGTCAGAGCAGTTCGAGGATGGTGGCGTTGGCCTGGCCGCCGCCCTCGCACATCGTCTGCAGGCCGTAGCGGATGCCGTTGTCCCGCATGTGGTGGATCAGGGTCGTCATGATCCTGGCACCGGAACCGCCGAGCGGGTGGCCGAGCGCGATCGCTCCCCCGTTGGGGTTGAGCGACTTGGCGTCCGCGCCGATGTCGGAGAGCCACGCGAGCGGCACCGGGGCGAACGCCTCGTTGACCTCGTAGGCGCCGATCTCGTCCACCCGCAGGCCCGACCTGGCCAGCGCCTTCTGGGTGGCGGGGATCGGGGCGGTCAGCATGATCACCGGGTCCGCACCGGCCAGGACCGCGGTGTGCACGCGGACGATCGGGGTCAGGCCCAGCTCGGCGGCCTTCTCCGAGGTGGTCATCAGCAGCGCGGCGGAACCGTCGCTGATCTGCGACGAGTTGCCCGCGGTGATGGTGCCGCCCTCGGGCTTGAACACGGTCTTCAGCTTGCTCAGGCCCTCGACGGTGCCGCCGCGGCGGATGCCCTCGTCCTGGCTGACGACGGTGCCGTCCGGCAGGGTGACGGGCGCGATTTGGCCCTCGAAGCGGCCCTCGTCCTGCGCGACGGCGGCCTTCTCGTGGCTGGCGATCGAGAACTCGTCGAGCTGGGTGCGGGTGAAGCCCCACTGCTCGGCGATCATCTCGGCGCCGACGCCCTGGTTCGGGAACCGGCCGTTGTAACGAGCCATGAAGCGCTCGCCGAACGGGTTCTTGTCGGCGACCGCGGAGCCCATCGGGACCCGGCTCATCGACTCGACGCCACCGGCGACGGCGACGTCGTACTGCCCGGAGATCAGGCCGGCCGCCGCGAAGTGCACGGACTGCTGCGACGACCCGCACTGCCGGTCGACGGTCACGCCGGTGACGGTCTCGGGCCAGCCCGCGGCCAGCGCCGCGTTCCGGGCGATGTCGAAGGTCTGCTCGCCGACCTGGGACACGCAGCCCCAGATCACGTCGTCGATCACGGCCGGGTCCACGCCGCTGCGCTCGGCGAGGGCCTGGAGCACGTGGGCGGACAGGTCCACCGGGTGGATCCCGGACAGACCGCCGTTCCGCTTGCCGACGGGGGTTCGTACCGCTTCAACGATGACTGCGTCTCGCACGCCCTGGCTCCTCTGCCTCTGGCCTGGATCGGTCCGGCCCACTCCGACGGCCTCCGCGCACGCGGCTCCGTCGCCTGCCGGTGACGCTAGCAGCGAAACAGTCAGAGTTGACCGTCCGGAAGTGTGGTCTGCAGAACACCCGTTAAGATCACCAGGTCAGAACACGATCACGCCGCGCAGGTTGCGGCCCGCGTGCATGTCGTCGAAGCCCTTCGCGACCTCGTCGAGGGAGTAGCGGGTGGTGATCAGCTCGTCGAGCTTGAGCGCGCCCCGCCGGTAGAGCTCGAGCTGCGCCGGGATGTCCGCAGTGGGCGCGCCGGCGCCGAACAGCGAGCCCTGCAGCCGCTTCTGGAACAGCACCAGCTCGGTCAGCGGGATGTCGCCCTCGCGGGTCCTGGCCTCCCCGAGCCCGACGACGACGCAGGTCCCCGCCTTGCGGACCGCCTTGAGACCCTGCCCGACGTGCTTCCCGGTCACGACGCCGATGGTGACGATCACGGCGTCCGCGCCCTGCCCGCTCGTCAGGGACCGGGCCAGCTCCGCCGCCTCCGCGATCTCGGAGACGGCGTGCGTCGCCCCGAGGCCCAGCGCCGAGGTCCGCTTGAACTCGACGGGGTCGACGGCGATGACGGCCGACGCCCCGGCGTGCGCAGCGCCCTGCACCGCGTTGATGCCGATGCCGCCGACGCCCATCACGATCACGACCTGCCCGGGCCGGACCTCCGCGGAGTTCACCGCCGCACCCCAGCCCGTCCCCACGCCGCACCCGGTCAGGCATGCGACCTCGAGCGGGATCGACGGGTCGACCTTCACCGCCGACGCCGTCGAGACCGTCGTGTGCTCACAGAACGTGGAGAGGCCGCACATCTGGCCGACCGGTGCGCCGTCCAGGGAGAGCCGGAAGCTCGTCGGGTCCTCCCAGCGGGCGTTCGTGGCCAGCGAGGCCCCCATGTCGCACAGGTTCTGGTGGCCCGTCGCGCACCACCGGCACCGCCCGCACGAGGGCAGGAACGAGAAGACGACGTGGTCGCCCTCGGCGAAGCCCGGCGTGTGCGGCCCGACGGCCTCGACGATCCCGGCGCCCTCGTGCCCGCCGGCGAACGGCAGGATGCCGACCTTCATGTCCCCGGTGGCGTGGTGGTCGTCGGAGTGGCAGAGCCCGGACGCGACCATCCGCACCCGCAGCTCGCCCTGCCGCGGATCGTCCACCTCCAGCTCGACGACCTCGAACCGACCGGGAACCTCACGCAGCACCGCACCTCGAGTCAACACCCGTCGATCTCTACACCCGTTCCGGGCCGGAAGGCCAGATGCCCCTGTCCCGAACCGGGTCCGGCTGCCAGGGTCGAGGTCGTCAGCAATGCTCACGACCTCCGGGAGGCCACGCGTGCACGACCAGTGGGACATCACGAACGGCGTGGGGTTGACGGCCCTCGCGGTCGCCGCCGCCCGGGCCGTCGAGGCCGGCCGGCCGGACGCCCTCGTGCACGACCGGTGGGCCGCCGAGTTCGTGCGCGCCGCCCGGTCGGTGGATCCCTCGGTGGACTTCCCCGCCGGCGCGGACGACGTCGGTGACGACGCGGAGCTCTGGCTCCCGATGACCGACTACATGGCCGTCCGCTCCCGGGTGTTCGACGACGCCCTGCTCGACGGCGTCCGGGCGGCCCGGCAGGTGGTGGTGCTCGCCGCCGGCCTCGATGCGCGGGCGTTGCGGCTGCCGTGGCCGTCCGGGACGACGGTGTTCGAGGTGGACCAGCCACGGGTACTGGCGTTCAAGCAGGAGGTGATCGACTCCCGCGGGGACACCTCCGGGGACCGCCGCACCGTGCCGGTCGACCTGCGGGACGACTGGTCGTCGGCCCTGCTGGACCGCGGGTTCGATCCCGCGGCGCCGACGGCGTGGCTCGCCGAGGGCCTGCTCCCCTACCTGCCCGCCGAGGCGGAGAAAGCGCTGTTCGAGACGATCGACCGGCTCTCCGCACCCGGGAGCACGCTCGCGGTCGAGGCCGTCGGCGAGGATCAGGTCGAGGCGATCGACGGGCACCCTGTCGTCACCCGCTCCGCGGAGAGCCTGGGCATGGACATCGTCGCGCTCTGGAACCGCGAGCCCCGCACGGACTGCACGGCCCGGCTCCGCGAGCTGGGCTGGGAGGTCGCGACCGAGTCCGCGGGCGCCGTGGCGCAGGGGTTGGGCCGCCCGCTGGTCGGCGACGTCGCGGGGATCATGGCGGAGGGACGGATCATCCGGGCAGGTAAGGGGTGAGCCCGGCGGCGGGGCGATCACCGTCCCCGCCGCCGAGCGCGGCTAGTTGCCTCCGGGGTTCAGGGTGACCGTCTCGGGCTGGTAGTTCGTCCCCACGACGTCCACGCCCTGGCCCTTGAGGATCTCCACGGCCTTGGTCACGTAGTCGTTGGTGTACGCCTGCGGGTCCGGGTCCTTGGTCAGCACCGTCTGGCCGTCGGCGTTCACGGCGGTCCGGGCGACCTTCACGGTCTGGTCCCAGGCGGCCTGGTCGATGGTGCCGACGCCCGCGGCCGGCGACGGCCAGATCAGCTTGTTGACCTCGTTGACCTGCCAGAGCTGGTGGCTCGCGCCGAGCTTCGAGCCCGCCTTCACGACGATGTCCCGGCAGGACGCCGCGTTGTCCCGGCAGTAGGCCCAGCCCTTGAGGGACGCGGCGACGAACTTCGTCGTCTGGTCCTGGTAGGCCGGGTCGGACAGCTTGTCCGTGCTGGCCCAGATCGCGTCCTGCAGCATCGCGGTGCCGTCGTCGTTCCAGTCGATCATCGAGAAGTCGCCCGGCTGGTAGAGCTGCCCGGTGGCGGGGTTCGTCGCCTCGAGCACCTGCGCGTACTCGTTGTAGGACATGGCCTGCGCGGCGTCGATCTCCCCGGACAGCAGCGCCTGCATGTCGAACTGCTGCTGCACGAGCGTGACGTCGGTGGCCGGCTTGATCCCGGCGTCGGTCATGCCGGCGAAGAGCTCGAACTCGTTGCCGAAGCCCCAGTTGCCGACCTTCTTGCCCTTCAGCTCGGCCGCAGCGGTGATGTTCTCCGTCGCGAACGACACCTGCCTGGTCCCGGAGCGCTGGAAGACCTGGGCCACGTCCGTGATCGCCGCCCCCTGCTCGCGCGACGCCAGCGCCTTGGGCACCCAGGCGATCGCGTAGTCCGCCTGGCCCTGGGCCAGCACGGTCTGCGGGACGATGTCGACGCCGCCCTCCTTGAAGGTGACGTCCAGGCCCTGCTCCCGGTAGAAGCCCTGGTCCGCGGCGGCGATGTAGCCGGCGAACTGGCCCTGGGTGAACCACTGCAGCTGCAGCGTGACCGGTTTCAGGGCACCCGGCGCCGTCGAGGCGCCGGAGCTGCTGTCCCCGGCTGGGGTGGTGGAGCATGCCGCGGCCGTGACGGTGAGCGCCGCGGCCACCGCGGCCACCCGCCAGGACCGTCGGGCCGGGAAGGATCTGGATCCTGCGAATCGGGACACCGGGGACCTCCGGGGGTCGGTTTCAGCGGCTGGTGCGGGTGCGGGTGACCAGGCGCTCGACGAGCAGGCCGGCCAGGAAGAACAGCAGCCCCAGGGCGATCGAGGCGGCGACGAAGGCCCACGCGCGGGCGTAGGCGGTGTTGGCGGCCGCGGAGGAGATCCGGCTGCCAAGCCCGTTCTGCAGGCCGCCGAAGTACTCCGCGACGATCGCGGCGACTACCGCCGCGGGGGCGGCCAGCCGCAGGCCCGTCATCACGTACGGGACGGCGCCGGGCAACCGCACGAACCTGGCCTGCTGCCACGGCGTCGCCGCCAGGGAGGCCATCAGCTCGGCGTGCACCGGCTGCACCTGGCGCAGGCCGCGCAGGGTGGAGACGAACACGGGCACGATCACGACGACGGTGACGACAAGGCGTCGCGGGATCTCGGTCGTCGAGCCGAACATCGTGGTGAACACCGGCGCCAGCGCGACGATCGGGACCGCGCTCGCCGCGAGCACCACGGGGGTGACGAGCTCCTGGACCAGGCGTGACCCCGCGGCCAGGACCGCCAGCACGACCCCGGCGAGGAAACCCGCGACCAGTCCGACCAGGGCGTTCCCACCCGTGATCCCGGCGGTGGCGAGCAGCACGGGGAACTGGGCGCCGATCTGGGTCGCGATCGCGCTCGGCGCCGGCAGCAGGAACGCGGGCACCCCCGCGGCCGTCACGACCACCTGCCACAGCACCAGGACCGCGATCCCGAAGACCACCGGGGCGGCGACCCGGGCCGTCGTCGCGCGGCCGGTCATACCGCGTCGCCCTTGCGCAGCGCCTCGCGGACCGCGGTGATCGCGGAGAAGAAGGCGCCGGACTCGCGGACGTCCTCGACGTCGTCCGGGGCGAGGTCGGTCGCCTCGCCGGGACGCGGCCGCCGGCCGTCGACGATCTCGGTGATCCGCCCCGGCCGCGGGGACATGACGACCACCCGGTCGGACAGCACGACGGCCTCCGGGATCGAGTGCGTCACGAACAGGACCGCCGCCCCGGACTCGCCCGCGATCCGCAGCAGCTCGGCCTGCATCCGCTCGCGCGTCATCTCGTCGAGGGCACCGAACGGCTCGTCCATCAGCAGCAGCCGCGGGCTCGGGGCCAGGGCGCGCGCGATCGCGACGCGCTGCTGCATGCCGCCGGAGAGCTGGCTGGGCCGGGAACCTGCGAAGTCCGCCAGCCCGACGAGCTCCAGCAGCTCCGCGGCCCGCGCCCGGCGTTCGGCCCTTGCCATCCCGTGCACCTGCAGCGGCAGCTCGACGTTCTCCGCGACCGTGCGCCACTCCAGCAGCCCGGACTGCTGGAAGGCGATGCCGTACTCCTGGTCCAGCCGCGCCCGGTGGGCGGACTTCCCGGCGACCTCGACGGTGCCCGCGGTCGGCTGCTCGAGGTCCGCGACCACCCGGAGCAGCGTC
The DNA here is from genome assembly GCF_025465255.1 of Pseudonocardia sp. Classification (GTDB taxonomy): domain Bacteria; phylum Actinomycetota; class Actinomycetes; order Mycobacteriales; family Pseudonocardiaceae; genus Pseudonocardia. The sequence goes on from NZ_JAODNI010000121.1 coordinate 71,081, forward strand.
GACTTGCCGCAGCCGGACGGGCCGATCAACGAGACGAACTCGCCGTCGCCCAGGGTGAGCTCGATGCCGTCCAGGGCCCGGACCTCGCCGAAGGACTTGTCGACGCCGCTCAGGGAGACGGCTGTCATGAAACAGTCCCGCGGTATCGGCGCAGCCCCAGGTCGAGCAGCCCGACCGCGCCCGCGGCGACCAGCCCGAGCACCGCCGCCCCCAGGATCGCGGCGTACATCTGCGAGGGATCGCCCGTCGCCGACTGTGCGTACTCGATGATCAACCTTCCGATCCCGCCGCGGGTCCCGGTGGAGATCTCCGCGACGATCGCGCCGACGACGGCGGCCGCCGCGGCCAGTCGCACGGCCGGGACCAGGTGCGGGACCGACGCCGGCAGCCGCAGCCGCAGCAGCGTCGTCCACCAGCCCGAGGCCATGCTGTGGAACAGCTCGACGTCCGCCTTCGGCGGGGAGCTCAGGCCCCGCAGCATGCCGACCGAGATCGGGAAGAACGCCAGGTAGGATGCGATGACCATGACGCTGGCCCACGGCTGCCACGCCCAGCCCGCGATCGCGATCTTGCCGCCCCAACCCGCGACGAGCGGTGCGATGGCGATCAGCGGAACCGTCTGGGACGCGATGACGTAGGGCAGCACCGCCCGCTCGGCCAGCGCGAATCGCTGCATGAGCAGGGCCAGCAGCACCCCGCCGATCCCGCCCAGCACCAGGCCGCCGAGCGCGAGCCCGAGGGTGAACAACGCCCCGGACGCGACGGCCACCCCGATCGACCGGGGATCCGCGGCACCCGCGACCTCGGGCGCACCGAGCTTCGCGAGCACCGTCCAGACGTGCGGCATCGCTGCGTCGTCGGTGCGCGGCAGCAGCCGGACCCCGCCGACGGTCACGCCCGCGGCCGGCAGCACCAGCTTGGCGAGCTCCCACGCGGCGACCAGCAGGACGAAGGCGGCGGCGGTCGTGAGGACCGTGCGCGCCCTGCTCCTCATCGCCGTCCCCCCGTCGTGCGCCGGGCGTTCACCCGGACGAGTAGGCGAATACTCCGAGCCGCGGATGACGGTCGGGTTACGAACGGGTTCCCACTGCACCGTCGATCCCACGGTTCGATCACAGGCTGTCGATCACCGAACGGGCCCGGAGGTGACAGCTTCATGTCGGGTCTTGCGCTCCACCCGTTCCGAGCGCGAGGGTTCAGGGCTCCGTGGACGAGGGGAGCCGGCGTGTCCGACAGTGCAGGGCCCGAGAGGACGGTCCGGGCCGCGATCGTGCAGACCAAGTGGACCGGCGACACCGCGTCGATGATCGAGGTGCACGAGTCCTACGCCCGCGCCGCGGCGGAGCAGGGCGCGAAGGTCATGGGCTTCCAGGAGGTCTTCAACGCGCCGTACTTCTGCCAGGTGCAGGAGGCGGAGCACTACCGCTGGGCGGAGCCCGTCCCGGACGGCCCGACGACGGTGCGCATGCAGGCGCTGGCGAAGGAGACCGGGATGGTGCTCGTCGTCCCCGTCTTCGAGATCGAGAGCGCGGGCAACTACTACAACACCGCGGTCGTGATCGACGCCGACGGCACGGTGCTGGGCAAGTACCGCAAGCACCACATCCCGCAGGTCAAGGGCTTCTGGGAGAAGTACTACTTCAAGCCCGGCAACCTCGGCTGGCCGGTCTTCGAGACCGCGGCCGGCAAGGTCGGCGTCTACATCTGCTACGACCGGCACTTTCCCGAGGGCTGGCGCGCGCTGGGCCTGGCCGGGGCCGAGATCGTCTTCAACCCGTCGGCCACCAGCCGCGGACTCTCCGCGCACCTGTGGAAGCTGGAGCAGCCCGCCGCGGCCGTCGCGAACGAGTACTTCGTCGCCGCGATCAACCGGGTGGGCGTCGAGGAGTACGGGGACAACGACTTCTACGGCACCAGCTACTTCGTGGACCCGCGCGGGCAGTTCGTCGGCGAGGTCGCCTCCGGCACGGACGAGGAGCTGGTGGTCCGGGACCTGGACCTGGACCTGATCGACGAGGTGCGTCAGCAGTGGGCCTTCTACCGGGACCGCCGCCCCGACGCGTACGGAAAGCTGGTGGAGTCGTGAGCGAGCTGTACGACCGCACGCGCGCGGTCCTCCCGAAGTGGCTCGCGATGTACTACGACGAGCCGATCGAGATCGACCGCGGCGAGGGCCGGCACGTCTGGGACGCCGACGGGAACCGCTACCTGGACTTCTTCGGCGGCATCCTGACCACGATGACCGAGCATGCGCTGCCGGCCGTCACCAAGGCCGTCGCCGAGCAGGCCGGCAAGATCATCCACACGTCGACGCTGTACCTGAACCGGCCGATGGTGGAGCTGTGCGAGGAGATCGCCGCGGTCTCCGGCATACCGGACGCCAAGGTGTTCCTGACGACGAGCGGCACCGAGGCCAACGACACCGCGCTCCTGCTGGCGGCGTCGCGGAACCGTTCCAACCAGATCCTGGCGCTGCGCAACAGCTACCACGGGCGGTCCTTCTCGACGATCGCGATCACCGGGAACAGCGCGTGGTCGCCGACGTCGCTCTCTCCGTTCCAGACCTACTACGTGCACGGCGGCCAGCAATACCGCTCCCCCTTCGCCGGTCTGTCCGACGGGGAGTTCATCGCCGCCTGCGTCGCGGACCTGAAGGAGACCCTGGACCAGGCCGGCGGGGAGATCGCCGCGCTGATCGCCGAGCCGATCCAGGGCGTCGGCGGGTTCACCTCGGGGCCGGACGGCCTGCTGGGCGCGTTCGCGGAGGTGCTGCGGGAGCGGAACATCCTGTGGATCTCCGACGAGGTCCAGACCGGCTGGGGCCGCACCGGCGAGCACTTCTGGGGCTGGCAGGCCCACGAGGCCACACCGGACATCGTGACGTTCGCGAAGGGCGTCGGTAACGGCCTGTCGATGGGCGGCGTGATCGCCCCCGCCGCGATCATGGACGGCCTCTCCGCCAACTCGATCTCGACGTTCGGTGGCAGCCCGCTCACCGCCGCCGGCGCCCTGGCCAACCTCCGCCACCTGCGCGAACATGACCTGCAGGCCAACGCGGCGAAGGTCGGCCCGATCCTGTTCGACGGCCTGCGCGCGCTGCGCTCCCCGATCGTCGGGGACGTCCGGGGCAAGGGGCTGATGATCGGCGTCGAGCTCGTCGAACCGGGATCCGGCAACCCGGGGACGCCCTCGCCGCAGCTCGCGACGGCCGTCCTTGAGGGCTGCAAGGAGCGCGGACTGCTCGTCGGCAAGGGCGGGCTGAAGGGCAACGTCCTGCGGATCGCGCCGCCGCTCTCGCTCACCGCCACGGAGGCGATCGAGGGCCTCGACATCCTCACCGCCGCTCTGGAAGGGGCGTCATGACTCGCACGGTGATCCGCGGTGGAACGGTGATCACCGCCGCGGACGAGCTCCTCGCGGACGTCCTGATCGACGGCGAGCAGGTCGTCGCGCTGGCCGCACCCGGCTCGTCGCTCGCGGAGTCCTTCAGCGCCGACACCGTCCTGGACGCGACCGGGAAGTACGTCATCCCCGGCGGCGTCGACGCGCACACGCACATGGAGATGCCGTTCGGCGGCACCTACGCCTCGGACACGTTCGAGACCGGCACCCGGGCCGCGGCCTGGGGCGGTACGACGACGATCATCGACTTCCCGATCCAGACCGTCGGACGGTCGCTGCGCGAGGGACTCGACGCCTGGCACGCCAAGGCCGACGGCCACTGCGCGATCGACTACGGCTTCCACATGATCCTCTCCGACGTCACGGAGTCGTCGCTCAAGGAGATGGAGTCCCTGGTCGACGAGGGGATCACCAGCTTCAAGCTCTTCATGGCCTACCCCGGCGTCTTCTACAGCGACGACGGCCGCATCCTGCGGGCGATGCAGAAGGCCGGCGACACCGGCGGCCTGATCATGATCCACGCGGAGAACGGGATCGCGATCGACGTGCTCGTCGAGCAGGCGCTCGCCCGCGGCCAGACCGACCCGCGCTACCACGGCGACGTCCGGCACGCGCTGCTCGAGGCCGAGGCCACGCACCGGGCGATCCAGCTCGCGCGGGTGGCCGGCGCACCGCTCTACGTCGTGCACCTGTCGGCGTCCGAGGCCCTCGCGGAGATCGCGAACGCCCGCGAGCTGGGCGTCAACGCGTTCGCCGAGACCTGCCCGCAGTACCTGTTCCTCTCCACCGACGACCTGGCCCGGCCGGGGTTCGAAGGCGCCAAGTACGTCTGCTCGACGCCATTGCGGCCGGCCGAACACCAGGCGGCGCTGTGGCGGGGGCTCCGTAACGACGACCTCTCCGTGGTCTCCACGGACCACTGCCCGTTCTGCTTCAAGGGGCAGAAGGACCTGGGCCTCGGGGACTTCTCCAAGATCCCCAACGGGATGCCGGGTGTGGAGACCCGGATGGACCTGCTGCACCAGGCCGTCGTCGACGGGCACATCGGCCGGCGTCGGTGGATCGAGCTGGCCTGCGCGACGCCCGCGCGGATGTTCGGCATGTATCCGAAGAAGGGCACGATCGCGCCCGGCTCGGACGCGGACGTCGTGATCTACGACCCGACGGCGCGGCAGACCCTCTCGGCCGAGACGCACCACATGGCCGTCGACTACTCGCCCTACGAAGGCAAGGTGACCACGGGGAAGGCGGAGACGGTGCTCTCCCGCGGCCGGTTGATCGTCTCCGGCGGCGAGTACCTCGGCTCGGCCGGGCACGGTCGCTTCGTGCCGCGCTCCACCTGCCAGTACCTGCGATAGGAGCCGCACGTGGACATCGGGCTGGTACTGCAGACGGACCCGCCGGCGTCGACCGTCGTCGACCTGATGGTGCGCGCGGAGGAGCTGGGGTTCAGCCACGGCTGGACCTTCGACTCGCACGTGCTCTGGCAGGAACCGTTCGTGATCTACAGCCGGATCCTGGAGCGGACGTCCCGGCTGGTCGTCGGGCCCATGGTGACGAACCCGGGTACCCGGGACTGGACGGTGCTGGCGTCCCTGTTCGCGACCCTCGACGACATGTTCGGCCCGCGCACGGTCTGCGGGATCGGGCGCGGGGACTCGGCGGTGCGGGTGCAGGGTCGGCCGCCGACGACGCTGGCCCGGCTCGAGTCGTCGATCGAGGTGATCCGTGGGCTCACCGCGGGCGACTCCGTCGACCTGGGCGGGACGCCGGTGCAGATCCCCTGGGTCGCTCCCGGCAGTCCGGCCGTGCCGGTGTGGGTCGCGGGCTACGGACCCAAGGCGCTCGCGCTCGCCGGGCGGTGCGCGGACGGGTTCATCCTGCAGCTCGCCGACCCGTACCTCGTGGAGTGGACGATCAAGACGGTGCGGGCGGCGGCGGCCGAGGCGGGCCGGGACCCGGACGCGATCACGATGTGCGTCGCGGCGCCGGCGTATGTCACGGAGGACCTGGCACACGCCCGAGACCAGTGCCGCTGGTTCGGCGGGATGGTCGGCAACCACGTCGCGGACCTGGTGACCCGGTACGGGGAGTCCTCCGCGGCGGTCCCGGCGGAGCTCACCGGCTACATCAAGGGCCGCGACGGCTACGACTACAGCCACCACGGCCGCGCCGGGAACACGTCGACGAACTTCGTCCCGGACGAGGTCGTCGACCGGTTCTGCCTCCTCGGCCCCGCGGCGGCGCAGCGGGACCGCCTGGCGGAGCTGTCGAGCCTGGGCGTCGACCAGTTCGCGATCTACGCGATGCACGACGACCGCGAACGCACCCTCGAGCAGTACGGATCCCACGTGCTGTGAGTGCGGAGCCTCGCTAGAGCGAGGCTCCGCACGCACAACCCGTACTGACCTGCGCGATCAGGTTTGGGCGGCCGAGAGCTCGGCGTCGGCGCGCTGCGCCGGGGAGTCGGCGGACGCGACATCGGGGGCGGGCCGCTCGCCGCGGGCGACCTCGTCGTCGAGCAGGCCCTCCTGCCGCGCGACCAGGGTCGGCACGACTACCTGACCGGCGACGTTCGTGGCCGTCCGGATCATGTCCATGATCGGGTCGATGCCGTAGACGATCGCGACCCCGACCGCGATGACCTCCGGCGGCAGGCCGATCGCGCCCATCGTGAGAGTCAGCATGGTGAACCAGCCGGTGGTCCCGGCCGTGGCAAGTGCGCCGAACACCGCGACCAGCGCGATCACGACGTACTGCCACACCGCGAGCTGGATACCCGAGATGTGCGCGATGAAGATCGTCGCGATCGCCGGGTAGATCGCCGCGCAGCCGTCCATCTTCGTGGTCGAGCCGAGCGGCACCGCGAAGGCCGCGTAGCCGGGCTCGACACCGAGGTCGACGGCCGCCTTGCGGCTCATCGGCAGGGATGCGCCCGACGAGCGCGAGACGAAGGCGAACTGCAGGGTCGGCCAGGTGACCGCGAAGAACCGTCGCGGGCTGACGCGCCCGACCGTGCGCAGGAGCAGCGGGTAGACGCCGAACAGCACCAGCAGGCAGCCGACGTACACCGCCACGACCAGGGACAGCAGCGGCGCGACGAACCCGGTGCCGTAGGTGGCGAAGGCGTTGCCGATCAGACCGAGCACGCCGATCGGGGCGAGCCGGACGATCCAGCCCACGACCTTCTGCACGACGTCGAAGACGGAGCGGGTGAGCGTGACGAAGGGTGCGGCCCGCTCACCGAGCACGTAGGCCGCGACGCCCACGAGGACCGCGACGAACACGACCTGCAGCACGTTGCCGTCGGCGAAGGCGGAGAACAGGTTCTCCGGCACCAGGTCCTGCAGGATCTGGCTCCACGATCCGGGGGTGCGGGAGGCGAGCTTGTCGACGGTGGCGGGATCCGCCTGCAGCCGCGTGCCCTCGCCGGGCCGGCCGATCAGCCCGATGGCGAGCCCGATCGCGACGGCGATCACAGAGGTCGCGGCGAACCAGGCCACGGTGCGCCCGCCGAGGCGGGCGGCCGTGCGGGCGCCACCGAGACCACGGAGGCTGCTGATGCCCACGACGATCGCGGTGAACACCAGCGGCACGACCGTGAACTGCAACAACGTCGTGAAGACGCTGCCGACGGTCTCGAGCGTGCTTGCGAGCCACTGCTGACCGCTCGTGCGGGCGAGCAGGCCCAGCAGGGCGCCGAGGACGAGGCCGGCGAGGGTGAGGGCGCCGAACACGCGTGGACGCGACCAGGCGCGGGCGAGACGGGCGGGGGACGGGAGGGACACGGGCGAGCTCCGGGGAGTGCGGGACGGACTGGCGGCCGGGCGGGTCAGGAACCCGGACAGGCCGTCGCCCGTCGGCGGCCGAAGTCGATCGTCCGCCGGCGGGTCAGCAGAACGCGTAGTCCCCCGGTCACGTCTGCATGCAACGGTCCCGGACGGACCGGACATTCCGTGCGCGGGGGTGATCTTGGCGACTCACTCCCCCGGCCGGACCACGCCCTTCACCGCGTTCGGGTCCTTTGCGAACGCGGTGAGGGCGGCCTCGGAGTCCGCGAGGCCGAAGTGGCCCGTGACCAGCGCGTCCAGGTCCACCCGGCCGGAGGCGGCGAGGGCGATCGCGGTGGGCCAGGTGTTGGCGTAGCGGAACGTCCCGGTCAGCTCGACCTCCCTGCGCTGCAGCGCCGACAGCGGCACCGGGATCTCGTCGCTCCCGGTCCCGACGAGGACCGCCCGACCGGCCGGGGCGACGACGTCGATCGCGGCGCGGGCGGCACCCGGGTTGCCGGAGCACTCCAGCAGCACGGTCGGCGCGAGGCCCGAGTCCCGGAGCGAGGTCTCGGTGACGTCCAGGACCGCCGTCGCGCCGAGCGTCGCGGCGAGGGCGAGCCGGTGCGCGTTGACGTCCGCGACGACGATCTCCGCCGCTCCGGCGGCCGCGGCGACCTGGGCGGCGACCAGCCCGATCGGCCCGGCGCCGTTCACCAGCACCCGGCTCCCCAGACCGACGTGGCCCTTCTGCGCCGCCCACACCCCGACCGACAGCGGCTCGAGCAGGGCCGCGGCGTCGTCGCCGAGGGTGTCCGGGACGGGATGGGCGAACGCCTCGTGCACGACGACGTACTCGGCGAGCGCCCCGTCGACGGGTGGGGTCGCGAAGAACGCCATGTTCGGGCAGAGGTTGTAGCGGCCGGCGAGGCACTCGGTACACGTGAAGTCCGGGCGGCCCGGCTCGATCGACACCCGTGCGCCGAGCCCGACCCGGGTGACGCCCGTCCCCAGCCCGACGACCTCGCCCGCGGGCTCGTGCCCCAGGACCAGCGGGGACTCGACGACGAACTCGCCGATCCGGCCGTGCTCGTAGTAGTGCACGTCGGAGCCGCAGACCCCGACCGCCGTCACCCGCACCAGGACCTCGCCCGGCCCGGGCTCGGGGACCGGGCGCTCCTCGAGCACGATCTCGTGGACGTCCCGCAACACCGCGACCCGCATGTCCGCCATGCTGCGAGTGTGCCGCGCGGCCGGACGGCCCGACAGCGCCGTCCAGGTGCGCGCCGGAGCCTCGCCCACGCGCCCGTTTCGGTTCGCCGCGCGCGGCCGACGGGGCGCGTGGCGTCAGAACGCGCGTGGCGCCGCGGCGCGGAGCTCGCGGGCGGTGTGAGTCCGGGAGGGTGCGGGGCTCGGGCAGCGGGCGGGCTCGGGATCCGATCGACGGAACTGCGGGTCGATCGTCTGGACATCCTGCCGTGTCCGGTGCCCCCGCCGGACCTCGGGCGGGCGTTTCCGTCGGGGGCCGGCGCCAGCGTCCGGGCCATGGCGCACGCCGACGCCGACGCCGGCCAGGATCCCGTGATGGCCCGCATCACCGCGGCCATCGCCCTTTCCCACGGCGGCGCACCCGGGAGGCCGCTCCCCTGTTCGACGCGTTGTGGGCCGAGATCGGCGCGGACGGGGACCCCTTCCACCGCTGCGCCCTGGCCCACTACGCGGCGGACGTCCAGGACGATCCCCGCGTCGAGCTGATGTGGGACGAGCGGGCCCTGGCCGCCGCGGACGAGACGCCGGCCGGTCGCGCGGCCGAGTACCAGGCGTCGTTGCAGGTCAGGACGTTATACCCGTTGTTGCACCTCAACCTGGCGGACGTCCACCGCAGGCTGGGTGACCCGTCGCGCGCCCGGGCGCACGCGGCGCGGGCCCGGGAGCGGTTGCCCGTCCTCGACGGGACCGAGGCCTCGGCCCCGGGGCACGCCGAGACCGTCATCGCCGCGCTCGACCGGGTGGAGGCCCGGTTGAGCGCCGAGGAGGACGGTGCCCCGGTCAGTACACCGTGATCTGCCGGACGATCAGGTCGTGGAACCCGGGCTCGGAGTCGCAGAGCTCGCGGAGCATCTCCGCGAACCGGGTGGTGGCCGGGTGCTTGGAGTTGGCCATGGCGGACTCGAGGTCCGGGAAGCCCACGATCTGCATGTAGCGGTCCTGCTCCGCGCGGTTCGCGCAGGTGACCGACCACCGTGCGGTGCGATCCGCACCGATCGCGTCGGCCCAGGCGTCCTCGGTGCGCTCGAAGTCGTCCATCCTCCGGCTCCGGAAGTCGATGAGCTGCACGAATGCGCCCAGCTCGAGCTCCAGGGCCGCGGCCGGCGTCAGAGCGCTCCGCAGGCCGTCGCGCAGCTCGTCGTCGTCGGTGTGGCCGTGCACGTCGACGGCGTGGGCGGTCGCGGCGCGCAGCACCTCCTCGGTCTCCCCCGTCAGGGTCAGCGAGCAGTTCGCCTCGCTGGGCATGGTGCGGCAGTCGATGGTCATCCTGGTCATGGCTTCTCCTCCCGGAAGGACGGGTGACGACGGTGGCGAGATGCGGGGCTGCTCACGGGCGGAGCTCGAGCACCATGTTCACGGGCGTCTCGGTGGCACGCCGGAACCCGGTGAAGCCCGCTTCCTCGGCGACGACGCGGAGCCGGGCCTCGCCGGCCTGGGCCCCGAGGGCGGCCCCCACGTCCTGGGAGAGCGAGGCGGGCGTGCAGATCGAGGTGGACGCCGCGTAGAACAGCCGGCCGATCGGGTTCATGTTGTCCGCGACCGTGTCCCCGGCGGCCGGTTCGACCAGCATGACGATCCCGTCCTCGGCGAGCGCCTCGCGGGCGTGCCGCAACGCACCGACCGGATCGCCCATGTCGTGCAGGCAGTCGAAGTAGCAGAGGAGGTCGTAACCCGTCCCGGGGAAGTCCTGCGCGCCCGCCACCTCGAAGGTCGCCCGGCCGCCCAGCCCGGCGTCGGCGGCGAGCTTCCGGGCGGCCGCCACGGACTCCTGGTGGTAGTCGACGCCCACGAACCGGCTCGCGGGGAAGGCCTCGGCCATGACCAGCGTCGAGTGCCCGTAGCCGCAGCCGACGTCCGCGACCTTCGCGCCGGAGCTCAGCCGCTCGATCGCCCCGTCCAGGGCCGGCAGCCAGGCGTCCACGAGGTTCGCCAGATACCCGGGCCGGAAGAAGCGGGCGGTGCCGCTGAACAGCGAGGGATCCTGCTCGTGCCAGCCGATGCCCGCGCCCGAGCGGAACGCCTCCATCAGCCGGGGCAGCCCGCTGCCCACCGCGCCCGCGATCTCGAACCCGCCGAGCACGCAGGCCGGGCTGGACTCGTCGGTGAGCGCGACCGCCTGCTCCGGCTCGAGGTGGTAGCGGTTCGGGTCGTCGCCGTCCTGGGCGTCCAGGGTCACGTACCCCCCGGCCGCCTGGGCGGCCAGCCACTCGCGGACGTAGCGTTCCGCCGTGCCGGTCCGCGCGGCCAGGTCGGCGGCGGTCACCGGGTCCCCGTCGACCATCGCACGGTAGAGGCCCAGCTTGTCGCCGAGGACCACGAGCGGGGCCGCGGCGATCGCGCCGAGCTCGGTGATCACCTGCCCGACGAACGCCTCCAGCTTGTCCTCGTCGACCGCACGCACGTAGCTCACCCCCAGGGGAGTCGGACTCGCGATCGAACCCCGCGGCGGAACGTGCGGACATACGTAGTTCGTGCCGGATGCCGGGCGGCTAGAGCATCGGCCCACCTAGGCCGCGGTCAGAACCACTCGTCGTGCATGTCCAGGGTCGTGCGGTCCAGCGACCCGAGCAGGTCCAGCTGCGGACCCGTCCGCGGCAGCTCGTACCGGAAGAAGAAGCGGGCGGCGGCGCGCTTGCCGTCGTAGAACTCCCCGGCCTTCCCCCCCGCCGCGAGCAGCTGTTCCAGCCACAGCCACGCCACGACGACGTGCCCGACCGCCTCCAGATAGACGGAGGCGTTGGCCAACGCCACCTCCGGGTCGCCGCCGGCCCACAACGCGGCGGTCACCTCGCCGACCCGGCGCACCACCGCGTCGAGCCGCTCGGCGTGCTCCCCCGCCTCCCCGCCGGCCGCCCGTGCCTTCTCGACGGTCGCGCCGATGGTCCCGGTCAGCAGCCGCAGACCCGCGCCGTCGGCCATGACGACCTTGCGGCCCAGCAGGTCCAGCCCGTGGATGCCGTGCGTGCCCTCGTGGATCGCGTTGAGCCGGTTGTCCCGGTAGAGCTGCTCGACGTCGTACTCGCGGGTGTAGCCGTAGCCACCGTGGACCTGGATCGCGAGGTCGTTCGCCGCCAGGCACCACTGCGAGGGCCAGCTCTTCGCGATCGGGGTGAGCACCTCGAGCAGCAGGTTCGCGCGAGCCTTCTCCTCGTCCGTCCCGGCGGTCAGCTCCTCGTCCAGCAACCGCGCGCAGTAGAGGACCAGGGCGAGGCCGCCCTCCGCGTAGCACTTGGCCGCGAGCAGCATGCGGCGCACGTCGGGGTGCGCCACGATCGGCACCTGCGGCGCGGCCGGATCCTTCGCCGCGACCGGGCGGCCCTGCGGCCGGGAGCGCGCGTAGTCCAGGGCGTGCAGGTAGCCGGCATAGCCGAGGGCCACGGCGCCGGCCCCGACGCCGACCCGGGCCTCGTTCATCATGTGGAACATGTAGGCGAGCCCGCGGTGCTCCTCGCCGACCAGGTACCCGACGGCTCCGGGCTCTCCGCCGGGCGTCCACTTCCCCTCGCCGAAGTTCAGCAGCGTGTTGACGGTGCCGCGGTAGCCCATCTTGTGGTTGAGCCCGACGAGCGCGATGTCGTTGCGCTCCTCGTTCGCCAGGACCTTCGGCACGATGAACAGCGAGATGCCCTTCACCCCGGGCGGGCCGCCGGGGATCTTCGCCAGCACCAGGTGGACGATGTTCTCGGACAGCTCGTGCTCCCCGCCGGAGATCCACATCTTGGTGCCGGTGATCCGGTAGGTGCCGTCGTCCTGCGGCACCGCCCGAGTGGTGACGTCGGTGAGCGACGAGCCGGCCTGCGGCTCGGAGAGGCACATCGTCCCGAACCAGCGGCCCTCGACCATCGGCCGGACCCAGGTGTCGATCTGCTCCCGCGTCCCGTGCGCGAGCAGCAGGTTCGCGTTGGCGACCGTCAGGAACGGATAGGCGGACGTGCCGATGTTGGCCGCCTGGAACCACAGGAAGCAGGCCTGCGCGACCACCGCCGGCAGCTGCATCCCGCCGACCTCGGCGTCCATCCCGGCGCCGACGATCCCGGTCTCGGCGAAGACGCCGAGCGCGGCCTTCACCTCGGGCAGGATCTCGACCCGCTCGCCGTCGAACACGGGTTCGTTCGTGTCCGAGAGCTTGCGGTGCGGGAGGAAGTGCTCGGTCGCGACCTCCGCCGCGAGGTCCAGGGCCGCGGCGAAGGTGTCCCGGTCGTGCTCGGCGTAGCGCTCCCGCTTCGTCAGCGACTCGACGTCGAGCCACTCGTGGAGGAGGAAGGCGAGGTCCCGGCGCGACATCAGCAGCGAGCGCATGCCGCTCACCCTGCCACGCGGTTTCACTCCACAGCGAGGTCCGTCCCGCACCGCTCGCACCGCGTGGGCCGGGCCTCGGTCAGGAAGCCCCCGCACTCGGGACAGACCCGGTCCAGCCAGCAGACCGGGTCGCCGCCGACGTCCTCGTCCGGATCCACCCGTGGATGGTCCCTCACCGGGAGCCGGACCGCTGGGCGCGCCGCCCCCGGCGTTGGTTCTCCGTTCATCTGCTGTTCGCCCACGGTGCCTACCGTTTCACGTGGCAACACTTTCGGAGGACCCCTGACATGGACGTGTCCGTGATCGTCGTCGTGGTCGTCGTGACCGCGCTGATCTTCGACTTCACCAACGGCTTCCACGACACGGCCAACGCCATGGCCACCTCCATCGCCACCGGGGCCCTGAGCCCCAAGGTCGCCGTTCTCGTCGCGGGCGTGCTGAACCTGGTCGGCGCGTTCCTCTCGGTGGAGGTCGCCCGGACGGTCTCGAGCGGACTCGTCGACGAAACCAGGATCACCCCGGTGGTGATCTTCGCCGGCCTGGTCGGCGCGATCGTGTGGAACCTGCTCACCTGGCTGCTCGGCCTGCCGTCGAGCTCGTCGCACGCGCTGTTCGGTGGCCTGATCGGCGCGTCGATCGTCGCCGCCGGCACCGGCGCGGTGCACTTCGGCGCGGTGCTGAGCAAGGTCGTCGTCCCGGCCGTGATCTCGCCCGTGCTCGCCGGCGTCGTCGCCCTGCTCGGCACCTACATCGCCTACCGCAGCACCGCCCGCGCGGACAAGGGCACGATCACCCGCGGTTTCCGGGCCGGGCAGATCGTGTCCGCCTCCATGGTCGCGCTCGCGCACGGGACCAACGACGCGCAGAAGACGATGGGCATCATCACCCTGACCCTGATCACCGCCGGCGTGCTGGCCCCGGACTCCGGGCCGCCGTTCTGGGTGATCCTCGCCGCGGGCCTGGCCATCGCGATCGGCACCTACGTCGGCGGCTGGCGGATCATCCGGACGCTGGGCAAGCGCGTCAGCGACATCGAGACCCCGCAGGGCTTCGCCGCCGAGACCGCCTCGACGGCCGTCATCCTGGCCTCGTCCCACCTGGGCTTCGCCCTCTCGACCACCCAGGTCGCCACGGGTGCGATCTTCGGTGCCGGCGCCGGCCGGCGACTGGCCTCGGTGCGGTGGGGCGTCGCCGGGCAGATGGCCGTCGCCTGGATCCTGACGCTGCCCGCTGCCGCGCTCGTCGGCGCCGCAGCCGCCTGGGTCGCCTCGACCGGCACCTTCGGCACGGTGATCGTGGCGGTCGTCGGGGTTGCCGTCGCCGCCGGGATCTACGCCGCCTCGCGCCGCAGGCCGATCACCGCGGACAACGTCAACGAGGTCCCGACGCCCGCCGCGGCGGCCGAGCCCGTCGCCGCCGGTCGCTGAGAGAGGAGGAACACCGATGACACTCGCCTGGGGTTCCCTGCTGGTCGTCTGCGTGGTCTCGCTTGTCGCCGGGGTCGCGGTCTGCGCCCTGGTCTCGTTCGCCCTGGTAGGGCTGTCCGCCCGCACGCCGCGACCGGTCGGCGGGCCCGACGACGGCGCCCGGCTCGCCCTGAGCCCGGGCGCCGGCACCGCGGTCGCCGTGCTCTGCCTGGGCGCGACCCTGCTGATCGTGGGTTACGGCCTCTACATCGTCATCGCCTGAACCCGAAGACCCAGGAGCGCCGGTCCCGAGGGACCGGCGCTCCTGTCGTGCCGGTCCTTACAGGACGCCCGTCGCCACCGGAGGCGGGGGCAGGCGACCGATCGACGGGTCGAGGACCGACGCCGCGATCCGGCCCCGGTGCGCCTCCGCGCTGCCCAGCAGGGCGGCGTCGGTGATCGCCCGCTTGTAGTACAGATGCGCCTGGTACTCCCAGGTGAAGCCGATGCCCCCGTGCAGCTGCACGGTCCCGGACGCGACGTCGACGAAGGCCTCCGAGCAGGTGGCCTGGGCGATGCTCGCGGCGAGCCATGGGTCGTCCGTGCCGTCCTGCAGCGCCCACGCCGCGTGGTAGGCGGCGGAGCGGGCGTGCTCGACGGACACGAGCATGTCCGCGAGGCGGTGCTTCACCGCCTGGAACGAGCCGATGGGCCGGCCGAACTGCAGCCGCTCCTTCGCGTACCCGACCGTCAGGTCCAGCAGGTGCTGCGCCGCGCCGACCTGCTCGGCCGCCAGCAGCGTCGCCCCGACGTCGAGGGCGTGCGCGCAGACCCGCTCCGCCTCGTCCGGCCCGGCGAGCAGCTGCGCCGGGGCGTCGGTGAGCCGGATCGTGGCCTGCCGGCGGGTCATGTCGAGCGTGGAGAGCACCTGCCGCTCGACGCCGGCCGCCTCACCCTCCACGACGAACAGCGCTACCCCGTCCGGTCCGCTGGCCGCGACGAGCAGGACGTCCGCCGCGGCGGCGTCGACCACCCGCTCGACCACGCCCGTCAGTCCCCAGCCGTTCCCTGCCCGCGTCGCGCCGACCGTCAGGGACGTCGGGTCGAACCGGCCCCCGCGGTCCGCCACGGCGAACGCCGCCGTGCGCGCGCCCTCGACCAGGGGCTCCAGCGTCTCGGACCGCACCGGCCCCTCGGACGACGCCACGAGCGCCGGGATCGCGAGCCCCACCGTGCCGAACACGGGACCGCAGAACAACGCCGCCCCGAGCTCCTCGACGACCACGGCCTGGTCGACCAGCGTGCCTCCCGCGCCGCCCAGCTCCTCGGGCACCGCCAGGCCCAGGACGCCCAGCTCGGCGCCGAGGCGGGCCCAGGACTTGGGGTCGTACCCGGTGGGCGACTCCATCAGCGCCCGCACCGTCGCCTCGTCCGAGAACTCGGCACAGAACTTGCGCACCGCGCGTCGCAGCTCCTGCTGCTCGTCGGTGAAGGCGAACTCGGTGTTCGCGAGTCCAGGGTTCTCGGCCTGCTCAGCCACGGGGCACCTCGCGCCAGGGTCGGTCGGAGTCGGCGCGCATGTCCCCGGGCAGGCCGAGGATGCGTTCGCCGAGGATGTTGCGCAGCACCTCGGAGGTGCCGCCCTCGATGGTGTTCGCCCGCGAGCGCAGGAACCGCTGCTGGATCGGGCCGCGGTAGTCCTCGTTGCGGGTGATGTCGCGGAGCGTGTAGTCGCCGTAGACGGTGCCCTCCGCGCCGAGCAGGTCCATGCAGAACTCGTAGATCTGCTGGTTGAGCTCGGCGCCGACCAGCTTGCCGACCGAGCCCTCCGGGCCCGGGCCCTTCGCCGTCGCCGTCGCCCGGGACCGCTCGCCGGTGAGGCGCTGGGCCTCCGCCGTCGTCCACAGCTTGGCCAGCCGGTCCCGCAGGATCGGGGTGTGCAGGTCCGGGCGGTCCGCCCAGAGCGCGACCGCGTCCGCGATGGTGCCCGTGCCCCGGCGGCTGGAGCCACCGCCGATCGCGGTCCGCTCGTTCATCAGCGTCGTCATGGCGACCCGCCAGCCCGCGCCGACGGCACCGAGGCGGTGCGCGTCCGGGATGCGGGCGTCGTTCATGTAGACCTCGTTGAACTCCGCCTGGCCGGTCATCTGGCGCAGCGGACGCGTCTCGACGCCGGGTGCGTGCATGTCGAGGACGAAGTAGGTGAGGCCCTTGTGCTTGGGCACGTCCGGATCCGTGCGCGCGAGCAGCAGCGCCCAGTTGGCCCGGTGCGCCAGGCTCGTCCAGACCTTCTGCCCGTTGACGACCCACTCGTCGCCGTCGCGCACCGCGGACGTCGCCAGGCCCGCGAGGTCCGAGCCCGCACCCGGCTCGGAGAACAGCTGGCACCAGATGTCCTGGGTGGTGGCCAGCGGCCGCAGCCATTCGGCCGCCCGATCCGGGGTCCGGGCGTGTTCGCTCAGGGTCGGCGCGGCCATCCCGTAGCCGATGGGGTTCAGCGCGAACGGCGTCGGGCCGCCCGCGTCCTGCAGGATCGCGTCCGCGTTCGCCTGCAGCCCGCGCGAGACGCCCAGGCCGCCGAGACCCACCGGGAAGTGCACCCAGGAGAGCCCGGCGTCGAAGCACGCGCCCAGGAACTCCTTCTGCGACACCGAGCGGGGGTCGTGGTCCTGCACGACCTTCCGCGCGGCCTCCTCCACCCGGGCGGCGTCGCCCGCCGGCCCGGACCGCGGTTCCGGGCCCGAGTTGACCACTGTGTCAGCACCCACGCTCATGCTGCGGACGGTATCCGGCCGGGCGCCCGGGCGCGAGAGGCGATTGCATTAAACGGGGCTCCCCTCGGAGGTGCTCTGCACGCCGCCCACGCCGCACGGGGTGGTTGTGGTGCGAATGACCCTGTTTCGCGTGGTCCGTACGGGGGCAGGACGTCCGCCGAGGTGTGAAGCCCACCGGGAATCGGGTACCAACGAGGGGTGACCCCTCCCGAGTCCCGACCCCCTCGCCTCACCGAGGCGGAGCAGCGCCAGCTCGACGAGCTGGAGCGCCGCCTCGCAAACCAGTTCCCGGACCTCGCCGGGAACTTCTCCGGCGGCCGCCTGCCCCGGCTCGAACGGCGGCGCGCCGCGATCGTGTTCGCGGCCGTCGGCGTGGCCCTGATCGTGCTCGCCGCGGTCGTCGGCGGTGTGGGCGGTGCCCTCGCGGTGCTGTGCAGCCTGGCCGCGACCGCCGGAGTCGTCGCGCTGCTGCATCGCCGTGCCGCGCGTCCCGGCCCGCAGTCGGGCCCCGGCGCCAAGCGCGCGGACTCCGGCGCGACCGGGAGCTGATCCGCACCTGTCCGCCCGGGCGCGCCGCGGCGATCCGCCGCTGATCACCGACGCGGAGCCCTCCCCCGAGGAGCGGCTGCGCCGGCGGAAGCGCACGTACGTCGTGATCATGATCATCCACATCGTGGGGTTCGGTGTGGGTGGGGCGCTCTACGAGGTCGCGTGGGAGATCGGCCTCGTCCTGTTGCTCGTGACGATCCCGCTGCCCTGGATCGCGGTGGTCCTGGCGAACGACGACGGGCCGCTGTCGCCGCGCACGCTCCGCCGACGCCGCGCCGCACGTGGACGCACCGAGCTGGATCCGGAACGGGACGTGGGGTCACCGCCGGACCGCTCCTGACGCGACCACCGGCCCACGCGACCACCGGCCCACTCGACCACCGGGCCCACTCGACCACCGGGCAGACTCCAGGGGTGCCCGCCCCGCTCGTCGACCCTTCCGCACTGCCCGACCTCCCGGTCCGCGCCGCGCTCGACGAGATCACCCGCACCCTGACGACGAGCGGCGCCGCCGTGCTCGTCGCACCGCCCGGCACCGGCAAGACCACACTCGTCCCGCTCGCCCTCGCCGGCGCCGTCGAGGGCCGGATCGTCGTGGCCGAGCCGAGGCGGGTCGCGACCCGGGCCGCCGCGGCCCGGATGGCGTCGCTGCTCGGGGAGCCGGTCGGCCGCCGGGTCGGGTACGCGGTCCGCGGGGACTCACGGAGCTCCGCCGAGACGCGCGTCGAGGTCGTCACGTCCGGGTTGCTGCTGCGGCGCCTGGCACGGGACCCCGAGCTGGCCGGGGTGGGCGCCGTCGTGCTCGACGAATGCCACGAACGCCATCTCGACGCGGACCTGCTGCTCTCTCTCCTGCTCGACGCCCGGGACGGCCTGCGTCCGGACCTCGACCTCCTCGCGGCGTCCGCGACCGTGGCGGCCGGGCGGCTGTCCGAGCTCCTCGGCGACGCCCCCCTCGTCTCCGTCGAGGCGCGCGCTCATCCGGTCGAGGTGCACCATCTGCCGCCGCGCCGCGACGAGCGGATCGAGGCCTGCGTCGCGCGCGCGGTACGCGCGGCACTCCCCCACGGCGACGTCCTCGCCTTTCTTCCGGGCGTGCCCGAGATCCGCCGGACGGCGTCCGCGCTCGCCGGCGTCGAGTCCGAGTACGCACCGCAGGGGTTCGACGTGGTCCCGCTCCACGGCCGGCTCTCCCCCGCCGAGCAGGACGCGGCGCTGTCCCCCGGGCCGCGGCGGCGCGTGGTGCTGGCGACGTCGATCGCCGAGTCCAGCCTGACCGTGCCCGGCGTCCGGGCGGTCGTGGATGCGGGGTTGGCGCGGGTGCCGCGCGTCGACCATCGCCGCGGGCTCGCGGGGCTGGTGACCCTGCGGGAATCAGCGGCGGTCGCCGAGCAGCGGGCCGGCCGCGCGGGCCGTGAGGCGCCGGGGCACGCGTTCCGCTGCTGGCCCGAGGGTGAGCTGCTGAACCGCTTCCCCGAACCCGAGATCAAGACCGCCGACCTCACGCGGCTGGCGCTCGACCTCGCCGCGTGGGGAACGCCGGACGGATCGGGCCTGCGCTGGTGGGACGCGCCTCCGGAGGGCCCGCTGCGAGCCGGGCAGGCGGTGCTCCGGGCGCTCGGTGCCGTCGACGAGGCCGGCGCGATCACGGAGCGGGGGACGCGGATGGCCGAGCTCGGGCTGCACCCGCGGCTGGCCCGCGCGCTGCTCGACGGGGCGGCGGAGGTCGGGGCCCGGGCCGCGGCGGAGGTGGTCGCGGTGCTCGACGACGACACGCTCGCCGCGGGGGTGGAGCTGGACCGGGAGCTCGCACGGCTGCGGAGCGGCGAGGCGCCGGGGAGCGGACGGTGGAAGGGCGAGGCCCGGAGGCTGACGGGGCTCGTGCGTGGGGTGGGGTCCTCCGTCCCGGGCGCGGGCCGGGAGCGGGGCCCGGGTTCGGTATCGGGCCCGCGGGCGGCACCGGGCTCCGCGTTCGTCGTGGGGCTCGCGCATCCGGAGCGGCTCGCCCGTCGCCGCGCTCCCGGGTCGCCCGTCTACCTCATGACCGGCGGGACCGCCGTCGAGCTGCCGGCCGGGAGCCCGCTCGCCGCCGTCGAATGGCTGGCCGTCGCGGTCGCGGACCGTCGCCCCGGCGAGGTCCACGGCCGCATCCGGCTCGCCGCACCCGCGGACCAGGAGCTGGCCGAGCAGGTGGCCTCCGCACTGCTGGTCGACGGCGACGAGGTCGTCTGGCGGGACGGAGACCTCGTCGCACGCCGGGTCCGCAGGCTCGGGGCGATCGTCCTCGAGGAGCGCCCGCTGCGGAGACCGGCGGCGGCCCTGGTTCGAGCCGCGCTGGTGGAGGGCTTGCGGACGGACGGTCTCGGCCTCCTGCGGTGGAGCCGGGCCGCGAGTTCGCTGCGGGCCCGCCTCGCGCTGCTGCACGACGTCCTCCGTCAGTCCTGGCCCGCGGTCGACGACGAGGCCCTGCTCGCCGGGATCGAGCGCCCCGACGGCTGGCTCGCGGGGCCGCTCTCGAACGCGCGGCGCCGCGCCGACCTCGAGTCGATCGACCTGGTCGCAGCCCTGCGGAACCTGGTCGGCTGGCCGCTCGCGGCCCGGATCGACGAGCTGGCCCCGGAGCGGATCACCGTGCCCTCCGGCTCGCACATCGCGCTGGACTACGCGTCCGGCCGGCCGGTGCTCCCGGTGAAGGTCCAGGAGGCGTTCGGCTGGCGTGCGACACCCCGGATCGCCGACGGCCGCGTCCCGGTCCTGCTCCATCTCCTCTCCCCCGCCGGCCGCCCGACGGCGGTGACGGACGACCTGGAGTCGTTCTGGGACAACGGCTATCCGCAGGTCCGGTCGGAGCTTCGCGGTCGCTACCCGAAGCATCCGTGGCCGGAGGACCCGCGGACCGCGGAGCCGACGAAGCGCACGACGCGCAGGCGCGACTGAGCCCCGCGGGACTTACCGTGGGCGCTTCGAGGCCGAGCCTCGAGCGGCGCCCGGCCGAGCAGCGTCTCAGCCCGTGCCGTACAACCGGCTGATGACCGTCCTCGCCAGCTCCGTCGCCGGTGCACGTCCGTCGGCCGCCGGCGCATTGGTGGCCCACACGACAACGGTGATCTTGCGGTCCGGGTCGTAGCCCATGAACGAGTCGTAGCCCGGGATCTCGCCGGTGTGCCCGTAGAGCGAACCCAACTTGGCCAGTGCGAGGCCGTACCCGGGACTGTCCGGGATGCCCGGCATCGTCGGCTGCATGCTTTCCAAGCGCTCCTTCTGCATCGCCGGGTCGAGCAGTCCGCCGCCGCCGAGCGCCTGGACGAACTCGGCGAGATCGTCCGCGGTCGAGATGGCCGATCCCGCGGTCCACCTCCAGGACTCGTTGTCCTTCGTGACGTCGAAGGGTGCCAGTGTGCCGGCCTTCGCCTGGGCCTGGATGGTCGCGGGGAGCACGATCGTCCCGACGTTGATGCCGTAGGTGTAGCCCTGCGGGTGGGGGTCGGGGATGGAGGCGTCCGTCGCTGCCGGCATCGAGGAGCCGGTCATCCCCAGGGACCCGAAGATCCGGCTCTGGAACTCCTCGGCCACCGGCCTGCCCGTCGCCTGCTCGATGATGAGGCCGAGGAGCACGAAGTTGGTGTTCGAGTAGTTGTACCCCCGGCCCGGCGGGTAGAGCGGCGGGCGCTTGTACGCCATGGTCAGCAGCTCCTCGGGCGTGTACACCCGCTCCGGGTCGCTGTCCTGGAGCTGGTTGAGCTCGAGCGTCTCCGAGTAGTTGTACAGCCCGGAACGCATGCTCAGGAGCCCGCGGATCGTGATGTTCGCACCGTCGGGCACGTCCGGCCGGAGCTTCGACACGGGATCGTCGAGGCTCAGCTTGCCCTCCTGGACGAGCTGGAGGATGACCCTGCCGGTCATCGGCTTGGTGTTGCTGCCCACCCGCACGTGGTCGCCGAGCTGGACGGGGTCGTCGCCCTTTTAGGTCCGGGTGCCGTAGGTCATGGCCCAGTCGCCCTGCTCGGGTGAGCGCACCATCACGACGGCGCCGGTGGTCAGCATGTCCTTGGCGAGGGCCTCGAGCTCGGGTTGCAGCACGGCGGCGTAGGCGGGCGCGGCGCCGGCCGCCGGGGTGCCGCCGCATCCCGCGGCCAGCAGGACCGCACACGCGGCGAGGCCGGATGCCGTGCTGCGTCGAACTCGTGTCGTCGTCATGGCCCGGTTCTCCCCGCTTCGTCGTGTGCGCGCTGTCCGGGCGCGCCCACATGGGGAGGATCACCGCATCAGATGCTCTCGGCAATGGACCCAGGCCCCGTCCTCATCGCACGGGGTGCCGCTCCGGGAACCCGGGCCGGCTGTCAAGGCCGGAGGCTCAGAACGAGGGCGGTCCGCGCCTCGACGGACCGGGAGCGAGCCGTCTGCGCCGGCGCTCAGACTTCGGCGGCGGCGGGCATCGCCCCGATCTGGGTCAGGAACGCGATGTCGTCGAGCCGATTCCAGCGTTCGACGACCCGGTCCCCGGAGAAGCGGAGGATGGTGATCCCCTCCGCTTCGATGTGCGCGCCTGCCGCGGGCACTCCGAACAGCTCCCCGGTGTGGGTCCCGGAGAGGGTGAACCGAACCGCCGCCCTGTTCCTGTCATCGGTGAACAGGTCCTCTGCGGCGATGGTGGCGTCGGGCACGCCGGCACGCAGGGCCCGGAAGAACCCTGCGATGCCCTCACGGTCCGGGGCGAACGCCGGCGGGAAGCCGTGGAAGACGGCATCGGGGGCGTAGAGCGTGGTGATGTAGCCGTCGACGTCGCCCGAGTTCAGCAACTGCACGGCTGTGGTGATGGTGGTGGCGTGGTCACTCATGGTCGTCTCCTTCGTCAGGTGTGGTGTCGGTGGGAGCAGCAGAGCGTCGGCGACGGGGTAGGCCCGGTCATCGGTCGGCCCTCGGCGATCCAGGCGTTGATCCCGCCGTCGAGATGCGCCACGTCGCGGTAGCCGAGTTCCTGGAGGGAGCGGACCGCGAGAGCCGAGCGGGAGCCCGCCGAGCAGTAGACGATCACTCGCCGGCCGCGCTCGAACCCCTCCACATGGTGTGGAGTTCCGTGGTCGGCGTGGAACTCGAGCATCGCGCGCGGCACGAGCACCGCGCCGGGGATGGTGCCGTACTGGGTTTCGTCGGGCTCGCGGACGTCCACCAGCAGCAGGAAGGGATCGCCGAGCTCCGCCGCCAGCTGTACCGGGGTGAGGTTGTCGATGCGCGCCCTGACCGAGGCCACGACGAATTCGACGGGCGTCATGACGCTGCTCCGAGGTCCGGCCGCGAGCGGTGGTCGTCCGCCGGAGGTGCTGCCACCGGCCGGCCGTCGTCGAGCCACGCCGTGAAGCCGCCCCGGAGATGGGCCACGTCGCCGTAGCCGAGCTCCTGCAGCGAGCGCGCTGCGAGGGCCGATCGAGATCCGGCGGCGCAGTAGACGATCACGCGCCGACCGAGGTCGAACCCGTCGAGGTGACTGCTGGTCGCGCTGTCGGCGCGGAACTCGAGCATCCCGCGCGGCACGAGCACCGCGCCGGGGATGACGCCATGGGCGGTCTCCCCGGGCTCGCGGACGTCGACGAGCAACACGCCGGGCCGGTCGAGCTCCACCGCGACGTCCGCGGGGGCGAGGTTCTCGATACCCGCTCCGGCCGCGATCACCATCTCCTTCACACCGGTCATGACATCCTCCCGCGGTCGCGGCCAGCAGGCGCTGGACGAGACCCGACGATGTCACCCGGGTGTTCCTGGATCGTTCCCGGCCGAGATGAAGGATTCGCCGTTCAGGCCGGGTGTCGTGCCGATGCGGCGCACCGGGCCTCGTCGAGGGGTTGGCCGGCGACGCGGAAGCCCTCGGCCGCCGCGCGGAAGCGGGCGGCGGCCTCGTCCCCGGACCCTCTCGCCAGCGCCAGGTGCCCCTTGACCTCTTCGAGCGCCGCGTCCCAGGCGGGCAGCCGCATCACGACCGCGGCCAGCGTCTCGGTGGCCTGTTCGTACCGGGATGCGCGGTCGAGATCCCCGGCTCGCGCGGCGGCGATGGCGGCGGGCACGGCGAGCGTGATCCGGCAGCCGGGGCATGTCTCCAGCGGGCCGCGAACCCCCAGCTCGGCCTCGTCGAGCATGAGCAGGGCCGTGTCGGGGCCGGCGGCCGCGATCTTGGTCCCGTAGATGCGATCGAGGAGGTGGAAACCGACGTCGGACTCGCGGGCGACGGCCAGCGCCTCGTCCAGCAGCACGCCCGCCGCCTTGCCCTGGCCCCGGTACAGCGCGACCTCCGCGCGGCGCTGCAGCGCCAGTGCCTCGCCCGTTGTGCCCCCGATGGCCCGGCTGAACCGGGCCGCTTCCCGGAGATCCTCGTCGGCCTCGTCCAGCCGGCCCGACAACAGCTTCGCCTCACCGCGCAGCGTCGTGGCGAAGGCACGGCCGCGGGCGGCACCCAGCCGCTGCGCCTCGGCGAGGAACGAATCGGCGAACTCGACCACCTCGGAGTAGGGCCGCGCCCCGTAGAGGAGCCGCTGGGTCATGCACAGGTGGCCGTCGAACACGCTGATCGCCAGCTCCCGCAGCGCGTGCGTGTCGAGCAGGTCCGCCCAGACGCTGCTGCGCAGGTCGTCGCGCGCGTGCGCAGCAGCCGCCTGAGCCCAGGACGCCACCACGAGCGCCGTCCGATCTCCCGACTCCATGGCCAGCCGGCGGCACTCCGCGGCCTTCGCGGTCCCGAGCTCGGGATCGGCGAAGCCCATGACGGCCGCGCCGCTCCACGCCAGCGCCTGGGCGAGCCTGCCCTGCACCGACGCGGGCTCGAGCCCGTCCAGCGTCCGCAACGCGCCCGGAGGATCACCCTGTTTGATCTGCGCCAACGCCTGCATCGCCTGCAGGTCGTGGGATTCCGGACGGCAGGCGACTCGCGCGGCAGCCGCATACGCGGCGGGCGCCCGGCCGTCGCCGAGGGCGTCGAGGGCCTCGGCCCGCAGCCGGAGTGCGTCGGGGAACCCCGGCTCGTGGTCCAGTAGCGGCTCCAGGTGGCCGAGCGCGTCGGTGAACGCGCCGAGTGTGACGGCCCGGCGGGCTGCGGCCAGCAGCCATGGGCTCGCGTCGTCGGGGCGGCCGCCGTTCAACCAGTGCCGGGCGACGAGGGCGGGGGCGGCGCCCGCGGCCGCCAGGCCACGGGCGGTGTCGCGGTGGATCGCGATCCGGTGGTGGGGCGGGACCTGCTCGACGAGCGCCTGACGCACGAGGTCGTGCCGGAAGCGGTAGCGGCCCCCGGAGACGACCAGCGCGCCCGCGTCGAGCGCGGCGTCGAGCAGCGCGAACGCGTCCGGCTCGGCCAGTCCGGTCAGCGCGGGCACGTCGACGGGGTCGAGGTCGTCGCCTGCCACGGCCAGCCGGCGGAGCATCGCCGCGGTGGCGTCGTCGAGGTCGATGAAGCGCTGGGTGATCGCCTCCCAGACCGACGGCGCGACAGCCGCGTCCGCGGTCCCGCCGATGCCGCGGGTGAGCTCCAGGGCGAAGAACGGGTTGCCCTGCGCCATCGCGACGATCCGGGCGAGGACACCGGCGGCGGGCTTCGCGACGACCCCGGCCGCCACGAGCCCGGCGACCTCGTCGTGGTCGAGCGGGCCCAGATCGATCCCGGCGTACCGGCCGGACCGGTCGAGGCCCGTGACCGTCCGGATCAGGGACGGTGGGGCGAGCTCGGGGCGGAAGGCGAGGACGCCGAGGAACGGGAGCGCGCCGCCGGCCCGGGCCAGTTGTCCCCACGCCTCCACGGTGGCGTCGTCGGCCAGGTGCGCGTCGTCGACGACCAGCAGGACGCCGGTGACGTCCCGGCACGCCGCGATCAGCCGGTGCACCGCCCCGATCACCATGTGGCGGGTGAGCCCGCCCTCGCGCGGCCGCGCCGGCGCGGCGAGCGCCGTGAGCTCGGCGAGCGTCGAGCGCGCCGGGTCCGGGAGGGCGTCGAGCAGGGTGCGGTCGCGGCTGAGCAGCTGCTCAGCGGCCGCCACCAGCGACGCGTAGGGGCCCTGTGCGAGCGTGGCGGCCACCGTCACGACCAGCCACCCGCGTTCCCGTGCCGCCGACGCGACCTGCCGGCACAGCGCCGATTTGCCGATGCCGGCCGGACCGCGGACCACCAGTGCGTCCAGCTCACCCTGCTCGGCCGCCCGGAGCCCCGCAGTCGCCCGGGCGAGCTCGGTCTGCCGGCCGATGAAGATCGTCGCGGCGGGGGCGAGGCCGGCGACGCACTCCTCGTACAGGGCCCGACTCTCCGGCGCGGGCGGCAGGCCGAGCTCACGTTCCAGGTTCGTGCGCAGCCGCCCGTACCAGCGGATTGCGGCCGGCCGGTTGCCGCGGGCCAGCGCGGCGCGCATGAGCTCGCGGTACGCCTCCTCGTCGGCCGGGTCGAGCGTGACGAGCCGTTCCCACCGCCCCCCGAGGCGCAGGAGGGCGACGTGGAGCGACCGCAGATGATGCCGCCGGGACTGGGTCCACTCCTCGTACAACGAGTCGGGGAGCAGGTCGCCCGCGTAGTCCGCCGCGGCCTCGTCGCAGGCGGCACCGTCCCCCGAGCGGATCGCCGCCTCGGCGTGGCGCTCGAACACGGCGACGTCGGTCCGGACGTCACACGAGGGGAACAGGGCGACCTGGCCGCCGCTCGACCTCACGGCGTCCTCACGACCGAGCGCCCGCCGTGCGTGATGCGCGGCCTTCCGCAGGTTGGCGGCGCCCGCGTCGGGTTCCAGGTGCGGCCACAGCGCCTCGACGACCTGGTCCCGCGCGAGCCGGTGACGATCGGACAGGGCGAGAAGCGCGACGAGCTCCGCGGACCGGCGGGTCGGCCACCCGGCGTCGGAGATCTTCCGGGCCCCGACCGTGACCGTGAGACCCCCGAGCAGCGCTATGTGCACGCGCTCGCGCTGCGGGAGGTTCGTCATCACCACTCCTACCTGGACGGTGCGCGATCTGATCATAGCGGGGCGCCGAGGGCGGTCCGGACGTTCGGCCCCGACACCTTCGCCGAGCCGGAACGAGAAGGAGCCGACCGGTCGTCGACCGGAGCGGCTCCCGAACCCGAGACCCGGCTCAGGGCACCACCGTCACCGGCCACCGCCCGGTCTTCACCACGCGCATGGCGACCGAGCCGAACAGCTTGTGCCCCGCCTGCACGCTCGCGCCGACGACGATCGCGTCCGCCCGGACCCGCTCGGCCACCGCCGTCAGCACCGCCACCGGGTCCCCGACGGCCATCTCGAACCCGACGACGGTGCCGTACTGCGGGCCGAGCTCCACGACCTCGCGGCGGAGCTCCTCCAGCATCGTGTCCTGGGCGGGGTCGACGACCGCGGTCGCGGCAAGGGGCATCGCGGTGGCGAAGGCCATCCCCGGCAGCCGGTCCGCGTAGACCGCCACGACGCGACCGCCCTGCCGCCGAGCCTGCCCGACGGCGTAGTGCAGGGCCCGCCAGCCGGTGTCCGAGCCGTCGACCCCGACGACGATCGCGCGCGGCCCGTCGCAGCCGATCTCGAACCCGCCGGGCGCCCCGGCGCCCGACGGGTCCGGAGCCGACGGGTCCGGAGCCGACGGGTCCGGGGCTCTCATCGCCGGTCCTCGAGCAGGGCCTCCTCGGCGAGGATGGCCTCCTCCTCGACGGCGGGGACCGTCCGGACGGCCTCCTCGGCGTCCGCACGCTGCTGCGAC
The DNA here is from genome assembly GCF_025465255.1 of Pseudonocardia sp. GTDB lineage: Bacteria > Actinomycetota > Actinomycetes > Mycobacteriales > Pseudonocardiaceae > Pseudonocardia. The sequence goes on from NZ_JAODNI010000121.1 coordinate 98,258, forward strand.
GGGCCGGGCTGCTCCTCGTCGGCGTCGGCGTCCTCGAGGGCCTTGTGCACCGTGCTCAGCAGCGCGGCACCGACCAGCACGACGACCGCCGCGATCAGGAACGGGACCTTGACCCCGACGCTCTCGGCCAGCAGGCCCGCGGCGAACGGCGCCAGGCCGCCACCAATGAACCGGACGAAGCCGTAGGTCGCCGAGGCGACGTTGCGCGGCACCGGCGAGATGCTCATGACGGCGGTCGTGACCAGTGTGTTGTTCAGGCCGACGAATGCGCCCGACGCGATCACGGCGGCGACGACCGCCCACACCGTGCCGGAGAAGGCGCCGATGGCCGCCAGGATGACGGCGACGCAGATCAGGCTGCCGTAGAGCGTCCGGGCCGTGCCGAAGCGGTCCTTGAGCCAGACGGCGCCGAACACCGCGAACAGCGCGACCAGGATGCCCCAGGCGAAGAACACGGCCCCGAGCCGCAGCGCCGACAGGTTCATCAGGAACGGCGCGTAGCCGAGCAGGGTGAAGAAGCCCCAGTTGTAGAGCAGGCCGACGAGGCTGGTGGTCCGCAGGTTGCGGTGCTTCAGCGCAGAGAGGGGTTCCGACAGCTTCGACGGCGTGTCCGGCTTCGGCGTCCTGTCGACGAACACGACCGTCGCGACCAGGGCGATCAGCATCAGGACCGAGACCCCGAAGAACGGGCCGCGCCAGCTGATGTTGCCGAGCAGGCCCCCGAGCAGCGGGCCGGTCGCGATGCCGACGCCCAGCGCCGTCTCGTAGAGGACGATCGCGCCGCCGAAACCGCCGCTGGCCGAGCCGACGATCACCGCCAGCGAGGTCGCGATGAACAGCGCGTTGCCGAGGCCCCAGCCGGCGCGGAAGCCGACGATCCCGCCGATCCCACCGGCCGCGCCCGCCAGCGCCGCGAACACGACGATGATCGCCAGTCCGGCGACGAGGGTGCGCTTGGCGCCGATCCGGCTGGACACCCAGCCGGTGATCAGCATGGCGACCGCCGTCACCACGAGGTAGCTGGTGAACAGCAGCTCGACCTGGGTGTGGCTGGCGTCGAGCTGGGTCGCGAGCGCCGGCAGGATCGGGTCGACGAGCCCGATGCCCATGAACGAGATGACACAGGCGAAGGCGACGGCCCAGACGGCCTTCGGCTGCTTGAACGGGCTCGCGGACGGGGCGTGTCCCGAGCCGGCGTGCGAGGTGCTCACGACACCACTTCCTCTTCGGCGTCGGCGAGGGCGGCCAGGGCGCGGGTCGCGCCGAGCAGCGCGCGCCGGTCGTCGTCGGACAGGGTCTGGATGTGCTCGGACAGGAACCGGGCGCGCTCGTCGTGGCGCACGGCCATGTGCTCCCGGCCGGCCTCGGTGACGGTGATCAGCGTGGCGCGGCCGTCCGTCGGGTCCGGATCGCGGCGGACGAGGCCGGCAGCCGCGAGGCGGGCGAGGATGCCCGTCATCCCGGGCTGGCTGGTCCGCTCCAGGGCCGCGAGCTCGGTGACGCGGCGCGGGCCGCCGCGAGCCAGCTCGTCGAGCGTGGAGAGGGCCACCGCGTTCCATTCGGAGTTCCGCAGCGCCCGTCGCAACCAGCTCGCCGTGCGCTCCAGCGCCACGGACAGCTCCGCGACGTCCGGCACGCGGGACGTGATCGACTCGTCCCGGACGGGGCCGACTGGTCTGTTCACGCCCTGATTACATCACCGGCTTATATAACTTGTCGATGCGAAGTGGCGGGGTGCACGCCGGATCCGGGCGCGTCGAACGTCTGTTCTACGGTCACCCTTGAAGAGCACGACATCCGACGAGACCGCCGCCAGAGAGGGAGCACGTGGACCCCGTGACCACCGCCGACACCGTGAGCAGCGGCGACGCCCCCGCGACGACCCCGTCCGCCCCCGCCGCCGCCCCGGACGCGCCGGCCGCCCCGACGGAGACCCCGGCGCCCGCGAAGCCCAAGCGCGGCCGCCCGAAGGGCTCGTCGACGGCACGGACGACCCGGGTCGTCGAGCTGACCCTGACCGTCGCCGGTTCCGCGGACGGCGAGTGGCAGGCCGAGCTCAAGCGCGGCACCACCTGGATCGCGCGCGCCCTGCCGGTCACGGCCGCCGCCGTGCAGAAGGCGGTCGCGGAGCTGCACCAGGACCTCGCCGGCCCGATCGAGGAGGTCATCGTCGAGGCCCGCGCCGCGCGCGAGGCCAAGGTCGCCGAGCTGGAGGCCCAGCTGGAGCAGGCCCGCAAGGCCCTCGCCGAGCTGGACTGAGCAGTCTCATGACGATCATCGACCGGCCCGGGACGGAGGTCTCCACGATCTCTCCAGCGGACATGGAGGCTTTCCTCCGCGTCCTCGCGCACGTCGACACGCTGCCCACGGAGCACCCGGACGCGGTCCGGATCCGGCACGCGACCTCGGGGATCTGGAAATCCGTCAAACAGCGCCGCAAGGCGGACCGGCGGCGCGCGGTCACCGAGGCGGACGAGGCCGTCACCGCCGCGACGGCCACGGGTGCGCTGGGCCGGATCGACGACGAGACGGCCGGGATCCCGCTGGTCTCGGCGACCGCCGGGGCCAGCGCGGGGACGCTGCTGCGAGCCCGCGGCTGCTACGTCTGCAAGCAGCGCTACACCGTCGTCGACGCCTTCTACCACCAGCTCTGTCCCGCCTGCGCGGCGTTGAACCGGGCCCACCGGGACGCGCGCACGGACCTCACCGGCCGGCGCGCGCTGCTCACCGGGGGCCGCGCCAAGATCGGCATGTACATCGCGCTGCGGCTGCTGCGGGACGGGGCGCACACCACGATCACCACGCGGTTCCCCAACGACGCCGTGCGGCGCTTCGCGGCGATGGAGGACAGCGCGGAGTGGCTGCACCGCCTGCGGATCGTCGGTGTGGACCTGCGGGATCCGGCGCAGGTGGTCGCGCTGGCGGACACGGTGGCGGCGCAGGGCCCGCTGGACGTCCTGATCAACAACGCCGCGCAGACCGTACGCCGCTCCCCCGGCTCGTACTCGGCGCTCGTGGAGGCCGAGAACGCGCCGCTGCCGGCCGGGCCGCTGCCGGACGTCGTCACGTTCTCGCACGTCAGCAAGGCGCATCCGGCCGCGCTGACCGGTGCCCTCGACGCCGGCGGGGCCCAGACGCTCACGGATCTGGCGCTGACGGCACGCAGCGCCTCCCCGGACCGGATCGCCGCCGGGACGGCCGTCGACGCCGGCGGGCTGCTGCCCGACACCGCGCCGGTCAACAGCTGGACGAACACGGTCTCCGACGTCGACGCCCTCGAGCTGCTCGAGGTCCAGCTCTGCAACCAGACGGCCCCGTTCATCCTGGTCAGCAGGCTGCGGCCGATGCTGGCGGCAGGGGCGGCCGCGGCACCGTCGGGTCGTTCCTACGTCGTGAACGTCAGCGCGATGGAGGGGGTGTTCTCGCGCGGCTACAAGGGCCCCGGGCACCCGCACACGAACATGGCGAAGGCCGCGCTGAACATGATGACGCGCACCAGTTCCATGGAGATGTTCGACACGGACCGGATCCTGATGACGGCCGTGGACACCGGCTGGATCACCGACGAGCGGCCGCACCCGATGAAGCTGCGGCTGGCGGACATCGGGTTCCACGCCCCGCTGGACCTCGTCGACGGCGCGGCACGGGTCTACCACCCGGTCGTCCGCGGCGAGGCGGGCGAGGACCTGCACGGCTGCTTCCTCAAGGACTACGCCCCCTCCAACTGGTAACCGCAGGTCCGGGCGCCGCCGGCGGGGCGGTCGGCGGAACTGTCGGTGGGCGTCGCTAGGTTCCGTGGCGTGTTGCACGTGCACCGGGCCGAACGGGCCGACCGGCTGGCCGAGGGCCTCGCCGAGGTCCTCGCGGCGCCTCCGGCCGATCCGTTCACCCCGGAGATCGTGGCGGTGCCCGAGAAGGGCGTCGAGCGATGGCTGGGGCAGCGGCTTGCGGTGCGGCTCGGTGTGGGCAGTGGCTCCGACGGGGTGTGCGCGAACGTCCGGTTCCCCTCGCCCGCGGCCGTCCTCGCGGACGCGGTGGACGCCGCGACGGGCGTGGACCCGGAGGTCGATCCCTGGCACCCCGCCCGCGCGGTGTGGCCCCTGCTGGAGGTGATCGACGAGGCGGTGACCGGGACGGGGTTCGCGGCGCTGGCCGCGCACCTCGGCGCGAGCGGCGAAGGCCGCCGGTACGCGGTCGCGCGCAGGCTGTCGGACCTGTTCGCGGGCTATGCGACGCACCGTCCGGACATGCTGGCGGCCTGGCTGTCGAACCGGGACACCGACGGCGACGCGCCCCTGCCCGAGGACGTGGCATGGCAGGCCGAGCTGTGGCGACGCCTGCGGGCCCGGATCGGCGCGTTCGGCCCTGCCGAGCGGCTGCTCGACGCGGTCGAGGCGCTCGGCCGTGACCCGGGGCTCGCGGAGCTCCCCGAGCGGATTTCCGTCTTCGGGCCGACCCGGCTGGCCGCCCAGCACCTCGCCGTCCTGGAGGCGCTGGCCGAGCACCGGGACGTCCACCTCTGGCTGCCGCACCCCTCGCCCGCGCTGTGGGCCGCCGTCGCGGACCGGGCCGCCGGGCCCCCACCCCGGCGCGCGACCGACGAGACCGCCGAGAAGGTCGCGCACCCGCTGCTGCGCTCGCTGGGCCGTGACGTCCGGGAGCTGCAGCTCCGGCTGCCCGTCGCTGAGCAGCACCACCACGACGCCGCCCTCCCCGAGCCCCGCACGCTGCTGGAACGCCTCCAGGCGGACCTCCGACGGGACGCGCTCCCGGCCGAGCCGCCGCTGCTGGACCCGGCGGACCGCAGCGTCCAGGTACACGCCTGCCACGGGCCGGACCGGCAGGTCGAGGTGCTCCGCGAGGTCGTGCTCGGGCTGCTCGAGGCGGACCCCACCCTCGAACCGCGGGACGTGATCGTCATGTGCCCGGACATCGAGGCGTTCGCCCCGCTGATCTCGGCGTCCTTCGGGCTCACCGGCGAGGGGGCGCCCGCGGACGTCCACCCCGGGCACGCCCTGCGCGTCCGGCTCGCGGACCGCGCCCTGCGGCAGGCGAACCCGCTGCTCGGCACGGTCTCCGCGCTCCTGGAGCTGGCCGACGCCCGGGTCTCCGCCTCGCAGGTGCTGGACCTGGTCGGCTCCTCCCCCGTCCGCCGGCGCTTCCGGCTCGACGACGACGCGTTGGACCGGATCGGCGAGCTCGTCGTCCGGGCCGGGGTGCGGTGGGGCCTCGACGGCGAGCACCGGCGCCCGTACCGGCTGGACGGGTTCCCGCAGAACACCTGGTCGGCCGGCCTGGACCGGATGCTGCTCGGGGTCGCGATGGCCGAGACACCCGGCGAGCAGGGCTGGCTCGGCACGGCGCTCCCGCTCGACGACGTGGACTCCTCGGACGTCGATCTCGTCGGCGGGCTCGCTGAGATACTGGACCGGTTGCGCACCGCACTGGAGTCCCTCACCGGGCCGCAGCCGCTCACGGCCTGGGCGGACGCGCTGCTCGACGGTCTGTCCGCGCTCACCGGCACCGCGCCGTCGGACGCCTGGCAGGACGCGCAGGCCCGCGCCGAGCTGGCGGACGTCGTCCGCTCCGCCGGGCCCCAGGCCGGGACCGTGCCCCTCACCCTCGCCGACGTGCGCGGGCTGCTCGCCGACCGGCTCCGCGGCCGGCCCAGCCGGGCGAACTTCCGGACCGGCACACTGACCGTCGCGACGCTGGTGCCGATGCGCTCGGTGCCGCACCGCGTCGTCTGCCTGCTCGGCCTCGACGACGGCGTGTTCCCCCGCACCGGCACCCCGGACGGGGACGACGTGCTGGCCCGGGACCCGCGCGTCGGCGAGCGGGACCCGCGCAGCGAGGACCGCCAGCTCCTGCTCGACGCGCTGACCGCAGCCACCGAGCACCTGGTGGTCGTGGCGTCCGGGGCGGACGAGCGGTCCGGCGCCCGGCGGCCGGCGGCGGTACCGCTGGGCGAGCTGCTGGACGCCGTCGACGTCTCCGTCCGGACCGCGGACGGCACGCCCGCGCGGGAGGCGATCACCGTGCGGCACCCGTTGCAGCCGTTCGATCCGCGGAACTTCGTGGGCTCGCCCCCCTTCAGCTTCGACCGGGCCTCCCTGGCCGGGGCCCGGGCCTCGGCCACCGAGCGCCGGCCCGCGCCGCCGTTCCTGGCCGAGCCGTTGCCCGCCCCCGCGGAGGACCCGGCCGAGTCCGGTGTCGTCGAGCTGGACGATCTCGTGCGGTTCGTCGAGCATCCGGTGAAGGCGTTCCTGCGGCAGCGCGTCGGGATGGTGTTGCGGTCGGAGGACGACGCGTCCGGCGACGCCCTGCCGGTGGACCTGGACGGGCTCGGCAAGTGGGCCGTCGGGGACCGGCTGCTCCGGGACCGCCTCGCCGGCGCGGAACTGGAGCGCTGCACGCAGGCCGAGTGGCGGCGCGGCGAGCTGCCGCCCGGCTCGCTGGGCCGCGCCGTGCTGGAGAAGGTGACCTCGGACGTCGAACCGCTGGTGGCGGCGTCGGCGGAGCTTCGCGGGTCGGCCGAGCCGGTGTCGCGTGACGTGGCTGCGCTGGCCCCGGTGGACGGATGCGGGGACGTGCGGGTGGTCGGGACGGTCGCCGGGCTGCACGGGCGCACGATCGTCCGCGTCGAGTACTCCCGGCTCGGCCCGAAGCACCGGCTGCGGGCCTGGGCCCAGCTGCTCGCGCTCACCGTGACCCACCCGGAGGTCCAGTGGCGGGCGGTGACGCTCGGCCGCGGCCGGGGCGGCGGGGCGCAACGGTCGACGATCGGGCCCGTCCCCCCGGAGGCGGCCGCCGCGGCGCTGGCCGAACTCGTCGCCCTGCACCGGGAGGGCCTGCGGGAACCCCTGCCGCTGCCCACCCCGTGTGCCGCGGCCTACGCGAGCGCCCGGATCCGTGGGGCGGCGCCGCGGGACGCGGCCGCCTCGGCGGAACGGGACTGGAGCCCGTTCGAGTGTGAGGACGAGGCCCACCTGACGGTGCTCGGTGCGAAGGCGCCGTTCGAGGCGATCCTCGCCGCGCCGGGCACACACGAACCGACCCGCTTCGGAGACCTGGCGATGCGCCTCTGGACCCCGTTGATCGACGCCGAGACCCTGGACGTCCCGTGAGCACGACGACGGGGGCCCAGGCCCTGCTGATGCCGGAGGACTTCCGGGTCGACGGGCGGCTGCCCGAGGGCACGACGGTCCTCGAGGCGAGCGCCGGGACGGGCAAGACCTTCACCATCGCCGCCCTGGCCACCCGCTACGTCGCCGAGGGCCTCGCCGAGCTGCCCGAGCTGATGCTCGTCACCTTCGGCCGGGAGGCCACCCAGGAGCTGCGCGAACGCGTCCGGGAACGGCTGCTGACCACCGAACGGGGGTTGGCGTCCGGCGGGCCGAGTGGCGACCCGGTGATCCGGCTGCTCGCGGACGCGCCCGCCGAGGAGGTCGCGCGGCGCCGGTCCCGGTTGCGGCTCGCGCTCGCCCACTTCGACGCGGCCACCATCGCCACGACCCACCAGTTCTGCCAGCAGATGCTCGCCGGGCTGGGCGTGGCCGGGGACAGCGACCCGGATGCGGAGTTCGTCGAGCACGTGGACGACCTGGTCACCGAGGTCGTCGACGACTTCTACGTGCGCAAGTACGCCGCGCCCTCGGCCGGGAGGCCGGACCTGACCCGGGACGAGGCCCTCACCCTCGCCCGGCACGCGGTCGGGGACCCGCAGGCCCGGCTCGAACCGCGGGACGCGGCTTCTGGCTCGATCGCCGCGGTCCGGCGCAGCTTCGCCCAGGCGATCCGGGACGAGGTGGACCGGCGCAAGCGCCGCCGCCGTCTCTTCAGCTACGACGACATGCTCACCCGGCTCGCGGACGCGCTGCGGGACCCGGTGCGCGGCGCGGCGGCCCGGCAACGGCTGCGGGACCGGTACCGCGTGGTGCTGGTGGACGAGTTCCAGGACACGGACCCGATCCAGTGGGAGATCCTGCAGCGCGCGTTCCACGGACACGTGACGCTCGTGCTCATCGGGGACCCCAAGCAGGCGATCTACGCGTTCCGGGGCGCTGACGTCGTCTCGTACCTGGAGGCGGCCGGCGAGGCCGGGAAGACGGCCACGCTCGGGAAGAACTTCCGCAGCGACGAGGCCCTGCTGCGCGCGCTGGAGGGCGTGCTCGGGCAGGCCGCCCTGGGGAGCGACAAGATCGTCGTCCGGCCGGTGGAGGCGCGGCACACCGGGCGCCGGCTGGCCGGTGCCCCGTCGGACGCGCCGTTCCGGCTGCGGGTCGTGGACCGGGACCGGCTCGAGCCGCTGACCGGCCGGAACCTGGGCCGGGCGCCGAAGGCCCGCGAGGTCGTCGCGGCGGACGTGGCGGCGGACGTCGCCGCACTGCTCGCGTCGCCCGCGACGGTCTCCGAGCTCGCCCATGAACCGACAGGAAACCGTAGGCGAGTCCGCGCGGGGGACGTCGCCGTGCTCGTCCGCACGAACGCCCAGGGCGTGCTGATCCGGGAGGCCTGCGCCGCGGCCGCGGTGCCCGCGGTCCTCGCCGGCACCACCAGCGTCTTCACCACCGCGGCCGCGGCGGAATGGCGCACGCTCCTGGAGGCCGTCGAGCAGCCGCAGCGCACCACCCGCCTGCGCGCGGCGGCGCTGACCTGCTTCGTCGGGCACACCGTGGCGGAGCTGTGCGGGCCGGACTCCGACACGCTGGTCGACGAGCTGGGCACCGACCTGCGCGCCTGGCACACCGTGCTGACCGAACGGGGTGTCGCGGCGCTGCTGGAGGCCGTCACGACCCGCACCGGGCTGCCCGCACGGCTGCTGGGGCTCACGGACGGCGAGCGGCGGCTCACCGACGTCCGGCACATCGGTCAGGTCCTGCACCGGGCCGCCCTGGAGCGTCGCCTCGGGCCGTCCGCGCTGGTCGAGTGGCTGCGGCAGCGGATCGCCGAGGCCGCGCGGGACACCGCGGGCGAGCGGGGCCGGCGGCTGGAGTCGGACGCGGACGCCGTCCAGGTCGTCACCGTGCACCGCAGCAAGGGGCTGGAGTTCCCGGTCGTCTACGTCCCGTTCGGCTGGGACCGCTGGGTGCCCGATCCCGATCTCCTGCTCTTCCACGACGCCGACGGCGCGCGCGTCCTGGACGTCGGCGGCCCGCGCGGCCCGGAGCGCGGCCCGCGGATCGAGGCGCACCAGGCGGAGGAGGCCGGCGAGGACCTGCGGCTGCTCTACGTCGCACTGACCCGGGCCTGCTGCCAGGTCGTCGCGTGGTGGGCGCCCACGACCACCACCCAGGCCTCGGCGTTGCACCGGCTCCTGGTCGGGCGGCCGGCGCCGGGCGAGAACCCGGCACCGACGTACAAGGTGCCGCAGGACGCGTCGGCGTTGCAGCTGTTCCGCGCGCTGGAGCCGTACGGCGTGGCCGTCGAGCCGCTGGCGGACCGGGACCCGGCCCCGCCCGCGCCGGCTGACGGACCGCCGCCCGGGCTCGCCGTGGCGAGGTTCGACCGCGCGCTGGACACCGCCTGGCGGCGGACCTCCTACAGCGCCCTGACCGCGGACGCCCACGCCTCGCACGCCGGCGCGGACGCCACCCCGGAGCCGTCGGCCCCCGGGGTCGGCACCGAACCGGAGACCACCGGCAAGGACGACGAGGCCGAGGTCCCGCTCCCGGACGTGAGCAGCAGCCTCGGCGCGGACGTGCCGTCCCCGATGGCCGACCTCCCGCTCGGCACCGGTTTCGGCACGCTGGTGCACGCGGTCTTCGAGACCACGGACACCACCGCCCCGGACCTGGAGGCCGAGCTGCGACTGCGCAGCCGCGAGCAGCTGGCCCGCCAGCCCGCGGACGTCGACCCCGACGCGCTGGCCGCCGCACTGGTGCCGGTCGTCGAGACCCCGCTCGGGCCGCTCACCGGGGGCCGGTCGCTGCGCGCGATCGCGCCGGCGGACCGGCTCGCCGAGCTGGACTTCGAGATGCCGCTCGCCGGGGGGGACGTCCCGTCGGGCCGGGTCGTGCTGGGGGACCTCGCTCCGGTGCTGCGCCGGCATCTCGCCGCCGACGACCCGCTGGCGCGCTACCCGGACCTGCTGGCCTCCCCCGGGCTCGCCGGACAGCCGCTGCGCGGGTACCTCACCGGCAGCATCGACGCCGTGCTGCGGGTCGACGGCAGGTTCCTGGTCGTCGACTACAAGACGAACTGGCTGGGCCCGTCCGGTCCGTCGGGCCGGGAGCCGTTGACGGCCGCGCACTACGCACCGCCGGTGCTGGCCGAGGCGATGATGGCCGCGCACTACCCGTTGCAGGCGCTGCTCTACGGGGTCGCGCTGCACCGGTTCCTGCGCTGGCGGCTCCGTGGCTACGAGCCCGACGAGCACCTGGGCGGAATGCTCTACCTCTTCCTGCGCGGGATGTGCGGGCCCGGGACGCCACAGGTCGAGGGAACGCCGTGCGGGGTGTTCGCCTGGAAGCCGCCGGGGGCCTTGATCGCGGAGCTGTCGGACCTGCTCGACGGTGGGGCGCGGCGGGCCGCGCGGCCGACGCCGCCCGCGCAGCAACCGGCATCCCCCGACGAACCTCCCCTCTTCGACCTGGACGGGGGCACCCCGTGAGCGTGACGGCCGCCGCGACCGCTCCGGAGCGCGATCCCTTCGACCTCCGCACCGCCCGCTCCGCCACCGGCCTGCTCGCCGTCTTCAACACCGCCGGCGTCCTGACCGCCGCGGACGTGCACGTCGCCACCCGGCTGGGCCGCCTCGGCGGGGACCCGGCCGGCGAGCCCGAGGAGGTGCTGCTCGCGGTCGCGCTCACCGTCCGGGCGATCCGGCACGGCTCCGTCTGCGTCGCGCTCGCGGAGATCGGCCACACCGTCCTGGGCGAGGGCGAGGAGCTCGTCGACGTCTCGGAGCTGCCCTGGCCCGAGCCCGGCCCCTGGATCGCCGCCGTGCGGGACTCCCCGCTGGTCGGGCTCGGGACCGCGCCGGGGACCGGACGCCCGCTGCGCTGGGTCGGCCCGGACGACGGCGGCGCCGGCCTCCTCTACCTCGACCGCTACTGGGCCGAGGAGGAGCTCGTCCGCCGCGAGCTGCGGGAACGCTCCAGCACCGGGCAGCCGGACGTCGACCTCGCGCAGCTCCGACGAGGCCTGGATCGGCTCTTCGGAACCGCACCCGAGGACCTCCAGCGCCTCGCCGCCGCGGTCGCCGCGCTCCGCCGGGTCACCGTCCTCGCCGGCGGCCCCGGCACGGGCAAGACCACCACCGTCGCCAAGCTCCTCGCGCTGCTCCACGACCTGCACGGGGACGTGGCGACGCCGCTGCGGGTCGCCCTCGCCGCCCCCACGGGCAAGGCCGCGGCCCGGCTGGGCGAGGCCGTCGCCGAGCACACCGGGAAGCTGCCCGAGGCGGACCGGGCCCGGGTCGGGGCGCTCACCGCGTCGACGATCCACCGGCTGCTCGGGCGGCGCCCCGGCTCGTCGAGCCGCTTCCGGCACGACCGGCTCAACCGGCTCCCGCACGACGTCGTGGTGGTCGACGAGACCTCCATGGTCTCGCTGACCTTGATGGCGCGACTGCTCGAGGCGGTCCGGCCGGACGCCCGGCTCGTCCTCGTCGGGGACCCGGACCAGCTCGCGTCGGTCGAGGCCGGGGCCGTCCTCGGCGATCTCGCGCGGGCCGCCGGCACACCGGAACCCGGGCTGGACGAGCAGCTCCGCGAGGTCGGGGCGCTCGGGGCGGACGCGCGACCGGTGGTGCACGGCGTCGTCACGCTCTCCCGCACCTGGCGCTTCGACGGCGCCATCGCCGCGTTCGCCCGGGCCGTCCAGGCCGGGGACGCGGACGCCGCGATCGGGCACCTGCGCGCCGGGGACCCCGACCTGCTGTTCGTCGAGGCGGACCTGGAGCAGCGGGACCCGGCGGGGCTGGACGGGCTGCACGCGGACGTCGTCGCCGCGGCGAGCGGGCTGATCGACGCGGCGCGGGCCGGACGGGCGGCTCAGGCGCTGGAACGGCTCGAGGAGCACCGGCTGCTCTGCGCCCACCGGCGCGGCCCCTACGGGGTGAACCGGTGGGGGGCGGAGGTCGAGCGCTGGCTGGGCGCGGCCGTCCCCGGGTTCGATGACGTCCCGGGAGCCGGACGGGGACCCTGGTACCCGGGGCGGCCCCTGCTCGTCACCACGAACGACTACGACCTGGGGCTGTACAACGGGGACACCGGGGTGGTCGTGCGCGACGGGGAGGGCGTCCGGGCCGTGTTCGGCCGGCCCACCGCCCCGCAGTCCTACGCGCCCGCCCGGCTCGCCGGAGTCCAGACCGTGCACGCGATGACCGTCCACCGCAGCCAGGGCAGCCAGTTCACCCGGGTCAGTGTGGTGCTGCCGCCGCCCGAGTCCCCGCTGCTCACCCGCGAACTGCTCTACACGGGGGTGACCCGCGCGCGGCGGACCGTGCGCGTCGTCGGGTCCGAGGACGCGGTTCGGGCGGCGATCGCACGCCCGGTCAGCCGGGCGAGCGGGCTGCGGGACCGCATGGCGGAGTGACCGCGGCCGCGGCGCACTTTCCGGGAACGGGAGAGGCGCGCGGGCGGACGGCGTGCCACCGTGGAACCGTGATCGTGCAGGTGGAGCGGCTCCCGTGCTGACCGGGCTCCTGTTCGCCGTCTGTGCCATGGTGCTGAACAGCCTCGGCGGTCTCCTCCAATCCGATGCGACCACGCGCACCCGGCCGGGCCGTCCGCTCGCCGTGCAGCCGCGCTACCTCGCCGGCCTGCTGGTCGACGGCCTCGGCTGGGCCTGCACGGTCGTCGCGCTCCGGCACCTCCCCGTCTTCGCGGTGCAGGCGATCCTCGGCGGCGCGATCGCCGTCACCGCCGTCGCCACCCGGATCCTGCACGACACCCGCCTCGGCCTGGCCGAGAAGCTCGCGATCGCCGCATGCCTCGGCGGCCTCGTCCTGGTCGCGGCCAGCGCGGGCGGGGACCGGCCGGCGAACACGTCCCCGACCGTCGACGTGATCCTGGGCGTCTCCGTCGTCGCGCTGGCGATCGCGGGCCGGCTCGTCTGGCACGGCGGCCGCGCCTGGCCGCTGGCCTTCCTCGGCGGCCTGGGCTTCGGTGGGACGGCGCTGGCCGTGCGGTCGCTGCACCTACGCCCGGGCGACGAGTTCGACCTGCTGGTCCTCGTGTCCCAGCCCGCGACCTACCTGCTCCTCGCGTTCTGGATCGTCGGCATCACGACCTACTCCAAGGCCCTCGGGCTGGGCTCGCTCGCCTCGGTGACCGCGGTGTTCGCCGTGACCGAGGTGATCGTCCCCGGGCTGGTCGGTATCGTGCTGCTCGGGGACCCGGTGCGGCCCGGCTGGGGCGTCCCGCTGGCCGTCGGGCTGCTGGTCGCGGTGACCGGGGTCGTCGTCCTGGCCCGCACCCCGGCCCGGCCGAACCGGGCCCGGCGGGTGCACTGACCCCGTTACGCTTCTTCGCACACCGGCCGTCACGGACAAACACACTCGTTCCCCTCGGTGCGGGGGTGCAGACTGGGGCGATGCCGGATGCCCCCGGGTCCCCCCTGAGCCGCAACACACCGCTGACCTCCGCCCGACCCGCCATCGTGACCATCGACGACGACCCCAGCGTCTCCCGGGCCGTCGCCCGTGACCTGCGGCGCCGCTACGGCGAGCGCCACCGCATCGTCCGCGCCGAGTCGGGTCCGCAGGCGCTGGAGGCGCTGCGCGAGATGACCCTGCGCGGGGACGACGTCGCCGTCCTGCTCGCGGACTACCGGATGCCCGGGATGAACGGGCTGGAGTTCCTCGAGCAGGCCATGGACCTCTACCCCGCCGCCCGCCGCGTGCTGCTCACCGCCTACGCGGACACGGACGCGGCGATCACCGCGATCAACGTCGTCGACCTGGACCACTACCTGCTCAAGCCCTGGGACCCACCCGAGGAGAAGCTCTACCCCGTCGTCGACGCGATGATCGACGCCTGGCGGGCCGCGGACCGGCGCGAGGTCTGCGAGACCCGGGTGGTCGGGCACCGCTGGTCCGCCCGCTCTCACGACGTCCGGGACTTCCTCGCCCGCAACCAGGTCCCCTACCGCTGGTATCCCGTCGACGAACCGGACGCCGCCCGCCTGCTGCAGGCCGCGGGCGTCGACGGCCAGACGCTGCCGGTGGTGATCACCCCGGCCGGCGAGGCGCTGGTCGCCCCGGAGGACGGCGAGCTGGCCGCGCGGGTCGGGCTGTCGACCGTGCCCGCGGAGGAGTTCTACGACCTCGTGGTGATCGGCGGCGGCCCGGCCGGGCTCGGCTCGGCCGTCTACGGCGCCTCCGAGGGCCTGCGCACGGTCATGGTCGAGCGGCTCGCGACGGGCGGGCAGGCCGGGCAGAGCTCTCGCATCGAGAACTACCTGGGCTTCCCGGACGGCGTCTCCGGCGCCCAGCTCACGGACCGGGCCCGCCGCCAGGCCGTCCGCCTCGGCGCCGAGCTGCTGACTGCCCGGGACGTCGTCGGGCTGCAGGCCAACGGCTCCTCGCGCAGCGTCCACTTCGCGGACGGCAGCGCCATCCACGCGCACGCGGTCGTGCTGGCCACCGGCGTTTCCTACCGCGAGCTGCAGGCGCCCGGCGTCCCGGAGCTGACCGGCCGCGGTGTGTTCTACGGCTCCACGCTCACCGAGGCGGCGGGCTGCGCCGGGCAGGACGTCTACATCGTCGGCGGCGCGAACTCCGCGGGGCAGGCCGCCGTCCACTTCGCCCGGCACGCGCGCTCCGTGACGATGCTGGTCCGCGGGCCGTCGCTGGTCTCGTCGATGTCGCACTACCTCATCGAGCAGATCGGCGACATCCCCGAGATCACCGTGCGGACGTGCTGCGAGGTCGCGGGCGCCGAGGGCGGCGAGCACCTGGAGAAGCTGACGCTGCGGGACCGCACCACCGGCGAGACCGAGACCCTCGACGCGTCGTACCTGTTCGTCTTCATCGGCGGGACACCCCGCACGGACTGGCTGAGCGGCCAGGTGGTCCGGGACGCGGCCGGGTTCGTCGTCGCCGGGCCGGACCTGATCGTCGACGGGAAACCGCCCGCGGGATGGCCGCTGGACCGTGATCCGTTGCACCTGGAGACGAGCCTGCCGGGCGTCTTCGTCGCGGGTGACGCCCGCGCGGAGTCCGTCAAACGGGTCGCGTCCGCCGTCGGGGACGGGGCGATGGCCGTCTCGCTCGTGCACCGGTACCTGGAGAGGTCATGACGACGGCCCCGTGCGATCCGGAGGAGCTGCGTTGCCTGTTCCTCTTCGAGAAGCTCAGCGACGCCCAGCTCAGGGAGCTCTGCGAGCAGGGCTACATGGCGACGTTCGAGCCCGGCCGCGTCTACTCCGAGGGCGACCGGGCGACGTGCTTCTACGTGCTCGTCGAGGGCAGCGTCGTGCTGTCCCGGCGTTCCGGGGAGGACGACGTCGACGTGGAGCGGACGTCCCAGCCGGGCGTCTACGCCGGCGCGTGGCACGCCTATCTGGGCGACCGGATGCCGCAGACGTACAACAACTCGCTGCGGGTCACCGTGCCCTCCCGGTTCTACGTGCTCGACGCGGAGAAGCTCGCGGCGCTGATGGCCGAGTGGTTCCCGATGGCGCTGCACCTGCTCGAGGGGCTGTTCTTCGGCATCCAGAACACCCAGCAGGCGGTCAGCCAGCGGGAACGGCTGCTCGCCCTCGGGTCGCTGTCCGCCGGGCTCACCCACGAGCTGAACAACCCCGCCGCCGCCGCGGTGCGGGCCACCTCGACGCTGCGCGAGCGGGTCGCGGGGATGCGCAGCAAGCTCGGGATGATCGCAGCCGGGCCCTACGAGAAGGCCGATCTGCAGACGTTGATGCAGCTGCAGACGGACGCCGCGGACCGGGTCGCGAAGGCCCCCGAGCTGAGCCCGCTCGAGGCCGGGGACGCCGAGGACGTGCTCGGGGACTGGCTGGACGGGAAGGGCATCGCCGGCGGCTGGGACATCGCGCCCACGTTCGTCCAGGCCGGGCTGGACATCGACTGGATGGAGCGGGTCGCCGCCGCGGTGCCCCCGGAGATCCTCGAGGGCGCCGTCCGGTGGCTCAACTACACCGTCGAGACCGAGCTGCTGATGAACGAGATCGCGGAGTCGACCACGCGGATCTCCACCCTGGTCGGCGCGGCGAAGCAGTACTCCCAGATGGACCGGGCGCCCTACCAGACCGTCGACGTGCACGAGCTGCTCAAGTCCACGCTGATCATGCTCGCGCGCAAGATCGGCGACGGTGTGCAGGTCGTCAAGGAGTTCGACCGGACGCTGCCGAGGATCCCGGTCTACGCCGCGGAACTGAACCAGGTCTGGACCAACCTGATCGACAACGCCGTGCAGGCCATGGACGGGCACGGGACGCTGACCGTCCGCACCGCGCGGGAGGACGACCAGCTGCTCGTCGAGATCGGGGACACCGGGCCCGGCGTCCCTGCCGAGATCCGGAACCGGATCTTCGAGCCCTTCTTCACCACCAAGCCCGTCGGCGACGGCACCGGGCTCGGCCTGGACATCTCCTGGCGGATCGTCGTGAACCGCCACCACGGGGACCTGCGGGTCGAGTCCGAACCCGGGGACACCCGGTTCCAGGTCCGGCTGCCGCTGGTGCCGAGCACGAGCGAGGAGACGGGATGAGCGCCCCCGTCGACACCTCCGTCCCACCGTCCGGGAGCGGCTGCGTGGAGTGCGAGGCGGCCCGGGGCTGGTGGGTCCACCTGCGCCGCTGCGCCGCCTGCGGACACGTCGGCTGCTGCGACACCTCCCCCGCGCAGCACGCGACCGCGCACTTCCGGAGCACCGGGCACCCGGTCGTGCAGAGCTTCGAACCCGCCGAGGACTGGTTCTGGGACTACGAGCGCCAGGTCGGCCTCGACGGGCCGGAGCTCGCCCCACCCACGCACCGGCCCGTCGAGCAGACGGTCCCCGGCCCGGCGGACCGGGTCCCGCAGGACTGGCGCGAGCACATCCACTGAGCCCGTGCGGGAGGATCCCCACGTGATCACGAGTGCGGGGATCCTGCTCCACCGCGAGCGGGACGGACGGGTCGAGGTGCTGCTCGGCCACATGGGCGGGCCGTTCTGGGCGCGCAAGGACGCTGCGGGCTGGTCCATGCCCAAGGGCGAGCACGACGACGCCGAGGACCCGCGGGACGCCGCGCGTCGCGAGTTCGGCGAGGAGCTCGGTGTCCCCGCCCCGGCGGGTGAGCTGCGCGAGCTCGGCACGATCGTCCAGTCCGGGCGGCGCAAGAGCGTGACGGCGTTCGCGCTCGCCGGTGACCTGGCCGACGAGCTCGTCGCGGCCGTCGCCGGACGCCCGGACGACGGTTCCTGGGTGGAGGTGGAGTGGCCCCGGGGCTCGGGGCGGCGGCTGCGCTTCCCGGAGATCGACCGCGTCGCCTGGTTCGACGTGGACACCGCCCGGGAGAAGCTGGTCAGGGGGCAGGTCGGGTTCCTGGACCGGTTGCTGGCCCTGCGGAAGACCTCCTGAAAGGGACGTTTTCTGAATCGATCGTGAGTACCCTCACCTGCGGATTACTGGCGCGCGAGGAGGCGTTGGGGCACGGTAGGTATCGACGCACGCGGTCGTGCGTCCTGATTCCGACCGCATCCGTCCCGTTCGACCACGACCCGACAGGTCGAGCGCCGTCTCGGCAGACCCCCCGCAGCTGGCAACAGTGGCCGCTGCGGTCGCCATCCGGTGGTCCCCACACCGATGGCCCGGGCTCCGCCGGAGGAAATCCCCATGCCCGTCGCTTCCGTCGGTACGCGCGTTCGTGCGTCCGCCCGGCTCCGTTCCACCCCTTCGACCCCACCCTCCTTCCGGAGGCTCCGGATCGCCGTCACCGCGCTGTTCGCGTTCGACGGCGCCGTGTTCGGCAGCTGGGCCGCCCGGATCCCGGACGTCACCGTCCAGGTCGGCGCGACCCACGCCACCCTCGGGTTCGCCCTGCTCTGCGTGTCCCTCGGCGCGCTGGCGAGCATGCAGCTAACCGGCGTGCTCGCCGCTCGGTTCGGCTCCGGCCTCGTCGCCGGCGTGGGGGTGGCGGCGACCTGTCTGGTCGTCCCCCTGCCCGGGCTGGCGACGTCCGTCCCGCAGCTCTGCGGCGCGCTGCTGCTGTTCGGCGCGCTGACCGGTCTGGTCAACGTCGCGATCAACAGTGCCGGCGTGGCCGTCGAGGCCATGCGGCCGGAGAAGCCGCTGCTCACGTCCCTGCACGCCGCCTTCAGCTTCGGTGGCCTCGCCGGGGCCGCGGTGGGTGGGCTCGCGTCGTCGCTGGGCCCGGTCGAACCGCATCTCCTCGCCGTCTCGGTGGTCGGGCTGGCCGTCACCGCGCTCGCCGGCCCCGTGCTGGTCACGGTCGGCCGCACCACGGCCGCTGCCGCCCCGTCCGTCGAGTCGGAGGAGCGGGACCCGAAGGACGGGCGCCGGCTCGTCGTCCTGCTCGGGCTGATCGCCGGCTGCACCGCGTTCGGCGAGGGCGCCTTGACCGACTGGGGCACCCTGCACCTGCGGGAGACCCTGCACGCCGCACCCGGGCTCGCCGCCGTCGGCTACTCCGGGTTCTCCCTCGCGATGGCGTGCGGCCGGCTCTCCGGCGGCTGGCTGCTGGGCCGTCTCGGCGAGACCCGGCTGCTCGCGGGCGGGGCCGTCCTGGCCGCCGCCGGCATGACCGGCGCCCTGCTGACGACCTCACCAATGGTGGCACTCGCGGGATTCGTGCTGGTCGGGCTGGGCCTGGCCAACCTGTTCCCGATCGCGATCGCCCGCGCGGGGGCGCGCTCCGGTTCCCGGGGCGTCGCGCTCGCGTCGACCGTCGGCTACAGCGGCCTGCTCGGCGGCCCGCCCGCGATCGGCTTCCTCGCCGAGCACGCCGGCCTGCCGGTGGCCCTGGCGAGCGTGCCGCTGCTGGCACTCGCGGCGGCCGGGCTCGCGCTGGTCGTGGCGGCCGAGCGGCCCAGGCTCCGCCTGCCCGCCCGCGTCGTCCTGCCGGCCGGCATCCGGCCCTCGCGACTCGCCGGTCCGGTCCGGGCGCCGTTCGCCCGACTGGCGACCGCTGCCGCGCGGGACGTCGAGAGCGCTCCGGGCTCGGGTGTGCTGGCGACGGCGGCACGCGCCGCCCGGAGCGGCCGCGCCGGTGTGGGATCGGCCGTCCGGGAGCTGCCGCGGACCGCACCCCTGCGGGTCGTGCGCACCGCCCACGCCCGGTTCGCCGCGACCGCCCGCCCCGCGATCCTGCGCGGCGCGGCGGCGGTCGAGCGCGCCGTGGCGAGCGAGCTCCCGGCGCTGACGAAAGCCGCCGACGGCGGGACGGAGACCAAGGCCCCGGGCGCGCACATCCGCGCCTACCCGGGCCTGGAGCGCCTCGCCGCCTGACCGCGGATCGTCGTGTCACAGGACGCCGGGCAGGCCTTCGGGCCTGCCCGGCATCCTGGTCTTGCGGGTCCTCAGGCGGCGGGCTCGCCCGGTGCCGCACCGGCCGCGCCGTCCTCGCGGGCGGCCGCGGCCCGGCCCCGCGCCGCGGCGTAGCCGAGCCCGACGACCAGCCCGACGACGATCAGCAGCACCCATCCCCACCAGGGCAGACCGCCCAGCGCGGTAGCGATCACCCCTGCGAGGGCGGCGCCGACGACGGTGCCGAGGGTGCTGGACGTCGAGGTCCGGCGGCGACTCGTCGTGGTGCGGCGCCGCGTGCTGCTCCGCTTGCGGGTGGTGGTCCTCCTCCGCGCGGCGGCCTTCCTACGCGGCGTGGTGGCCATCAGCCGACCACGTCGCGCAGCCAGTTCTGCAGCACCGTCGCGCCGGCGTCGCCGGACTTCTCCGGGTGGAACTGGGTGGCGGAAAGCGGCCCGTTCTCGACGGCGGCGACGAAGTCCTCGCCGTGGTGCGCCCACGTGACCATGGGCGGGCGGATGGCGTGCGACTCCTCCAGCTCCCAGCGCCGGACGCCGAAGGAGTGGACGAAGTAGAAGCGCGTGTCCGCGTCGAGGCCGTTGAAGAGCGTGGAGCCGGGGGCGGCCTTCACGGTGTTCCAGCCCATGTGCGGCAGGACGTCCGCCTTCAGCCGCTCGACCGTGCCGGGCCACTCCCCGCAGCCGTCCGCCTCGTCGCCGAACTCGACGCCGCGGTCGAACAGGATCTGCATCCCGACGCAGATGCCGAGCACCGGGCGTCCCCCAGCGAGCCTGCGGCCGATGATCTGCGGCCCGCGGACGGCGTTCAGGCCCTGCATGCAGTGCGCGAACGCACCGACGCCGGGGACGACCAGGCCGTCCGCCTCACATGCGGCATCGAAGTCGGTGGTGACGGTGACGTCCCCACCCACCCGGCGGAGCGCACGCTCCGCGGAGCGCAGGTTCCCCGATCCGTAGTCCAGCACGACGATCTTCGACACGCCTGCCAGCCTACCGGCCCGTTCACGCATGGGTCCGCGATCCGACGCACAGGCCGCAACCTGTGCGCGAACCCACGAACATGGGACTAGAGGGTGCCCTTGGTCGACGCGATGCCCGTGATCCTCGCGTCCGGTTCCGTCGCGGCCCGCAGGGCGCGCGCGATCGCCTTGAACTCGGCCTCGGTGATGTGGTGCGGGTCCCGGCCGTCGAGCACGCGGACGTGCAGCGCGAGGTGCCCGTGGAACGCCAGGGACTCGAAGACGTGCCGGTTCAGCACCGTCGGGTAGTGCCCGCCGACGACGAAGCCCTGCATCACCTCCGGCTCGCCGGTGTGCACCGTGTACGGCCGGCCGGAGACGTCGACGACGGCGTGCGCGAGCGCCTCGTCCATCGGGATCCAGGCGTCCCCGAAGCGGCGGATGCCCTTCTTGTCCCCCAGCGCCTGCCGGATCGCCTGGCCCAGCACGATCGCGGTGTCCTCGACGGTGTGGTGCGCGTCGAGCTCGACGTCGCCCTCCGCGCGGACGGTGAGGTCGAACGCGCCGTGCTTGCCCAGCGCGTCGAGCATGTGGTCGAAGAACGGGACTCCGGTGCTGATGTCCGTGGTGCCGGTGCCGTCGAGATCGATCTCGACGAGGACCTTGGACTCCTTGGTGACCCGCTCGACGCGGCCGATGCGACTCACGAAAGCTCCTCCGTTGCGACGTCCACTGCGACCTGCAGGAACGCGTCGTTCTCCTCGGGTGTGCCGATCGTGACCCGCAGTCGTTCCGGGATCCCGTTGTCCCGGATCAGCACGCCGCGCTCCAGGAACGCCCGCCACGCCCGGTCCGCGTCGGCGAACCGGCCGAAGAGCACGAAGTTCGCGTCGCTCGGGACGACGTCGTAACCGGCCGCGGCCAGCTCCGACATCACGCGGTCCCGTTCGGCCGACAGCAGCGCGACGGACGCGAGGGTCGCCTTCGCGTGCGTCAGGGCGGCCCGCGCGGCGGCCTGGGTCAGCACGGACAGGTGGTACGGCAGCCGGACGAGCTGCAGCGCGTCGACGACCGCGGGTGCCGCGGCGAGGTAGCCCAGCCGGCCGCCCGCGAACGCGAACGCCTTGCTCATGGTGCGTGAGACGAGCAGCTTGTGGCCGTGCGTGGCGAGCAGCGTGGTTGCGCTCGGGTACGAGGAGAACTCCGCGTACGCCTCGTCGACCACGACGATCCCGGGCGCGGCGTCGATCAGCGCGGCCAGGTCGTCCGGGGCGATGGACTGGCCCGTGGGGTTGTTCGGGCTGGTCAGGAACGTGATGTCCGGCGCACGGTCCTTGAGCACCTGTCGCGCGGCGTCGACGTCGATCGCGAAGTCCGCGCCCCGTGGCGCCGGGAACCACTCCGTCCGGGTGCCCGAGGAGATGATCGGGTGCATCGAGTAGCTCGGCTCGAAGCCGACCGCTGTGCGTCCCGGCCCGCCGAAGGCCTGCAGGATCTGCTGCAGGATCTCGTTGGACCCGTTGGCGGCCCACAGGTTCTCCGGCCCGAGCTCGACGCCGGTCTGCGTGGTCAGGTAGGCCGCGAGGTCCGTGCGCAGGGCCACGGCGTCCCGGTCCGGGTAGCGGTGCAGGTCCCGCGCAGCCGCCTCGACGGCCGTGGCGACGTCCGCGACCAGCTCCGGCGGCGGCGGGTACGGGTTCTCGTTGGTGTTGAGCCGCACCGGTACCTCGAGCTGCGGGGCGCCGTACGGCGACTTCCCGCGCAGGTCCTCGCGCAGCGGCAGCTGGTCGAGGGTGACCTCGGCGCCGATCGCGCCCTGCTCGCTCATGCCCGGAACCTCGCCGTCACGGCCTGGCCGTGGGCGGGCAGGTCCTCCGCCGTGGCCAGGGTCACGACCTTGTCCGCCACCTCGCGCAGCGCCTCCTCCGTGTACTCGACGACGTGCACCCCGCGCAGGAACGTCTGCACGGACAGCCCGCCGGAGTGCCGCGCGCACCCGCCCGTCGGGAGCACGTGGTTGGACCCGGCGCAGTAGTCGCCGAGCGAGACCGGCGCGTACGGGCCGATGAAGATGGCGCCGGCGTTGCGGACACGCGCGGCCGTCTCGCGGGCGTCCGCGGTCTGGATCTCCAGGTGCTCCGCGGCGTAGGCGTCGACGACCGCGACGCCGTCGTCGAGGCTGCCCACCAGGATCGTGCCGGACTGCGGCCCGGACAGCGCGGTGCGGATGCGCTCGGTGTGCTTGGTGGCGCCCACCTGCGCCTCGAGCTCGGCGTCGACCGCCGTCGCCAGCTCGTCGGAGGTCGTGACCAGCACCGATGCGGCGTTCGGGTCGTGCTCGGCCTGGGAGATGAGGTCCGCGGCGACGTGCACCGGGTCCGCGCCGCCGTCCGCCAGGACCGCGATCTCGGTGGTGCCGGCCTCGGCGTCGATCCCGACCAGGCCGCGCAGCATGCGCTTGGCGGCGGTGACGTAGATGTTGCCCGGGCCGGTGACCATGTCGACGGGCTCCAGCTCGGCGCCGTCGGTGTCCGTGCCGCCGTGGGCCAGCAGCGCGACGCACTGGGCGCCGCCGACCGCCCACACCTCGTCGACGCCGAGGAGCGCGGCCGCGGCGAGGATCGTCGGGTGCGGGAGGCCGCCGTTCTCGGCCTGCGGCGGCGAGGCGACGACCAGGGACTCCACCCCCGCGGCCTGCGCGGGCACCACGTTCATGATCACGCTCGACGGGTAGACGGCCAGCCCGCCCGGGGCGTAGAGCCCGACGCGGCGGACCGGGACGAACCGTTCGGTGACGGTGCCGCCGGGGACGACGTGGGTGACGACGTCCTGGCGCCGCTGGTCCCCGTGGACCTTGCGGGCCCGCTCGATCGAGGTCTCCAGCGCGTCCTTCACCGCCGGGTCGAGGTCGCGCAGCGCGGTGCTCAGCGCGTCGGCGGGTACGCGCACCGAGGGGGGCCGCACCTTGTCGAACTTCTCGGCGAACTCCAGGGCGGCCTCGGCCCCACGCTCGCGCACGGCCTCGACGATCGGCCGGACCGCCGCCAGCGCCGCGTCCACGTCGACCTCGGCACGCGGCAGCATCCCGCGCAACGTGGCGGGGCGAGGCAGTGGTTCGGAACGCAGGTCGAGGCGGCGGAGCATGGTCCTCAGGGTACGTCCTGCGGCTCCGCCGCCCGTGCGCGGTAATCGTTGCTCAGGCGAGGATTTCCGCGCACGAGCGGCGCAGCCGCATAATCCTGGCGTGCCCCTCCCCGAGATCGGTCCCGAGCAGCGACGGGCCCGGCTCGCGACCCGGCACCGGCTGGCGGCTTCGCACCGCACGGACGACGTCGGCGCGATCGTCGACGACCTCGTGGCCCTGCACGCCACGGACCCCGTCACCGTCTACCTCTCCGCCGCCACGCGGATGCGCACCCCGGCACTCGCGCCGATCGAGACCGCGCTCTACGAGGACCGCACGCTGCTCCGCCACCACGCGATGCGCCGCACGTTGTGGGTGTTCGGCCACGGGAACGCCCGGCTCGCGCACCACGGCGCGACGGTCGACGTGGCCGCCGTCCAGCTCCGCAACCTGCTGAAGCAGCTCGACGCCGCCGGGGTCCCCGACCCCGCGGCGTGGCTGGCCCAGGCGCGGGCCACCGTCCACGACCTGCTCGCGGCCGAGGGCCCGATGCCCGCCCGCGACGTCGGCACGCGGCTCCCCGAACTCGCCATCCCCGTCCCGATCGGCGACGCGACCGTCGCCGCCCACTCCCGCGTCCTGCTGATCATGGGTTTCGACGGCCAGGTCCTGCGCGCCCGCCCGACCGGCACCTGGATCAACGGGCAGTACCGCTGGGCGGCCGCGAACGCGTGGCTGCCGGGCGGGATCGGCGCGGCCTTGGAGAAGCAGGTCGCCGCCGCCGGGCTGGCCGCGGCCTACCTCCGCGCCTTCGGCCCGGCGAGCCGTGAGGACCTGAAATGGTGGGCCGGCTGGACGGTGGCGACGACGAAGCGTGCGCTGGCGGACGTCGGCGCGGTGGAGACGACCGCCGGCTACGTGCTCCCGGACGATCTCGCCCCCGTCCCGGACCCCGGCCCGTCCGTCGCGCTGCTGCCCGGGCTGGATCCGACGACCATGGGCTGGAAGTCCCGGGACTGGTACCTGGCCCCCGAACTGGTCCCGCAGCTGTTCGACCGCAACGGCAACGGCGGCCCGTCGATCTGGGCGGACGGCCGCATCGTCGGCGGGTGGGTCCAGCGCAAGGACGGGACGATCGCGACGGAACTCCTGGTCGACGCGGGCACGGAGGCACGGGACGCCGTGGACGAAGCCGCACACGTGCTCGAGAAGCTGCTCGGCGACGTGCGGTTCACGGTCCGCTATCCCGCCCCGATGCAGGCCCGACTGCTCGCCTAGGTTCACCCCGTGACCGACTGGTTCCTGGCGGGTGAGTACGAGGCCGACGCCGTCGCGTCGATCGCGAGCGGCGAGCGTTCCTTCGACGAATGGCCGCACCTGTCGGTCCCGCTACACCGGGCGGAGCTCGCGGTGCTGCACGCCGCGCTCACCGAACCCGCGCCCACGGACGGACCCCTGCCGCCCGGCCTGCTCGCCGTCGAGGTCGACGAGGGCATGATCGTGACGCGGGTTCCGGCGCCCGTCGTCGAGGCCCTCGCCGAGATGACACCCCGCACCGCGCCGCGGGTGATCGCCGCGTGGTCCGCAGGGATCGACCATCGCGAGCCGGACGCTCTCGGCGAGATCCTCACCGAGCTCGCCGCCTTCGCCAGGGCCGCCGCGGAGACCGGAAGGCCGGTCCTGGAGCTCTCGCCCTACTGACCGGAGCACACGAATCGGCAGCGGTACGGCCGATCTTCGTCGACGCCCGCCCCGGAAGCCCCGAACCGAT
The DNA here is from genome assembly GCF_025465255.1 of Pseudonocardia sp. Taxonomy (GTDB): domain Bacteria; phylum Actinomycetota; class Actinomycetes; order Mycobacteriales; family Pseudonocardiaceae; genus Pseudonocardia. Next base: position 123,565 of record NZ_JAODNI010000121.1, read on the forward strand.
GACCGACTTCGGATACGACCCGGAGTCCCTACGCCACGCCGGCGCCCGGCACCGATCGACGGGAACCTCCGCCGCCGACCTCGGTGGCTTCCTCGAACGGATCGCGCTCGACCCCACAGCGCTGGGCGACGTCGCGCACGCTGCGGCGTTCCACGGGGCGACGGTGACCGCTCGCGACACGCAGGCTGGCAAGCCGCAGCGCCCCGAGATGAAGGGGCAGCCGACGGAGGCTTCGACGTATCCGAGCTCGCCGGGGGCGCCATCGACTCGTTCGAGGAGACCGGCGAGATGCTCGTCGAGCTGAACCCGCTGCGGGCGCTCACCGAGCCGGCCGAGTACGGGGACACGCGTGTTCCGGTACGCCGGCGGAATCGCCGCCATCCCCCGGGGCGATCATCGACCGCCCCCTGGACTTCGCCGACCAGATCTTGTTCAGCGGCGAGCTGCGCAAGGAGCAATGGGACCGGGCGACGGGCCAGACCGTCTCGGCGTTTCCGCAGCTCAGCCCTGGTTGTGAGTGTGGAACCTCGCTCTAGTGAGGTTCCACACTCACAGCAGATCGAGGCCCAGGTCCAGGGCGGTGACGGAGTGGGTGAGGCCGCCGACCGAGATGAAGTCGACCCCCGTCTCCGCGTACTCCCTCGCGTTCGCCAGGACCAGCCCGCCCGACGACTCCAGGAGCGTCGGCAGTGACCCGCGGCGACGGACGGCGTCCGCGGTCTGCGCCGGGCTGAAGTTGTCCAGCAGGATGAGCTCCGCGTTCAGGGCGAGGACCTCGTCGAGCTGCTCCAGCGAGTCGACCTCCACCTCGCACGGCAGGTCCGGCGCGGCCGCACGGGCCGCGGTCAGGGCCGCGGACACCGAGCCCGCCGCGGCGACGTGGTTGTCCTTGATCAGGACCGCGTCGCCGAGGCCGAGCCGGTGGTTCATCCCGCCCCCGCACCGCACCGCGTACTTCTCCAGCAGCCGCAGCCCGGGAAGGGTCTTGCGGGTGTCCCGGATGACGGCCCCGGTGCCCTCGACGGCGTCGACCCACCGGCGCGTCGCCGTCGCCACCCCGGAGAGGTGGCAGAGCAGGTTGAGCGCGGTCCGTTCCGCGGTGAGCAGGCCCCGGACCGGGGCCCGGACGACCAGCGCGGGCTCCCCCGGGACGAGCCGGGAGCCGTCGGGCAGCGCGGAGAGCACCGCGAACCCCGGTACCACCAGCTCCAGGACGCGCAGGGCGACCGGCGCGCCGGCCAGCACGCCCGCCGCCCGCGGCGAGAACTCCCCCACCGCGACGGCGTCCGCCGGGACGGTCGCGGCGGTCGTCGCATCCGGCCCGTAGCGCAGGTCCTCGTCGAGGGCGGTCTGCACGACCCGCGCCAGGTCCCCGGGATCGGGAACGCCGATCTCGGTCGCCCCACCGACGCCGGCCGCCAACTTCGCACTCATGCCACACCCGCCAACACGTCGGTGCCGATCACCGGGCGCCCGGTGGCGTCCAGCGAGATCGGCAGGCTGGAGCGCTGCCACACGTCGTCGCGCTCGGGGAAGTCCGTGCGCACGTGGCAGCCACGGGTCTCCCGGCGGGTCCCGGCCGCGGCGAGCACGGCCTGGGCCAGCAGGGTCAGTGCGGCGTCCTCGACGCCGGCGCGGTCGATCGGCGTCGCCGGCTGCGTCGCCGCCTCCACGACGTCCGACGCCGCGGCGAGCCCGGCCGCGTCCCGCCCGATCCCGGCGAACGCGCTCATCGCGCGCTGCACGACCCCGCGGTCCGCCACTCCGACGGCGGGCGCGGCCAGGACCAGCTCGGACGATGCCGACCGCGGCGTCGCGAGGTCCGCGACGACCGCGCGGACGACCCGCTCGCCGATGACCAGCCCCTCGAGCAGGCTGTTCGACGCGAGCCGGTTCGCGCCGTGCAGGCCGGTGCGGGCCACCTCGCCCGCGGCGTAGAGCCCCGGGACCGACGTCCGGCCGTCGACGTCGGTCACCACCCCGCCGCACGCGTAGTGCGCCGCCGGCGTCACCGGGATGGGCTCGCGGCGCGGGTCGATTCCCGCCTCCCGGCAGGAGGCGAAGACCGTCGGGAACCTCTCCGCGAACCCGCGGAGCCCGGTCGCGTCGAGATACATGCAGTCCGCGCCGGTCTCGGCCATCCGCCGGGTGATCGCGGCGGCGACGACGTCCCGCGGCGCCAGGTCGGCGAGCGGGTGGACCCCGGTCATGAGCCGGATGCCGGTGCGGTCGCGCAGCACGGCGCCCTCGCCGCGGACGGCCTCGGTGACGAGCGGGCGCCGCCCGACGGCCGGGCCGGTGTAGAGGACGGTGGGGTGGAACTGGACGAACTCCAGGTCCGCGGCCGTGGCACCGGCCCGCAGGGCGAGCGCGACGCCGTCGCCGGTGGAGGTGCCCGGGTTCGTCGTGCTGGCGTAGAGCTGCCCGTACCCGCCGCTGGCGAGCAGGACGGCGGGCGCGCGGAGCAGGCCGGGCCGCCCGGCGTCGTCGAGGACCGAGAGCCCGGCGACCCGTCCGGAGGCGTCCCGCACCGCGTCGAGGGCGACGTGGCCGGTCAGCAGGGCCAACCCGCTGGCGGCCGCGAGCAGGGCACGCTCGACCTCGGCGCCCGTCGCGTCGCCGCCGGCGTGCACCACGCGGAACGCCGAGTGGCCGCCCTCGCGGGTACGGTCCAGCCTGCTGCCACGGGCGTCGAACGAGGCGCCCCGCTCGCGCAGCCGGCGGACCGCCGCCGGGCCGCCGCGGAGGACCGCGGCGACCGCAGCCTCGTCGTTCAGCCCGCCGCCCGCCGCGAGGGTGTCCGCGATGTGCGCCTCGACCGTGTCCCCCGGGATGTCCCCGAGGACGACGGCCACGCCGCCCTGGGCCCAGCGGGTGCTGCCCTCGTCCGCCGCGTCCTTCGTGACGACGACGACCCGGAGCCCGGCCTCGGCGGCGTCGAGCGCGGCGGTCAGCCCCGCGACCCCGGTGCCGACGACCACCAGGTCCACCGAGGCCTCCCAGAGCCGATCGATCGCGTGGCCGGTCACTCGCCGCCCCCGGGCTGCCCGATCGCGATCATCCGCTGCACCGCGCGCCGGCCGCGGGCGGCGAGCTCGGGGTCCACCTGCACCTCGTCCGTGCCCTCGCGGACCGACCGCAGCAACGCGTCCGGCGTGATCATCTTCATGTAGGTGCAGGAGGCGCGGTCGTTGACGGCGCGGAAGTCGATCTCCGGAGCGGCCTTTCGGAGCTGGTGCAGCATGCCGATCTCGGTCGCGACCAGCACCGACTTCGATGTGCTCACGCGTGCCGCGTCGAGCATGCCGCCCGTCGAGAGGATCTTGACCCGCTCGGCCGGGACCGCGCCCGCGGTGGCCAGGTAGAGCGCGGACGTCGCGCAGCCGCACTCCGGGTGCACGTAGAGGTCCGCCTCGGGGTCGGCCTCGGCCTTCGCGGTGAGCTCGGCGCCGTTGATCCCCGCGTGCACGTGGCACTCCCCGGCCCAGACGTGGATGTTCGACCGGCCCGTGACCCGGCGGACGTGCGCGCCGAGGAACTGGTCCGGCAGGAAGAGCACCTCACGGTCGGCGGGGATCGACTGCACGACCTCCACGGCGTTCGACGAGGTGCAGCAGATGTCCGTTTCGGCCTTTACCGCGGCGGTGGTGTTCACGTACGCGACGACCACCGCGTCCGGGTGCTCGGCCTTCCACTCGCGGAGCTGCTCGGCGGTGATCGAATCCGCGAGGGAGCAGCCGGCGCGGGCGTCCGGGATGAGGACCGTCTTCTCCGGGGCGAGGATCTTCGCGGTCTCGGCCATGAAGTGCACACCGCAGAACACGATCGTCTCGGCCTCGACCTCGGCCGCGAGCCGGGAGAGCGCGAGGGAGTCCCCCACGTGGTCCGCCACGTCCTGGATGGCCGGGACCTGGTAGTTGTGCGCCAGGATCACCGCGTTGCGCTTCTCCGCGAGCGCACGCACCTCGTCGGCCCACCCGGGGCCCGGGTCCTCGGAATCCGTCGCCGGGGGCGCAGTTCGCGTCGCCGTCAGGCTCATCGTCGTCCTCCCCAGGACGTCGGACCTGTTTTCGCCTGATGGTCGAAAACGTGGCGATAGTAGCAGCCGGGTCCATCTCCCGGCACCGTCCACGTGACCCGGAACTCACCTGGCCGTAACCCCTACGTCGCCGAGGCGGCCGCGCGCCCACCCCTACGATCGGCCCCATGGACCGCACCCCGACCCGTCCGACGGGACACGAGGTGCTCGCCGCCGTCCTGCAGATCCGCGCCGGCAGGCTGCAGGTCCTGCTCTGGCAGCGCGCCCGGGAACCGGACCGCGGGCGGTGGGCGTTGCCCGGCGGGCGGCTCGGGGACGACGAGGACGTCGAGGCGTCGGTGCGCCGCCAGCTCGCCGAGAAGGTCGACGTCCGGGACGTCACGCACGTCGAGCAGATCTCGGTGTTCAGCGCGCCGGAGCGGGTTCCGGGCGTCCGGCTCGTCGCGACCGCGTTCCTCGGGCTCGTCCCCTCCGACGCCGATCCGGCCGTCCCGCCGGACACCGCCTGGCACCCCGTCGCGCACCTGCCGGACACGGCCTTCGACCACGCGGAGATCATCCGCGACGCCCGGGACCGCCTGCGCGCCAAGCTCTCCTACACGAACCTGGGCTTCGCGCTGGCCCCCCGCGAGTTCACGATCTCGGCACTGCGCGAGCTCTACGTCGCGGCGCTGGGGCACGGTGTCTCGGCCACCAACCTGCAGCGGGTCCTCACCCGCCGGGAGGTGCTCGTCCCGACCGGGGGGACGGCGCCGCCCGGTCCCTCCGGCGGGCGGCCGGCGGCCGAGTTCCGGTTCACCGACCGTGCGCTCAAGGTGACGGATGCGTTCGCCGTGCTCCGGCCCCCGGGAGCCACCGGACCGGGGTGCGCCAGGACCGATTCGCCGGGCGGCGGGACGCCGACGGCCGTACCGTGAACCGCGTGGTCGCGACGATTCCCCTCTTCCCCCTGGGCACGGTGCTGATGCCCGGGGCGTCGCTACCGCTGCACGTCTTCGAGCCGCGGTACCGGCAGCTGACGGTCGACCTGATGACGGGCGCCGTCCCGGACAAGGAGTTCGGCGTCGTCGCGGTGCGGGAGGGCTTCAACCCGGACGTCGACGGCATCGAGGCGCTGGCCCCGGTCGGGTGCACCGCCGCGCTGCTCGACGCCCGCCGGCTGCCCGACGGTCGCTACGACATCGTCACCCGCGGCGCGCGCCGCTTCCGGCTGCTCGAGATGGACGAGGGCTCGCACTCCTACCTGTGCGGATCCGTCAAGTTCCTGCCGGACGCCGAGAAGGCGGACGACGGGGACGACCTCACCCGAATGCTGTCGGCCTCGGCCCGCGCGGCCCACCGCCGCTACTGCGCGACCGCCTGGAAGAGCGACGACTGGTCCGAGCCCGCCCACGAGGTCGGCGCGGCGGAGCTGGCGCACGTCCTCGCGGCGGACTGCCTGCTGCCGATGTCGGACCGCCAGCAGCTGCTCGAGGAGACGCACCCGGTGCAGCGGCTCCGGATGGTGCGCATGCTCATCGCGCGGGAGACGGGCCTGCTGACGCGCCTACGCGCCGTCCCCACCCCGATGACCACGTACTCGACGGACCAGAGCCACAACTGACCGGGCGTCATGGAGCCACGACGCGCTTTTCAGGCCCCCATTCTCGCGTTGTGGGGCCACAACGCGGTTCCCGGGGGCGGTCAGGTCCAGCCGTACCGGGTGCGCAGGGCGTCCGCGACGCGGTCGAAGCGGGCCTCGTCCAGGATCGCGCCCTCGCGGCGGATGTCGTGCTCGCCGACCTCGAGCACCCGGTCCAGCCGGATGAACGACTCGCGGCCCTCGCGGTCCCACTCGCCGCTGCCGATGCCGATCCAGCCCTGCTCGCCGTCGCGCCTGTGCTGGCTGGAGAGCATCAGCCCGAGCAGCTCGCCCTGCCGGCGGCCGACGACGAGCAGCGGCCGGTCCTTGCCCTGGCTCGCGTCCTCCTCGAAGGGCACCCACGTCCAGACGATCTCGCCCGGATCCGCGGCGCCGTCGAGCTCGGGGGCGTAGGCGACGGTCCGCGCCCGCTCCGCGGTCGGCGCGGTGCGCACGCCGCCGTGCCCCTCCGGTCGCGGCGCGGGCTCGGTGCCACCCGACTCCGCCAACAGCTTCATCCCGACGTCCACCGCCTGCTTGAGCAGGTTCCCCCAGTCCGGCATGGGCACAGCATGGCCGACGGCCCGGCCCCACCCTCAACCGGAGCCCCCTGATGGCGGGAAAGCGGAGGATCAGGAGCCGGTGAGCTCGCCGTGCCGGCTGCACCGCGCGACCCAGCCCACCGGCGTCACCTGGACGACCATCCGGCGGGCGCACTCCGGGCAGTAGCGCGGGGGCTCGAGCTCCCGCCCCCGGGCGCAGCGCTCGTGTCCCGGGTCCGCGGCGGGGCGGCCGCAGCGGTCGCAGAAGAGGGTCACAGGGTGTCGTTGAGGGCCTTGAGCGGCATCTCCAGCTCGCCGAGCAGGTCGATGTCCGACTCCGCGGGCCGCCCGAGTGTCGTCAGGTAGTTCCCGACGATCACCGCGTTGATCCCGCCCAGCAGGCCCTGCCGCGCGCCGAGGTCGCCGAGGGTGATCTCCCGCCCGCCCGCGAACCGCAGCACGGTCCGGGGCATCGCCAGCCGGAAGGCGGCGACGGTGCGCAGCGCGTCCGGACCCGGCATCGGCTCCAGGTCCCCGAACGGCGTACCCGGGCGCGGGTTGAGGAAGTTCAGCGGCACCTCGTCCGGGGTCAGCGACGCGAGCTGCGCGGCGAACTCCGCGCGCTGCTCCAGGGTCTCCCCCATGCCGACGATCCCGCCGCAGCAGACCTCCATGCCGGCTTCGCGGACCAGGCGCAGGGTCTCCCAGCGCTCCTCCCACGTGTGCGTGGTGACCACGTTCGGGAAGTGCGAGCGCGCCGTCTCGAGGTTGTGGTTGTAGCGGTGCACGCCCATAGCGGCGAGCTCGGTGACCTGCTCGGGGGTCAGCATGCCCAGCGAGCAGGCGATGTTGATGTCGACCTCGTCCTTGATCGCGGCGATGCCGGCGGCGACCTGGCTCATCAGCCGCGCGTCCGGCCCGCGGACGGCCGCGACGATGCAGAACTCGGTCGCCCCGGTCTTCGCGGTCTGCTTCGCGGCCTCGACGAGCATCGGCACGTCCAGCCACGCCGAGCGGACCGGGGACTCGAAGAGCCCGGACTGCGAGCAGAAGTGGCAGTCCTCAGGGCAGCCGCCGGTCTTCAGCGAGATGATCCCCTCGACCTCGACCTCCGGGCCGCACCAGCGCATCCGCACCTCGTGGGCCAGCGCCAGGAGCTCGTCGAGCTCGGAGTCCGGCAGCCGCAGGACGTCGAGGACCTGCTGCTCGGAGAGGCCTTCACCGTTCTCGAGGACCTGGGTTCGGGCAATGCTGAGGACGGCCGACTGCGTTGTGGTCACGGCTCGGGACTATGCCATTCGCCCCCGAGCTCGGGAGCCAGGGTGTGACGCGCGACGCCGGTGAACCGTTCCGGCGCAAGGCTTCCGGCCCCCTCGGGTACGGCGCCGAGCAGCGGGACCCGGGTCACCGCCGGCAGGTCCGCGAGGTTGCAGCGCGCAGCGAGGTCCGGGCACCGCGGCCACGACCCGACGACGACGCCCGCGCACCCGAGCTCGCGCACCGCGAGCGCCTCCGTGGTCAACGCCGTGTGGTTGAGCGTGCCGAGCCCCGCGGTCGCGACGACGAGCACCGCCGCCCCCAGCTCGGCCGCGACGTCCGCGAGCGTCCCCGACCCGGCGAACCGCACGAGCAGCCCGCCGGCCCCCTCGACGAGCACCAGGTCGTGCTCGCGGGCCAGCCGCAGCGCCGCGCGCGCCACCTCCCCGGGTGTGACGGGCGGTGCTCCGGCGAGGCGCGCGGCGGTGTCCGGGGCGAGCGGTGCCGGGTAGCGGGCGAGCTCGCGCGTCGTCACCTCCGGGACGAGGGCCCGGACCCGGGCGAGGTCCCCGGGCTCCCCCTCGGCGACGCCGGTCTGCGCGGGCTTGAGCACCGCGGCCCGCTCCCCCGCGGCGACCGCGAGCGCGGCCACCGCCGCCGTGACCACGGTCTTGCCGACGTCGGTCCCGGTGCCGCTGACCAGCAGGATCCGGCCGCTCACGGGCGGACCTTTCGGCGGAGCACGTCGCGGACGCGGTCGAGCTCGGCGCCGGTGAGGTCCGCCCGGGCCGTCAGCCGTAGCCGGCTCGTCCCCTCGGGCACCGACGGTGGCCGGAAGCAACCGACCCGCACCCCGGCGTCGAGGCAGCGCTGGGCCGCCTCGTACGCGAGGACCGGCGGGCCCAGCACCACGGACACCACGGCCGACGGCGGCGCGGCCACCCCGGCCGTCCGTGCGAGCTCGGCCGCGACCCGCAACACCTCGGCGGGCAACGCCGGTTCGTCCATGAGCACGCGCAGCGCGGCCAGGGCGGCGCCGACGGCCGGCGGGTTGAGCGCGGTGTCGAAGATGAATGTGCGTGCGGCGTCCACCAGGTGCGCGGTCACGGCGGCCGGGCCGAGCACCGCACCGCCCTGGCTGCCGAGTGCCTTGGACAGGGTGACGGTGGCGACGACGTCGTCCGCGCCGGCCAGCCCCTCGGCGGCGAGGACACCCCGCCCGCCGGGACCGGCGACGCCGAGCCCGTGCGCCTCGTCGACGACCAGGACCGCGCCGCGCGCCCGGCTCACCGCGTGCAGCTCGCGCAGGGGGGCCAGGTCGCCGTCGACGCTGTTCACGCTGTCGGTCACGACGAGGGCGCGCTCCTCGGTGCGGGCGGCCAGCGCGGCGTCGACGGCGGCCACGTCGTTGTGCGGGACCACCACGGTCCGCGCGCGGGACAACCGGCAGGCGTCGACGAGCGAGGCGTGGTTGGCGGCGTCGGAGACGATCAGCGCGCCCGGCCCGGACAGGGCCGTCAGCACGCCGAGATTGGCCGCGTAGCCCGAGGAGAAGACGAGCGCGGACTCGGCGCCGCAGAAGGCGGCGAGCTCACGCTCCAGGGTGGAGTGCAACTGCGTGGTGCCGGTGACGAGCCGGGACCCGGTGGACCCCGCGCCCCAGGTCCGGGCCGCCTCGACGGCCCCGTCGACCACGCGCTCGTCCCGGCCCAGGCCGAGGTAGTCGTTGCCCGCCAGGTCGATCACGTCCGCGGACGGGGCCCGCGGGCGCAGCTCGCGACGCAGGCCGGCGGCCCGCCGGCGCTCTGCCACGGCGTCCAACCAGGACAGCGGATGCGGGTCGGCGGTCTCCACGACGGGTGACACTAGAGCGTGGGGCGCCGCCTGCGGACAGCCGAGTGGTGAAGACCCGTCCTCCGAGCCGGCCCCACGCAACGATCCGGACGACCCCGGATCGCGGGGCCGCCCGGATCGAGGGGCCGCCCGGATCGAGGGGTGACTCAGGCCTGCTGCTCGGACTCGGCCTGTGCGACGGAGGCGCGGACCTCGTCCATGTCCACCTCGCGCACCTTGCCGATCAGCTCCTCGAGCGCCGGGCCGGGCAGCGCGCCGGGCTCGGCGTAGAGCACCACGCCGTCCCGCACCGCCATCAGCGTCGGGATGGAGGAGATGCCGAAGGCCTGCGCGAGCTGCGTCTGGGCCTCCGTGTCCACCTTGCCGAACGTGATGTCGCCGTGCCGTTCGGACGCCTCGTCGAAGACGGGGGCGAACTGGCGGCAGGGACCGCACCATTCCGCCCAGAAGTCCACGAGGACGGTGCCCTCGGCACTCACGACGTCGTTGAAGTTCTCGGTCGTCAGTTCCACCGTTGCCATGGGTCCCTCAACTCTCCTCGGCCGGCTCGTGTTCCCGCGGGTACCCGCCGCTATCCGCGCAGAACCGGCAGCGCGCCGCCGGCGCGGTCGTGCGGGCGGAACTCCTCCGCGTCCGCGTCGTAGACGAGGACGCTGGCCGTCCGGATGTCGAAGAACAGGCCCATCAGCTCGGCGTCCACGTCCAGCTCGCGAAGCCGGTCCAGCTGGACCGCGACGTTGACCATGGCCAGGCAGTCGTTCTGCGCGAAGCCGTCGCGGGCGCCGGCCCGGCCGGCCGGGTGGCCGTCGATCCAGGCCTCGAGGCTCGACGCCCCGCCCTTGAGCCAGTCCCCGAGCGCGCCCTCCGGCATGTCCGTCGGGACGCCGTCGACGAGGCCCTTCATCGCGCCGCAGCCGGAGTGGCCGCAGACCGCGATCAACGGGACGTGCAGCACGGACGTCGCGTACTGGACCGCCGCCAGCGTGCTCGTCCCGGAGACCAGGTTGCCGACGTTCTGCACCGTGAACAGGTCGCCCGGCCCGCTGTGCGTGATCATGCTCGGCATCACCCGGGAGTCCGCGCAGGCCAGCAGCAGCCCGGACGGGCTCTGCCCGTGGGCGAGGCCGGACATCGTCGGACGGATCACGCCGGCGGTCTGCGCGTGGTAGGCCGCGACCCCGGCCAGCATCGGGGCCGATGCGCTGCCGTCACCGTGTTCCTCGGCCCACTGCGACCAGGTCGCGAAGCGGCCGTGGGACGCCTCGGCGCGCGCGTCGCCCGGCTCGTCGACCTCGACGAAGCCGCCGGTCCCTCGGTGCCGCCGGGTCCAGGCCTCGAGATGGTCGAACGCGGCGTGGTCGAGGTAGTCGACGACGAGCTCGATCCGGGTCGGCGCGCCCGCGGGTACCTCCGACAACACCCGGGACAGCGTGGGCACCGAGAGGAAGCTCAGCGTCCCCTCGACGACGACGCGGTGCAGCTCGCCCTGCCGTTCGATCCGGACCCGGGCCCGCACCGCGCGGCGCAGCACCATCAGGCCGGCGAGGACGAGCCCGATCGCGACGCCCTCCAGCAGGTTCAGGAGCACCACCCCGGCGACCGTCACCACGTAGAGCAGCAGCTCGCCGTGCCGGTGCGAGGTGCGGATGTCCGCGACCTTCACCAGCTGCAGGCCGACGACGACCAGCAGCCCGGCGAGCCCGGCCAGCGGGATCAGCTCGATCACCGACACGAGTGCGATGCCGAAGACGGCGATCCACACGCCGTGCAGGACCGCGGAGTTGCGGCTGCGGGCCCCCGCGCGGACGTTCGCGGCGCTGCGCACGATCACCCCGGTGATCGGCAGGCCGCCGAGCAGGCCGGAGACGGCGTTGCCGGCGCCCTGGCCGAGCAGCTCGCGGTCCGCGTTCGTGCGCACGCCACCGTGCATCCGGTCGACCGCGACGGCGGAGAGCAGGCTCTCGACGCTCGCGACGAGGGCGACGGTCAGCATGCCGCCGAGCACGCCCGTCCAGAGGCCGCTGTCGGGCAGCACCGGCAGCGCCACGGACTCGATGAGGTTGCCCGGCAGGTCGACCCGCGGGACGTCCGGCCAGAGCAGGGCCAGCGCGGTGGCGGCCCCGACGGCGACGAGGGCGCCGGGCACGGCCTTCTGCGGGCCGGGGATCCGCGGCCACACCAACATGATCGCGACGGCGGCCAGGCCGACGACGACGGCGTGTCCGTGCAGGTCCGCGAGCTGCGCGGGGAGTTCGAGGATGTTGTCCAGGGCGGCGGTCTGCGCGGTCCCGCCGAGCACCACGTGCAGCTGGGCGAGCGCGATCGTGACGCCGATCCCGGCGAGCATCCCGTGCACGACGGCCGGCGGGATGGCCTGGGCGAACCGGGCGAGCCGGGAGAGGCCGAAGAGGATCTGCAGGGCACCGGCCCCCACCGTGATCAGGCAGGTGACCTGCCAGCCGAACTGGTCGACGAGGCCGGCGACGATGACCGTCAGGCCCGCGGCGGGGCCGCTGACGGCGAGCGGCGAGCCGCCCAGGAGGCCGGCGACGACGCCGCCGACGACGCCGGCGATGAGGCCGGCCATGATCGGAGCGCCGGAGGCGAGGGCGATGCCGAGGGAGAGCGGCACGGCGACGAGGAACACGACGAGCGAGGCGCCGAGGTCGGCGCGGAGCGCGGCCGGACTCCAGCGGGAACCGTCCGGGCCGCCCGGTCGGGGGCGGCCGGGCGGGGCGTGCGGGCGGGACTCGGCCCTCGGGAGAGCGGTGTGCGGAGCGGGGTGCTGCGGCACGGCGGGGGTCCTCCGGTCAGTCATCACACGTTCGAGGTCTGGCAGGGGGGCGCACGAGAGCGACGCTGCAGCGGCGTGCGTATTGAGCCAACCGGAGTAATGCCGGTGGTGGTTCCCGGCCGTACTTCCGTTACGTCCGTTTCGCCGACCGGCCGTGACCGCGGGTGGTCGGCCATGCGGGGTCGGCCCCGGCACGTCCGGGCTCGTGGCCTCCGTGCGGGTGACACGGACGGTGATCCACGGCGGTCGGCCCACCCGACCGCGGGCCGCACTGCTCCGATCGTGTGGATCATGGTGTGCGCGGCCACATGTCACTCGTTGGAGGAACGCTCGTCGACGTGCGGTGAAACCCCGGATGACCGATCGGGGCGATCGAGCCCGGCGTCACACCGGTTCCCGCGACCCGAAGGGCGGATCAGGCCGCCGCGGCGACCGCCTGGACGCCCTCGGTGATCGCCGCGAGGTCCTCGGACGTGCAGATGTACGGCGGCATGGTGTAGACGAGGTCGCGGAAGGGCCGCAGCCACACCCCGGCGTCCAGGGCCGCCGCCGTCGCCGCGCCCATGTCCACCTCGTGGTCGAGCTGGACGACGCCGATCGCACCCAGGACCCGGACGTCGACGACGCCCGGCAGGTCCTTCGCCGGGGCGAGCCCGGCCCGCAGGGCGCCCTCGATCCTCTTCACCTCGGCGCGCCAGTCCCGTTCCCGCAGCAGCGCGATCGACGCGCACGCGACGGCGGAGGCGAGCGGGTTGCCCATGAACGTGGGGCCGTGCATGAGGACGCCGGCCTCGCCCTCGGAGATGCCGCGGGCGACCTCCGAGGTGCAGAGCGCGGCGGCCATGGTGACATAACCGCCGGTCAGGGCCTTGCCGACGCACATCACGTCCGGGCTGACGCCGGCGTGGTCCGCCGCGAACATCTCCCCGGTGCGGCCGAAACCGGTGGCGATCTCGTCGAACACCAGCAGGACCTCGTGGGTGTAGCAGAGTTCGCGCAGCACGTGCAGGTAGCGCGGATCGTGGAAGCGCATGCCGCCCGCGCCCTGCACGACCGGCTCGACGACGACCGCGGCGAGCTCGTCGGCGTGGGCCTCGATCAGCGCGGCGAGCTCCGCGACGTAGGCCTGCTCGAACGCCCGCGGCGGCGCGCTCGCGAACACCTGCGGGGTGAGGACGTCCCGCCAGAGGGCGTGCATCCCGCCGTCCGGGTCGCAGATGCTCATCGCGCCGAAGGTGTCCCCGTGGTAGCCGCCGCGCCAGGTCAGCAGCCGGTGCTTCGCCGGGCGTCCCCGCGAGCGCTGGTACTGCAGGCACATCTTGATGGCGACCTCGACGGACACGGATCCGGAGTCCGCGAGGAACACGTGCTGCAGCGGCTCGGGGGTGATCTCGACCAGCAGCTTCGCGAGATCGACGGCGGGTCCGTGGGTGAGTCCGCCGAACATCACGTGGCTCATGACGTCGAGCTGGTCCCGGACCGCGGCGTCGAGGACGGGGTTGCGGTAGCCGTGGATCGCCGCCCACCAGGACGACATGCCGTCGACGAGCTCCCGGGTGGTCCCGTCCGGCGCGACGACGCGGAGCCGCACGCCCTCGGCCGACTCGACGATCACCGGCTCCACACCCGCGGGCATCGGCGCGTAGGGATGCCAGACATGGTCGCGGTCGATCGCGCGCAGTTCGGGGACACGGTCGAGGGCGGGGTGCGCGGCGTCGGGACTCACCAACGGACCCTATCCGGGGTCGCGGTCTAGGCTGACCGGCGTCATGTCCACCGATACCGAGCCCTCCAGCGCCCTCGGCGCACGCACCGAGCCGGTCGGCGGCGCGCACCCCGCGCTGTCCCGGCGTCGCGGCCTCGGCCAGACCAGCGCGCGCTCGCTGCTGCTCACCGTCCTGGGCGAGTTCGTGCTCCCCCGCGAGGAACCGGTCTGGACGCAGGTCCTGATCGACGTGCTCGGCGGGCTGGACGTGGAGAACAAGTCCGCGCGCCAGGCCCTCGCCCGCACCGCAGCCGAGGGCCTGCTCGTCTCGGACCGTTCCGGGCGCCGGGTCCGCTGGTCCCTCACCGGGTCCGGCCGCCGGCTGCTGTCCGACGGCGCGGCCCGGATCTACGGGTTCGGCGCGCCTGCCGCCGCGTGGGACGAGCGGTGGCTGGTCCTGCTGGTCAGCGTGCCGGAGTCCCGGCGGCAGCTGCGCCACCGGCTTCGCACCCGGCTCGCGTGGGCCGGCCTCGGCTCCCCCGCCCCCGGGGTGTGGGTCTCCCCCGACCCGGCCAAGCAGGAGGAGGTCGCGGACGTCGTCGCGGACCTGGGGCTGGAGGAGGTGACCAGCTCGTTCGTCGGGCCGTTCGGCGCCATCGGGAGCCAGGCGGACGTCGTCGCGCAGGCGTGGGGCCTCGCGGAGGTCGAGGACGCCTACGAGGAGTTCATCGCCGAGTTCGCCGACGCGGCGCCGTCGACGCCCGCCGAGGTGCTCGCCCACCAGATCCTGCTGGTGCACGCCTGGCGTCGCTTCCCGTTCCTGGACCCGAAGCTGCCGGCCGAGCTGCTGCCCGCGGAGTGGGCGGGCTCGCGGGCCGCGGAGCTCTTCGAGTCCCGGCACGAGCTCTGGCGGGACCAGGCCCAGGCGCACTGGCAGGCGTTGGTCCGCAGCGCGAGCTAGCTTCCTGTCTCCGACGAGCGGCACTCACTCTCGTCCGGGCCTACGGGGCGAGAGTGCCGTTCGTGCAGCTCCGAGGGCTCAGCCGAGGCAGCCGGGGCCCAGCAGCGCCTTCAGGTCCCCGTACAGCGACGGGCTGTTCGTCACCTTCAGGCCCTGGTCCAGGCGCAGCATCGTGGTCTTCGTGCCGTAGACCAGCGCGAGGTGCACCTCGGACGTGCCGGGGTGGTGGGTGAGGACCTCCTTGAGCTGCGCGACCCGCTCCGGGGTGCACATCTCGGTGCGCAGGCTGACCTTCACCGGCAGCCCCGCCTCCCCCGCGGCCTGCAGCTCGGGGACGGCAAGGTCGTTCGCGATCAGGGAGACCCGGTCGTCCCGCTTGTTCACCCGGGCCTTCACCAGCACGATCGCGTCCTCGGCCACGTCCACACCGACGACCTGGTAGGCGCGCGGGAAGAACAGCACCTCGATGCCGCCGACGAGGTCCTCGATCTGGGCCGACGCCCAGGGCTCGCCGTTCTTGTTGACCCGCCGGTTGACGTTCGCGAGGATGCCGCCCACGGTGACCTGCGCGCCCTCGGCGACCGTGCCCTCGAGGATCGCCTGGATCGGGGTGTCCGACTTGGCCGAGAGGGCCTGCTCGAACCCTTCCAGGGGGTGCCCGGAGACGTAGAGGCCCAGCATCTCCCGCTCGACGGCGAGCTTGTGCTTGGTGTCCCACTCTTCCTCGGGCACCTTGACGTCGAAGAGGCCGGTGAAGGCGTCGTCGTCCGAGGGGCCGTCGAGGGAGCCGAAGAGGTCGAACTGGCCCATCGACGCGGCCTTCTTGGTGCTCATCACCTGGTCGATCGCGTCCGCGTGGACGAGCAGCAGGCCCTTGCGCGAGTGGCCGAGCGAGTCGAACGCGCCGGCCTTCACCAGCGACTCGATGACCTTCTTGTTGCAGACCACCGCGTCGACCTTGCGCAGGAAGTCCGAGAAGTCGGTGAAGTCCCCCTTCTCCTTGCGCGCGGCAACGATCGCGTCGACGACGTTGAAGCCGACGTTGCGGATCGCGCCGAGGCCGAAGCGGATGTCCGTGCCGACCGGGGCGAAGTTCCGGACCGACTCGTTGACGTCCGGCGCGAGGACCTTGATCCCCATCCGGCGGCACTCCGCCAGGTAGATCGCGGCCTTGTCCTTGTCGTCCCGGACCGAGGTGAGCACCGCGGCCATGTACTCCGCGGGGTAGTTCGCCTTGAGGTAGGCCGTCCAGTACGAGACGAGGCCGTAGGCGGCGGAGTGCGCGCGGTTGAACGCGTAGTCCGAGAAGGGCAGCAGGATGTCCCAGAGCGTCTTGACCGCGGCCTCGGAGTAGCCGTTGTCCTTCATGCCCTGGGCGAAGCCGGCGTACTCCTTGTCCAGGATCTCCTTCTTCTTCTTGCCCATCGCCCGGCGCAGCAGGTCCGCCTTGCCGAGCGTGTACCCGGCCAGCTTCTGGGCGATCGCCATGACCTGTTCCTGGTAGACGATCAGGCCGTAGGTCTCGCCGAGGATGTCCTTGAGGGGCTCCGCCAGCTCCGGGTGGATCGGCGTGACCTCTTGGCGCTTGTTCTTGCGGTCCGCGTAGTCGTTGTGCGCGTTCGCACCCATCGGGCCGGGCCGGTAGAGCGCGCCGACGGCCGAGATGTCGTCGAACTCGGTGGGCGCCATCCGGCGCAGCAGGTCCCGCATCGGGCCGCCGTCCAGCTGGAAGACGCCGAGCGTGTCCCCGCGGGCGAGCAGGTCGTAGGTCGTCTGGTCGTCCAGGTCGACGGTCTCGATCTCGAGCTTCGGCTTGCCGTTGAGCTCGATGTTCTCCAGCGCGTCGTCGATGATAGTGAGGTTGCGCAGGCCCAGGAAGTCCATCTTGAGCAGCCCGAGCGTCTCGCAGGCGCCCATGTCGAACTGCGTGATGATCGAGCCGTCGGCCTCGCGGCGCTGGATCGGGATGACGTCCAGCAGCGGCTTGCTGGACATGATCACGCCGGCCGCGTGCACGCCCCACTGGCGCTTGAGGCCCTCGAGGCCCCGTGCGGTGTCGATGATCTCCCTGACCTGCGGGTCCGCCTCGTAGAGGGCCCGGACCTCGGTGGCCTCGGAGTAGCGCTTGTGGCTCGGATCGAACACCCCGGACAGCGGAATGTCCTTACCCATGACGGCCGGCGGCATGGCCTTGGTGATCCGGTCCGCCACCGAGTAGCCGGGCTGGCCGAACAGCACGCGCGCCGAGTCCTTGATCGCGGCCTTCGCCTTGATCGTGGAGTAGGTGATGATCTGCGCGATCCGGTCCTCGCCGTACTTCTCGGTGGTGTAGCGGATCATCTCGCCACGCCGACGCTCGTCGAAGTCCATGTCGATGTCGGGCATCGAGATGCGCTCGGGGTTCAGGAACCGCTCGAAGATCAGCTTGTGCTTGATCGGGTCCAGGTCCGTGATGGCCAGCGCGTAGGCGATCAGCGAGCCCGCGGCGGAGCCACGGCCGGGCCCGCACCGGATGCCGACGGACTTCGCGTACTGGATGAGGTCCGCGGTGACCAGGAAGTACCCCGGGAAGCCCATCTGGATGATGACCCCGAGCTCGTACTCCGCCTGCTTGCGGTACTGCTCGGTGACGCCGTTCGGGAACCGCGTGTGCAGCCCCCGCTCGACCTCCTTGATCAGCCAGGACTCCTCGGTCTCGCCCTCCGGGACGGGCGCCCGGGGCATCAGGTCCTGGCTGGCGAAGGAGATGCCGACGCGCTCGGCGACGGCGAGGGTGTTGTCGCAGGCCTCCGGGTGCAGCGGGTCCCACTGGGCGCGCATCTCGGCGGCGGACTTGAGGTAGAAGTCCTGTGCGTCGAACTTGAAACGGTTCGGGTCCGACATGGTCTTGCCGGTCTGGACGCAGAGCAGCACCTCGTGCGGCTTGTTGTCGTCCGGATACGTGTAGTGCAGGTCGTTCGTGGCGAGGCCGGGCAGATCGAGCTTCTTCTTCAGCGCGAAGAGGTCCTCCTGGACCCGCTTCTCGATCTCGATCCCGTGGTCCATCAGCTCGCAGAAGAAGTTGCCCTTGCCGAAGATGTCCCGGTAGTCGCTCGCGGCCTGGCAGGCGCCGTCGAAGTCGTCCTGCTGCAGCAGGCGGGCCACCTCGCCGGACGGGCAGCCGGTGGTGGCGATGATCCCCTTGCCGTAGGTCTCCAGCAGCTCGCGGTCCATACGGGGCTTGTAGTAGTAGCCCTCGAGGCTCGCGAGGCTGGAGAGCCGGAAGAGGTTGTGCATCCCCTCGTTGTTCTCGGCCAGCAGCGTCATGTGCGTGTACATCAGGTCCGGGTTGCCCGTGTTGTCCTTGGCACCCAGCGATGTCCGCTTGCGCTCGTGCCGGGAGCCCGGCGAGAGGTAGCCCTCCATGCCGATGATCGGCTTGACCCCGGCCGCTGTGGCCTTCTTCCAGAACTCGTAGGCCCCGTAGACGTTGCCGTGGTCCGTCATGGCGAGCGCGGGCATCTCCATGCGGGCGGCCTCTTTGAAGAGATCGTCCAGGCGCGCCGCACCGTCCAGCATCGAGAACTCGGTGTGGGTGTGGAGATGGACGAAGCCGTCCTTGCTGGTTCCGCTCGCCGAGGCCATGTGTCTTCCGGGCTCCTCTCACGCGCTCTCGCACGGTGCGTTGCGGTCCCCCGGACGCCCCCCGCGGGTGCTGCTCCTCCCTTGCCGGCCGGTGCGGCCGGGCGGAGAAGGGGCGGGTGCTCGCGGGGTCCGGGGAGGGCCCAAGACTAACCCCGGGCACCGACACTTCCTCGAGTCCCGGGGGGTGGTCGACGAACGCCCAGCTCACCGGGGCGAGCGGTGTGTCGGGCCGCTCGATCGGTCTCACTGCGGGTGCTCCGGCCGTCACGCGGCGCGTCGGTGGGGGCCCCCACTGATCGTTTCGCGGGAAACGTCCGTGTCGCATGGGCCGCGACAGCGCACCGGTCACGGGCGAGGGCGTGGACGGTGGATGCGGACGGGACGAGGGCGCCGTCGGGCGCCCACGGCGCGGGGAGGAGCGCCTCAGGCCGCCGCGGTGAGGCGGGTGGCCGCCGGGGTGAGGACGCGGGTGTAGACGGCCTCGAACGCGTCCAGGGTGGCGTCCAGGGCGTGCCCCGAGACGATCTCCCGGCTCGTGGCGCCCATCCGGGCCCGGGTCCCGCGGTCGCGCAGCAGCGCGCCGAGGGCGGCGGCCAGCGCGTCGACGTTGCCGGGCGGGTAGAGCCAGCCGTTGCGGCCGGGGTGGACGAGGTGCGGCAGCGCCATCGCATCCGCGGCGACGACCGGCTTGCCCGCCGCCATCGCCTCCAGGGTCACCAGGCTCTGCAGCTCCGCGACGCCCGGCATGCAGAAGACCGCGCAGCGCCGGTAGGCCGCTACCAGCTCGGCCTCGTCCACGAAACCGTGGAAGACGACCCGGTCCGCGATGCCGAGCCGGTCCACCAGCGCGGTCCACTCGGCCCGCTTGCTGCCGTCGCCGACGATCTCCAGGCGCAGGCCGGGCGGCAGCGTCGCGACCGCGCGGATCAGCTCGGCGACCCGCTTCTCCTGGTCCAGCCGCCCGACGAACAGGATCGTCGGCGTCGCGTCCTCGGTACCGCCGGCATAGCGGTCGGCGTCGATGCCGCAGGAGATCGCCGAGCCGGTCAGGCCGGTCGAGCGCTCGAGGAGCTCGACCGCCCGCGGGGTCGGGGCCGTCACGGCGTCGGCGCGGCGGAAGACCTTCCGCAGGTCCCGCCAGGCGAACCGGGACGCCGGGCCGTGCAGGCCGGACGGCAGGAAGGAATGGTCGAGGAGGTTCTCCGGCATGAAGTGGTTGGTCGCGACGAGTGGGAGCCCGGCCTCGGCCGCGGCCACCGCCACCCCGCGGCCGACCGAGAAATGGGCCTGCACGTGCACGACGTCCGGGGCGACCTCACCGAGCACGGCGGCGGTCTCCGGCCGGGCCTGCCAGGGCAGGCACACCCGGAACGAGTCCTGCAGCGGGTAGCGGTGCGAGCGGATCCGGTGGACGGTCACGCCCTCCACCTCCCGGGAACCGGCGGGGCCCTCGGGCGACGGGGCGACGACGTGCACCTCGTGCCCGCGTCCGGCCAGCCCGGTGGCCAGCCGTTCGGCGAAGCGGGCGGCGCCGTTCACGTCGGGCGGGTAGGTGTCGGCACCGATCATGATCCGCATGGGGATCCTCCTCAGGACGGTTCGGGGTGGGGAAGAGGTCAGGAGCGGCCGGCGAGCACGGGCTCGCGGTCGTCGGTGGGACGGGCCGGGGTGCGGGTGGCGGCGTCGGGGTGGTGCCGGGCGAGGAGCGAGACCCCGCCGGCGGCGACGAGCGCGCCGCCGGCCATGCCGAGCGCGGCACCGACACCGAGCCCGGCGCCCTCGCCCAGCAGGCCCATCCCGA
Organism: Pseudonocardia sp.; assembly: GCF_025465255.1. Classification (GTDB taxonomy): domain Bacteria; phylum Actinomycetota; class Actinomycetes; order Mycobacteriales; family Pseudonocardiaceae; genus Pseudonocardia. Next base: position 143,763 of record NZ_JAODNI010000121.1, read on the forward strand.
GGGCGACGGCCACCATCGGGTCGACGACGGTCAGCGCCGCGACCACCACGGCCGGCGGTCCGGAGGCGAAGGCCTGCTGGACGAGCCAGCCGCCCGCGAGCAGGGCGACGACGATCCCGCCGGCGGCGACGAGGACGGTCTCGTCGAACGGCCCCGCGGCACCCGTCGCGAGCTGCCGGGACACGGCCCGGACGGTCGCGGCGACCAGCCCGAACGCGACCGCGCCGCCCACGGCACAGGCGAGGCAGCGCAGCCGTCCGCAGGTCCGGGCGGCGACCGCGGCGAGCAGGAGCACGACCGTGGCCGCGAGCGCCCCGGCGATCAGCAGGGACCGGCCCGGGAGCGCGCCCGTGGCCTCGACCGGGTCCGCCGCCGCGGCGAACCGGACGACCAGCGCCACGCCCCCGACGCAGGCGGCGCTCCCGGTGAGAACCGCCGCTGCCGGCCTGCCACCGCTGCGGAGGCCGAGCAGGACCGCGATCGGGACCGCGAGCACCCCGATCGGCTGTACGACGGACACCGGCGCCAGGACGAGCGCGACGGCGTGCAGGGCGGCCCCGCCGGCGGCGAGCCCGATGCCGAGCAGCCAGGACGGTCGGCGGAGCAGGTCCCGGAATCCGGCGAGATCGAGTGAGGGACGGGAGCCGGGCACCCGGACCGCTCCGTGCTGGAGCACCGCGGCGAGGGCGAAGCATCCCGCGCCGGCGACGGCGAGCACGACCGCGAGCAGGAGGCTCATGCCGCCACCCCCGAAGCGCCGGCCTCGACCGGGCACCGTCCCACGAGCGCCGGGTCGGCCTCGGCGACCGCGGGCACCGCGACGAGATCCGGGGCGGTGCGCCGCAGCGCCCGGGCCGTGACGAGCAGCAACACGATCACCAGGGCGTAGAGAACCCGCTCCACCCCACCCAGCAGCGGAAATCCGGGTGAACCGGCGATGTCGATCGCCAGCACGATCGGAACGTGCGCCACCAGGAACGTCCCCGCGGCCACGCCGACGGCCACGGCCAGCCCGCACAGCGCCCGGTTCCGGAGCGCACGGCCGAGCAGCCACACGGCGATCGGGAGGACGGCGAAGGCCAGGGCCCCGGCGTACCGGTGCACGCCCGCGGCGAGGTCGGCCGGGACGCCGGGCGGGTTGGTCGGGAAGAGACCCACCAGCAGCAGCGCGGCGCTCCAACCGAGCAGCAGCACCGGCACGGCGCGGGCCGCCGGGGCGGCGCGCCGGGCGGTCGCCGCGAGGGCCACCCCGACCAGGCCGAGCGCCAGGGCGGCGACCGCCAGCAGCGCGTACCCGCCCGGCAGGGCGACGTAGTCGCTGACGGTGAAGGCCAGGGGGTCGACCCGCGGGGCGGCGAGCGCGCCGGCCAGGTGCAGCCAGCCGGCCGCCGTCACCGCGACCGCGGCACCGGTCCCCGCCACGAGGAGCGGGTCGGCTGTCCTGTGTGGAGGGGCGTGCTGGCTCATGGGACGACCGTCCCAGCGGACGGGCCCCGGCAGAATCAGGTGATCCACCCAGTCCGACCGGGGGTTACCCCGGGATCGACCGGGGGTCAGCCCCCGGTCGGACGATCAGGGCGCCGCGGGGACCGGTCCGTCGTCCGGCAGCGGGACGGCCGACTCCCGCTGCTCCGGGAGCAGCGGGGCGAGGGCCAGCTCGACCGGGGTGGTGCCCACCGGCGCGGCCTGGACCGCCCGGACCCCGCCGGCCGCGGCGAGCGCATCGAGGCCGGCCCGGTCCGTCTGCACGAGGAGCGCGACGACGCACGCGCACGGCCCGCGGTACGCCGCGTCCTCCGCCGAGGCGACGGCCGCGGGACGCCCGCCGAGCCGCACAGCGTCCGCCCCGGCGGCGATCCCGGCGCGCTGCCGGGCCGTGTCGAGGGCGGCGGGGTTCGGGACCCCGGCGTCGACGGTCTGGAAGCGCAGCGCGGTCTGGACGCGCGGGATCGGCACGCGGAACACGGCCGTCAGGACACGGGCGTCGCCGACGAGCGCGGCCGCGTCGGCCGGGGTGACCTCGGCGTCGAGCTGCACCAGCGCGGGTGTGGAGGCGCCGGGCGGGGGCAGCTCCGCCGGGAGCCGCGCGCGGTAGTCCGCGACGGTCTCCCCCGGGTCCGGGCCGAGCCGCACCGAACCCGGCGACGGGCCGGGTCCCGCGGGCCCGCCGTACTGCCGTGATGCGTAGAGCGCGACGAGCACGAGGATCACCCCGCAGACGGCGTAGGCGGCGAGCCGCCGGTTGCGGGTCATCAGTCCCGCAGCAGCTCGAGGGCCCGCTCGAGGTCCGCCGGGTACTCGCTGACGAACTCGACCCACCGGTCGTCCGCCGGGTGGTGGAACCCCAGCTGCCGGGCGTGCAGCCACTGCCGGCCGAGGTGCAGCCGCTTGGCCAGCGTCGGGTCCGCGCCGTAGGTGATGTCCCCGACGCACGGGTGGCGTAGCGCGGAGAAGTGCACCCGGATCTGGTGCGTGCGGCCGGTCTCCAGGTGCACGTCCAGCAGGCTGGCGGCGCGGAAGGCCTCGATCGTGTCGTAGTGCGTGACGCTCGGCTTCCCGTCCGCGACGACGGCGAACCGGTAGTCGTGTTTCGGGTGCCGGTCGATCGGGGCGTCGATCGTGCCGCTCGTCGGGTCCGGGTGGCCCTGGACGATCGCGTGGTAGCGCTTCTCGACGGTGCGCTCCTTGAACGCCCGCTTCAACACCGTGTACGCGTGCTCGGACTTCGCGACGACCATGACGCCGGTGGTGCCGACGTCCAGCCGGTGCACGATGCCCTTGCGCTCGGCCGAGCCGGACGTCGAGACGCGGGTGCCCAGGGCCGCCAGCCCGCCGAGGACGGTGGGCCCGGTCCAGCCCGGGCTGGGGTGCGCCGCGACCCCGACGGGCTTGTCCACGACCACGATGTCGTCGTCCTCGTACAGGACGGCGAGACCGGCGACGACCTCCGGCGGGGCCGAGATCGCCGTCGGCACGTCCGGCGACGGCAGCTCGACCTCGAGCCAGCTGCCCGCGGTGAGCCGGTCCGACTTGCCGGCGGCCTGGCCGTCGACGGCGACCCGGCCCTCCTCGGCGAGGGTCGCGACGACGGTGCGGGAGAGGCCCAGCAGGCGGGCGAGGCCGGCGTCGACGCGCATGCCGTCCAAGCCGTCGGGAACGGGGAGCTGGCGGAGGTCACTCACTGGAGACGGCTTCTTCCTTGGTGGTCTTCGTGCCGTCGAGCTCGCGCCCGAGCAGGGCCATCAGCACGAGCAGGATCCCGCCGCAGACGATCGAGGAGTCCGCCAGGTTGAACACCGGCCATACCGAGCCGTCCGGCGCGAAGAGCGACACGACGTCGACGACGTGGCCCTGCAGCGGGCCGGGCGCGCGGAACAGCCGGTCCGTCAGGTTGCCCAGCGCGCCGCCGAGGACCAGCCCGAGGGCGAGCGCCCAGCCGGTCGAACGGAGCTTGCGGGAGATCCGGACGATCACCACGACGACCGCGACGGCGATCAGCGTGAGCACCCATGTGTAGCCCGTGGCCAGCGAGAACGCCGCGCCCGGGTTGCGCACGAGGATCAGGTAGACGGCACCGCCGAGGAGCTCGACCGGCGGGCGACCCTCCAGCTCGGCGACGGAAAGGGTCTTGGTGAGGATGTCGAGCCCGAGGATCGCGACCGCGACGACGGCGAGCAGCAGCACCCTCTTCGGCGGGAGATCGGGGGCTGTGTCGGGCTCGGCGGTCACCCCACGATTATGCGGGCGCGCCCGGGCTGCCCGGTCGCCGGGCCTTCGGGTCCGGGTCGGTGTCCCTCCAGCGGACCAGCGCACCCCCGCGGTCGACGGCGCGGAGCCGTTCCTCGGCGCGGGCGCGGGAGGACGCGGTGGCGACGACGAGCAGCTGGTCCCGTTCGCGCAGCCGCGTCTCCCCGTTCGGGGTGAACGCGGCCTCGTCCCGGACCACCAGACTGACGATGGCTCCGCTGGGCAGCCGCAACTCGCGCAGGTAGACCCCCTGCAGCTTCGACCCGACCGGGATCCGGACCTGGAGCAGGCTGGCGCCGAGCTCGTCGAGCGGGGCGGCGTCGACGCCCATCTCCTGCGGCTCGCTGCCCTTCGCCACCCCGAGGAACCGGGCCACCCAGGGCAGGGTGGTGCCCTGCAGGAGGGTGAGGAAGACGACGAGGACGAACACGACGTCGACCAGCCGCTCGCCGCCGGGCGCTCCCTCGACCAGCGCGATCAGCGCGAGCACGATGGGGACCGCGCCGCGCAGCCCCGACCAGGACAGGAACACCTGCTCCCGCCACGGCAGCCGGAACGGCAGTGCTGCCGCAACGACGGACAGCGGCCGGGCCAGCACCAGCAGGACGCCCGCACAGATCAGGGCCGGGACCAGCGCGTCGACCAGCCGGGAAGGGCTGGAGTAGAGGCCGAGCAGGACGAACAGGCCGATCTGGGCGAGCCAGCCGGTGCCCTCGGCGAACGACACGACGCCGCCGCGGTGCGGGAGCCGCGAGTTGCCGAGGACCAGCGCGGCGACGTAGGTGGCGAGCAGCCCGGACGCGTGCAGCAGCTGCCCGCCGGCGAACGCGAGCACGCAGACGGCCATCGTGGCCAGGGGGTACAGGCCGGTCGACGGCAGCGCCGCCCGCCGGAGCCCCCAGGCGCCGCCGAAACCCAGGGCGAGCCCGATGAGCCCGCCGGCCAGCAGCTCGTAGACGACGAGCGCCGGCGTCACCCAGGTGATCGCCTCGGTGGACGCGAGCAGGATGACGGCCAGGACGACCGGGGCGTCGTTCATTCCGGACTCGAGCTCGAGGGCCCCGGCGAGCCGCGGGGAGACGCCGACCCCGCGGAGCACGCTGAACACCGCCGCCGCGTCCGTGGACGAGAGGACCGCGCCCCAGAGGAACGCGACCCGCCAGTCCAGGCCGAGGAGGTAGTGCAGCGCGGTGCCGGCCACCCCGATGCTGACGGCGACGGAGATCGTCGAGAGGCCGATGCCGATGCCCAGCGACGGGCGGACCGCCTCCCACCGGGTGGTCATGCCGCCTTCGATCAGGATGAGGACGAGCGCGGCGATCCCGATGTTCTCGGTGAGCCGGGCGTCGGAGAACTGCAGGCCGAGGACGGCCTCGCCGAGCAGCATGCCGATGGCGAGGTAGAGCAGGAGCGAGGGCAGGCCGAGGCGAACGGACACCCGCACCGCGATGACGCCGAGCAGCACCACCCCGGCGACCGCGCCGAGTACGACCTCCAGACTCATCCGCACCCCCCGCGCGATCGTATCGGCGCAGGTCGGAAGCACTTTCGGCGGGTTGGGAGGGTCGGCCCGGTCACGTTCTGCCCGGCGATGGCTGGGTCCGGCGCCGGCCGGGTGGGCGATGATCTCCCCATGACGCGGAGGCGAGGGTGGGCGCTCCTCGCGGCCCTCGCGCTACTCGCCGTGACGAACGTGTTCGTCGTCCCCCGCTGGCCCCTCGCCGTCGTCCCCTGGAACCTCGCGGTGGCGGCGGCGCTCCTGTCGCTGGCCCGGCGCGCGGGGTCGGGTGGGCGGAGCTCGGGCTCGGGGGCGGTCTGCGCCGGGGGCTCGCGGTCAGCGGGCCTCGGACGACTCTCCCTAGGGTCGTTCCCATGTCCACCGCACCGATGATCCCTGCCGGGACCCTTCCGACGGGCCCGTTCACGCCGGGTCCGGTCACCGGCCGGCGCAGCGGGTTCGAGATGCCCCGGCCCACCGATCCGGTGCACGCCCTGCTGGCCCCGGCGACCTGGCTCGGCGCGGCCCATCTGCTGCTCGACGTCGTCCTCGGCGGCGCGACCGCGCTGATCGTGGGGACCGGCCTGGTGGCCTCGGTCCTGCTGTTCCCGTTCGCCCTGCTCGGGCTGCCCGTCTGGCTGCTCACCGGCTGGGTCGGCTCCGGCCTGGCCCGGCTCGAGCGCGCCCGCTACGCCCTGCTGCTCGGGGAGCGCTTCGACGGCCAGCCGATGCCGGCGCGTGAGCGGAACCCGCTGCGCTACGGCGAGGCGATGCTCCGCGATACACCGGAACCGGGCTGCGCAGCACGTCGATCACCGGCGACACCACGTACGGCGACATCACGCTGGCTCTCGCGGTCGAGCCGCGGCACGTCTGCTGGCCTCGAACGGCGGCGACGTCGACCTGGGTGTGCCGGCGGGGCGGTCCTACCGGGTCGACGCGGTCTCGGTGACCGGCCACGCGGGCCGGATCTCGGTCCCCACGGACTTCGGCGCGGACGCCACCATCCGGGCGAGCACCGAGACGGGCGACGTCACAGTGCATCCCGCCTGACCCACCCGCCTCGCACCGCCCGCGAGTCGTGCTCTGAAACCCCGCGAGTCGCGCTCCCACACCCCCGCGAGTCCCGCTCTGCAACCGCGCGAGTCGGGCCGGGGCGGGTCTGGAGCGCGGTTCGGGTCAGGGCCGCCAGACGAGCGTCGCCGCGGTCCTGGTCCGCGGTGGAACCTCGGCCAGGGCCGCCTCCACCTCCTCGGCCCGGGCGTCGGGCAGGCACAGCCGCCGTGCCACCCACGCCGGGTCGTGCGGCGGCCGCCGGATCCGCTCCCACCGCGTCACCTCGGGCTCGACCCCGAGTTCGCGGAGCACCGCCGCGGCGTCCTCGGTCGTCGCGGACGGCGGCCGGTGCAGGTCGTGGAAGCGCACCCACAACGGATCCAGCCAGGCCATCGGATGCTCGGTCATCATCTCCACGACGACGCCGCGCCGGGCCGCGGCGGTGAGCGCGGCAACGAACGGCGGCAGGTCGACCACGTTGTGCAGCACGTGATGGCACGTGACGACGTCCGCGCTCCCGGCGTCGGGGGCGACGTCCGGCCAGCGCCCGAGGACCGTCCGGAAGGGGATTTCGCGGGCCCGGGCGCCGACGGCGAACAGATCGAGCATGTCCTGCTGCTGGTCCGCCCCGGTCACCTCGGTCACCGGCCCGACCAGGGCGAACGCCGCGTCCCCGCCGCCGCAGCCGACGTCGAGGACGCTCCCGGCGTCGCCGAGGAGCGCCAGCCCGGCGTCCCGCGACGGGGTGTCGGACGGGACGTCGGGCGCCGTGAAGTCCTGCGGATCGTGCACCCAGGGGCTCACCGGAGCCTGCGCGAGGATCTCCGGCGGGACGGCCCGCCCCTCCTGCAGCTCGGCCCACCGCTCCGCGGCACCGCCCATCGGTCCTCCTTCAGAGCCCGGTGAGTCGGGAGACGACCGACGCCCCGCGAGCCCGCGACTCACACTGTCCTCCCGCCTCGCGCGCCGGCAAAGCCCGACTCGCCCGGTCCCGGACCCCGACTCGCGGGGTCTGAGAGCGCGACTCGCGGGTGATGTCAGGCGCGGGTGACGTGCACCCCGACCTCGGCGGCGGCCGAGTCCGGGGCCGTGACCGAACCGGTGGAGGTCGGCTCCGGGACGGCGGCGTAGGACACCGACGTCGCCAGGACCTCGCCGGACACGAACTTCTCATGCGTCCGGACGGCGTCGAGCACCGGCTCCGGACCGTCGAGGACCAGGTCGATCCGGTCCGAGACGTCCAGGCCGGCGTCCCGGCGGGCCTGCTGCACCGCGCGGACGACGTCGCGCGCCGTGCCCTCGGCCGCCAGCTCCGGCGTGACCTCGGTGTCCAGGACGACCAGGCCCGTGTTGCCCGGCAGCGCGCTGGTCGAGGCCGGGTCCGCGGACACGAGCTTCTCGGTGAACTCGCCCTCGAGCAGCTGGATGCCGCCCGCGGTCACCGTCCCGTCCGCGTTCGACGTCCAGTCCCCGGCCTTCACCGCCTTGATCACCTTCTGCGTGTCCCCGCCGAGCCGCGGACCGCAGGCCCGGGCGTTGACCGCGACCTCGAACCGGCCGTAGCTCGCGACGTCGTCGGTCAGGACGACCTCGCGAACGTTCACCTCGTCCCGCAGGATGTCCGCGAACGGCTCGAGCACCGTCGCATCCGCGGACGCGACGGTCAGCCGGGCCAGCGGCAGCCGGACGCGCAGCTTGCGCGCCTTGCGCAGGGACAGCGCGGACGACGCGACCTGGCGCACCCGGTCCATGGCCGCGACCAGGGCGTCGTCGTGCGGGAGCTCGTCGCGGGCCGGCCAGTCCGCGAGGTGCACGGAACGACCACCGGTGAGCCCCTTCCAGACGACCTCCATGGTCAGCGGCAGCAGCGGCGCGGCGACGCGCGCAGTCACCTCCAGGACGGTGTGCAGCGTGTCGACGGCGTCGACGTCCCCGTCCCAGAAGCGGTCCCGCGAGCGGCGCACGTACCAGTTGGTGAGCACCTCCGCGTGGTCCCGGATCTGCTCGCAGGCGCCCGCGATGTCGTAGACCTCCATCGCGGCGGTCACCCCGTCGACGAGCGCGGCGGTCTTGGCCAGCACGTACCGGTCCAGGACGTGGGGCGAGTCCGTCCGTGTGATGCCCTTGCGCCCGGCCGCCCCCGCGTAGAGCGACAGGAAGTACCAGGTGTTCCACAGCGGCAGGATCGCCTGCCGGACGCCCTCGCGGATGCCCTGCTCGGTGACGACCAGGTTCCCGCCGCGCAGGATCGGGCTCGCCATGAGGAACCACCGCATGGCGTCCGAACCGTCGCGGTCGAAGACCTCGTTGACGTCCGGGTAGTTGCGCAGCGACTTCGACATCTTCTGGCCGTCGTCGCCGAGCACGATGCCGTGGGCCGACACGTTCTCGAACGCCGGGCGGTCGAACAGGGCCGTGGCCAGCACATGCAGCGTGTAGAACCAGCCGCGGGTCTGGCCGTTGTACTCGACGATGTAGTCGCCCGGGTAGTGGTGGTCGAACCAGTCCGCGTTCTCGAACGGGTAGTGCACCTGGGCGAACGGCATGGAGCCGGACTCGAACCAGCAGTCGAGCACCTCGGGCACGCGGCGCATGGTCGACTTCCCGGTCGGGTCGTCCGGGTTCGGGCGGGTGAGGTCGTCGACGTAGGGCCTGTGCAGGTCCGTCGGGCGCACGCCGAAGTCCCGCTCGAGCTCGTCGAGCGAGCCGTAGACGTCCGTCCGCGGGTAGCGCGGGTCGTCGGACTGCCACACCGGGATCGGGCTGCCCCAGTAGCGGTTGCGGGAGATGCCCCAGTCCCGGGCACCCTCCAGCCACTTCCCGAACTGACCGTGCTTGATGTGCGCGGGCACCCAGTTGATCCGCTCGTTGAGCTCGACCATCCGGTCCCGGAACGCCGTGACCTGGACGAACCACGAGTCGACGGCGCGCTGGATGAGCGCGTTCCCGCACCGCCAGCAGTGCGGGTACGGGTGGTCGTAGGTCTCGTGCCGCAGCAGGACGCCCTGGACGTGCGGCGACCCGTCCCGGAGGTCACGGATGATCTTGGGGTTGGCGTCGAAGACCTGCTGCCCGGCGTAGGGCGGCACCTCGACCGTGAACTCGCCGCGCGAGTCCACGGGGACGACGGCCTCGATGCCCGCCGCATCCGTGACGGCCTTGTCCTCCTCACCGAACGCCGGCGCGATGTGCACCAGGCCGGTGCCGTCCTCGGTGGTGACGTAGTCCGCCTCGAGCACGACGTGCGCGTTCTCCCGGCCGACGAAGAAGTCGAACGGCGGGGTGTAGCGCGTGCCGAGGAGCTCGCGGCCGGTGTAGTGCCGCAGGACCTCCGGCTCCTCCCCCAGCTCACGGGCGTAGGCGGCGACGCGGGCGGCGGCGATCACGTACTTCTCCCCGTTCGCGGCGAGGAGCACGTAGTCGACGTCCGGGTTCACCGCGACGGCGAGGTTCGACGGGAGGGTCCACGGCGTCGTCGTCCAGACGAGAGCGAGGGCGTCGTTCAGCTCCGGGCCGTCCGAGGCGAGGCGCAGGCCGACGGTGACGGCCGGGTCCTGGCGGTCCCGGTAGACGTCGTCCATCTTGGTCTCGGTGGCCGACAGCGGGGTCTCGCAGCGCCAGCAGTACCAGAGCACCCGGAAGCCCGAGTAGACGAGGCCCTGGTCCCACAGGGTCTTGAAGGCCCACATGACGCTTTCCATGTAGTCCAGGTCGAGCGTCTTGTAGTCGTGGTCGAAGTCCACCCAGCGGGCCTGGCGGGTGACGTACTCCCGCCACTCCCCGGTGTAGCGCAGGACGGAGGTGCGGCACGCCTCGTTGAACGCGGCGACGCCCATCTCCTCGATCTCGGACTTGTGCGTGATCCCGAGCTGGCGCTCCGCCTCGACCTCGGCGGGGAGGCCGTGGGTGTCCCAGCCGAACCGGCGCTCGACCCGCTGCCCGCGCATCGTGCGATAACGCGGGACGACGTCCTTGACGTAGCCGGTGAGCAGGTGGCCGTAGTGCGGGAGGCCGTTGGCGAAGGGCGGGCCGTCGTAGAAGACGAACTCGTTGGCGCCGTTCTCACCGGCCGGCCGGGCCTCCACGGATGCGACGAACGTGTCGTCGGCCTCCCAGAAGTCCAGCACCTCGCGCTCGAGTGCCGGGAACGACGGATGCGCCGGGACGGCCGGATAGCTCTCGCTCATGACGGTGGTGCTCCTCGTGCGGCGGAGGGTGCTCATGCCTGCACGGGGACGACGAGACGGATCTCGCCGCGGTACCACCCCGCTTGCCGGGAACTGCTGCTCCCGGCCTCTCGACGACGGCTGTGACGGGCCGCTCCCGTCCGGTTCTACTCCCCCGGCCTGGGCAGGGGTTTCTTCCGGAGGCTCCCCGGTGATGGCCGGATCGGTGCCTGTGGTGATGCGTGAACTACCTGCTGATGCTAGCGCGGGGCCGCGACCGGTTATTCCGGCGGCCCCGCGCCGACGCCTGCGGCGGTCCGCTCAGCGGACCTCGGCCGAGTGCCGGCGGGCCAGCATCCGGTCCGGGGTGCACCATCCGCACGGCGTGAAGCCGAGTTCGACGGCCTCCCGTGCGGGGATCGGGATGACCGGCCGTCCGGGCAGGGAGCGGCAGCCCGCCAGGTGGTAGCGGGGCTGTTCGTCGATGACGAGGACCTCGTCCGGGAGTTCCGCGACCAGGGCCGCCGCCTCCGCGTTCCGGGGCTCCTCCGGGGCCTCGCCGTCCGGTCCGGCCGGGGGCAGCATGCCGCCCTGGGCCCCACCGTGGACGCCGTTGCCCTCCTGGGCTCCGCCACGAGGGCCACGCCCCTCCTGAGCCGGCCCGCCCTGACCTGCGGGAACCTGGCCGGCGGGACCGTTCTGACCCGGACCGTTCTGACCCGGACCGTTCTGACCGGCCTGGCCCACGACCTGCCCTGGCGGGACCTGGCCGCGCGGACCGTGGTCCGCGCGGGCCTGACCTGCAGGCGGCCGGGTCTGGCCGCCCGAAGGCGAGCTCGGCGCGGTCCGGCCCTCCGGCCCCGCCGCCCGGGTCGTGACGGTCGGGCCGTCGATGTCCTCGGGCGTGGCGGCGGGGCCGTCCTCCGCGGGACGGTCGGCGGGCGCGTCCGCGGCGCGAGCCGACTCCTCGACGGGCGTCCGGCCCTCGGTGGTGCCGCGGCCCCTGGCGCCGTCGGAGAAGCTGGCGAACAGGTCCGCCCCGCCCAGCGACGCCCGGTTCGCCGTGGATGCCGTGGACGTCGCGGCCTCCTCGTCCGCGGGAGTTCCGGCGGACGGACGGTCCGCGCTCGACGAGCCGGGAACCGTGGTGTCCGAGCCCGCGCCCTTCGTGTCCGTGGCGAGGCTGTTCCTCCGAGCGTCGCGCGCGGGGTCCGCCGGAGAGCCGGCCGCCTCGGGCGCGTCGGCACCCGTGCCCGCGGCCGTGAGTGCGCTGTCGGGCTCCGCCGGTTCCGGCTTCTCGTCGGACTTCTTCGCCGCGGCCGCGGCCGCGAGTCCCGCGCCCGCCGCGACGGCACCACCGACGACCCCGGCGGCCACCTTGCCTCCGGAGGGCCCGCGCCCGGCGTCGTCCGCCACGGAGGCGTCCGAAGTGGCGTCCGAGACGGCCGGAGCACCCGTGGGAGGCTCCTCGGGCCCACCCACAGGTGTCTTCGGTGCGTCGCCGTCGGACGGCGCATCGGTCACGCCGTGTGACAAAGGTTCATTCGTCCGAGTGTCACCCTCGACAGCGCCGGACGGCGGGCCCGCTGAGCCGGGCGGTTGCACGACCGGCATCACGGTCGTCGCCTCGCTGTCCGCACCGGCGGCGAACACCGACGAGCCCCGGGCCGGGGAGGACGTGTCCGCCCCGTCCGTGGAATCCGCGACCGCGGCCTCGGGGGTGGCGGGCTCGTCGGACACCGGCGGTCCGCCCGGGGCCGGAACCGCCGGGAGGACCTCGGTGACCGGCTCGTAGTAGTCCGCAGGAGCCCTGCCGACCGGCGGCGAGCCGGGCGGCGGCGTGGACGGGGCCCGGACGGCCTGCGGTGCGGCGGTGGCCGCGCCGGTCTCCGAACCGGCCTTGACCGCCGAACGCCGGTGCCACCAGTCAACGAGCAGGGACACGGCGGCCGCGACACTCACGGCCACCGACACCCAGGCCCAGATCACGCTGCCCGAGAGCAGCGCGACGACCAGCAGCCCGAAGGCGATCAGGACGAGGATCAGAACCAGCAGCAGCACGATTCACTCCGTGTGCGGCGGTGCGGCACGCCGTGGTGACAGCATGACCGCCCGCCCGCGTCGATCTGACTGTCTGCGGACTCAGCTGCCGGCGTCGGCACGCTGGCCGTAGCCGGAGGCCGCGTAGCCACCGTTCGCGCCGGACCGGCCGGCGTCGGACGGAGCGGCCGAACCACGACCCTCGAGGTCCCGGAGCTGGGACTCCAGGTACGTCTTGAGCCGGGTCCGGTACTCGCGCTCGAAGGTCCGGAGCTCATCGATCTTCTTCTCCAGCACGGACTTGTCCCGCTGGATGGCACCGATGACCTCGGTCTGCTTGCGCTCGGCGTCGCCGACCAGCGTCGCCGCCTTCTCCCGCGACTGCCGCTCGAGCGTCTCCGCCCGGGTACGGGCGTCGTTCAGCATGGTCTCGGCACGCGAGCGTGCCTCGTTGACCAGGCCGTCCGACTTGGTGCGGGCGTCGGAGAGCAGCTGCTCGGACTTGGTGCGGGCATCCGCCAGCATCGAGTCCGCCTCGTTCTTGGCCTCGGCGGTGAGCCGGTCGGCCATCTCCTGGGCCAGGCCCAGGACCTTCGCGGCCTGGACGTGGTGGTCGCCACCTCCGGGCTCGGAGTCCGCCATCGCCGGCGCGGGCGCCATGCGCTGCGGCTCCGGGCGCTGCGGGGCAGGCGGCTCGACCGCACGCTGCATCTGCTGCGTGGGTGGGGGCCCGTTCTGACCCCCCATGCCGCCACCCTGCGGGCGCGACCTTGCCTCCTCGAGGTCGGCCTGGGTGTTGCCCAGGCGTTGCTCGAGCTCAGAGACCTGCTCGCGCAGGTCCTCGTTCTCCTCGATCAGTCTCGCGAGTTCGGCCTCGACGAGGTCGAGGAATGCATCTACCTCGTCCTCGTTGTACCCCCGCTTACCGATCGGGGGCTTGCTGAACGCGACGTTGTGGACGTCAGCGGGCGTCAGCGGCATCGGATCACCTCATGCAGTCCTCGGCGGCAGACCGGGTGACTGGGGCTCACACCGGTCTGGCAATGCTCATCAGTATGAACACCACCAGCAGTAGAACCATAATCGACAAGTCCAGTCCGACGCCTCCTATGCGGACGACGGGAATCACTCTCCGCAACAACTTGACAGGAGGGTCGGTCACGGTGAACACGACCTCGAGCGCCACGGCGGTGTGTCCGGCGGGCGCCCACTGGCGCGCGAACGAGCGCACGAGTTCGACGACGATCCGGCCCACGAGCAGCAGCCAGAAGAAGAAGAGGACGTAGTAGATCAGGAAGAGCACGGCGGTCGGCACGACTCAATCCTGACGGAAGAGGCCCCGCTCCGCGAGCTTCCGCGCGTCGTCCGCGGAGACCTCCACGTCGGCCGGGGTGAGAAGGAACACCCGGCTCGTGACCTTGTCGATCGAACCTCGCAGCGCGAAGGCCAGACCTGCGGCGAAGTCCACCAGGCGCTTCGCCGCGGCGTCGTCCAGCTCGGTCAGGTTCATGATCACCGGGACGCCGTCGCGGTAGCGCTCGCCGATCGTCCGGGCCTCGTTGTAGCTGCGCGGCTGCAGCGTCGTGATGCGCGCCAGCGCGGCCGCGCCGCGGTCCCGCTGCTCGGGGACCGGAGCCGGCGCGGGGACCCGCTCGACGGGCCGGAGGGCCTCCCGGACGGCCGGCTCGCGGACCGAGTCCGGATCGACCGCGAGGGCGCCGCGGACCGCCGGTGGAGTGGGCAGGGACATGCCTCCGGAGCCCCGGACGGGCTCCCGGTCCCGCGCCGACCGGACGGGCTCGCGCGCCGACCGGCGGCTCCAGTCCGTCCCGAAACGGCCGTCGACGTCCTCGGGGGACTCCGTTCGGCCGCTTCCGTACTCGTCGTAGTCGCCGTAGCGGTCGTCCGGATCGGCCCAACGGTCGTCCCGGCGGGGACGACGGGGCTCCGGGAACGCCTCGGGGTCCTCGGCGTAGTCCATCTCCTCGGCGGGAACCATGCCGAAGTAGGCCTTGAGCCGGTACATCGCGCCCATCGCGCGCTCCCCTCGTCGACGCCTCGCCCCCGCTGCAGCCCCCGCGTTGGCGATCACCGCGAGGTTAACGCCCGCTCCCCCACAAGGGCCGTTCCGACACGCACCACCGTCGATCCGTGACGGATCGCGACGTCCAGGTCACCGCTCATCCCGGCCGAGAGCTCGCGGGCCCCGGGGTGCTCGGCGCGCAGCCGGGCGGCCGCGGCGGCGATCGCGGCGAACGCCCGGTCCGGCTCGGATCCCAGCGGGGCCACGGCCATGAGGCCCCGCAGCTCGAGCCCCGGCAGGCCCGCGACGTGCGACGCGAGCTCCAGCAGCCCGTCGTCGGCCACTCCCCCGCGGGCCGGGTCACCGTCCACGCTGTACTGGATCAGGACCGGCAGGACCGGCTCGGCGCGGGTGCCGTCGTCGTGCGCCTTGCGGGTCGCGGCGTCCACCGCGTTCGCCAACCGGGCCGAGTCGAGCGTCTCCAGCCGCGTCACCCACGGGACCACCACGCGTGCCTTGTTCCGCTGGAGGTTGCCGACGAAATGCCAGTGCGGTCGGGCCTGCGGCCGGAGCCCGGCGACCTCCTCCACCTTCGCCGACGCCTCCTGGGCGCGGTTCTCGCCGAACGAGTCGAGCCCGAGGTCGATCAGCGCCGCGACGTCCGCGGGCGGGACGGTCTTGGTCACTGCGAGGAGCGCGACCTCCGCCGGGTCCCGCCCGGCCGCGGCGCACGCCTCCGCGATCCGGGCACGCACGTCCGTCAGCCGGCGTCCGAGGTCCGCCCGCCGCTCGTCACTCACGTTCTCCACCTGCACGCATCCGACCCTACGGTCGTGCGCGGCACCTGGTACCCGAGCACCACTCACCGCGCAGGGGCGGCGTCAGCCGCGATCGAGCCAGACGACCCCACCGAGACGGCCCGTCTTGCCCTCGCGGCGGTGGCTGTAGAGGTTCCGGTCCTCCATCGTGCAGCGCGGGTCCCCGGCGATCCTGGTGACGCCGAGCCCGAGGAGCTGACGGATGAGGCCCGCCCGCAGGTCGAGGCCCGGGTTGCCGTTGCGGGTCTGGGACGCGCTGCCGGGCAGCTGCCGGTCGACCTCGGTCCGCATGGCGGCCGGGACCTCGTAGCAGAGCCCGCAGACGGCCGGGCCGAGGAGGACCTCGATGTGGTCGCGCTGCGCGCCGAGCGCCTCCATCGCCTCGACGGCGGCGGGCACGACGCCCGCTGCGGCCCCGACCCGTCCCGCGTGGGCCGCGCCGACGACCCCGGCGACGGGATCACCGAGCAGGACCGGCACGCAGTCCGCCGCCAGGATGACGAGCCCGAGGCCCGGCGTCGCGGTGACGACCGCGTCGGTGTTCGGGATGTCCGGCGCGTCCGGGCGGGGCGGCGTCTCGACCGTCGCGACCCGGGTGCCGTGGACCTGGTTCAGGAAGACGGCGCCCTTCAACCCCAGCTCCACGACGAGCCGGCCCCGGTTGAGCCGGACGGCTCCGGGGTCGTCGCCGACGGAGCGGGACAGGTTGAAGGAGCGGAAGTGCCCGGTCGAGCGCCCGCCCACGCGGGTGGTGACCACCCGGCGGATGCGCGCCTCCGCGGCCGGAGCGGAGGGGGTGGACTCGCTCACCGACGCATGAACGGCGGCACGTCGACGTCGTCGTCGAGGTCCTCGACCGGCTTCGCCGCGGCCGGGGCCGAGGCCGAGGAGTAGCCGGAGGACGACCCGAGGCCCGCCTGCGGGGCCGCGGCGGCCTCACCGAAGCTCCGCGGGGCCTGCGCGCCGGCGCCGTCCTGCGTCGTCTCCGGGACGCGCGGCGCCGGGGGCGAGTAGCTCCCGTTCGACGCGGCCGGGGCGGCGGGCGGCAGGGTCCCGCTCTGGTTCGGCGACTGCGGGTGCGGGTGCGGGCTCGGGGCCTGCGGGGCCGGCTGCGACGAGTACTGCGAGGCCTGCGGCTGCGGGGCCGGCGCCGCGTACTGCGTCGTCGCCGGCTGCGGCGCGGCCGGAACGGTGCCGGACGCGGAGTACGCGCCGGTCCCGTTGCTCCCGGAGCCGTTCGACGAGGGCTGCGGGGACGACCGGATGCCCGACGAGCCGTCCGTCGACTCCCCCGACCGGAAGGCCCCGGGCTCCAGCTTCTTGTGCGTCGGTGTCCCGCCCTCGAACCCGGCGGCGATGACCGTGATCCGGACCTCGTCGCCGAGCGAGTCGTCGATCACGGTGCCGAAGATGATGTTGGCCTCGGGGTGCGCGGCCTCCTGGACCAGCGAGGCGGCCTCGTTGATCTCGAACAGGCCGAGGTCCGAGCCGCCCGCGATCGACAGCAGGACGCCCTGCGCGCCGTCCATGCTCGCCTCGAGCAGGGGTGAGTTGATCGCCTTGCCGGCCGCCTGGACGGCCCGGCCCTCACCGCGGGCACTGCCGATCCCCATGAGCGCGCTGCCCGCCCCCGACATGACGGACTTGACGTCCGCGAAGTCGAGGTTGATCAGGCCCGGGGTGGTGATCAGGTTCGTGATGCCCTGGACACCGGAGAGGAGGACCTCGTCCGCCGAGCGGAACGCGTCCATCAGGGACACGCCGACGTCACCGAGCTGCAGGAGGCGATCGTTCGGAATCACTATCAACGTGTCGCACTCGTTGCGCAGGCCGGTGATCCCGTCCTCGGCCTGGCCGGCGCGCCGGCGGCCCTCGAACGTGAACGGCCGCGTGACGACGCCGATGGTGAGCGCGCCGAGCTTGCGCGCGATGGACGCGACGACCGGCGCGCCACCGGTCCCGGTGCCACCACCCTCGCCCGCGGTCACGAAGACCATGTCGGCCCCCTTGAGGACCTCCTCGATCTCCTCGCGGTGGTCCTCGGCGGCCTTGCGCCCGACGTCCGGGTTCGCCCCGGCGCCGAGGCCCCGGGTGAGCTCGCGCCCGATGTCCAGCTTCACGTCGGCGTCCGACATGAGCAGGGCCTGGGCGTCGGTGTTCACCGCGATGAACTCGACCCCCTTGAGGCCGACCTCGATCATGCGGTTGACGGCGTTCACGCCGCCGCCACCGATGCCGACGACCTTGATCACGGCCAGGTAGTTGTGCGGGGGCGTCATGAGGGCACCTTCCGTCTCGCTCGGGTTCCGGTCTCGAATCAGCTCCGGTCTGCCCGGGCCGTACGGGTCGAACGCTAGGTCCCGTGTCCACCACGGTCCAGCAGGCGCGCCGCACGTCGGCAACAGCCCGACCGGGTGTTCCTGAGCGCGAGCCTCCCGGCGTGACCGTTCCGTGACCGGTCGCGGACTGAAAGTGAGAAGTACCGCGTCAGTGCTGGACGGTCGGCAGTTCGGGGCTGGCGACGTCGTAGACGGACCCGGACTCGGTCAGCAGCGGCACGAGGACCGCGGATTTGCGGGCCCCGTCGTCCGCCGTGCCCCACCTGACCCGCCGGTCCTCGGTGAGCCCGAGCTGCACGGTCGGGTCCTCGCCGTCGGCCCCTGTGGTGACGCCCACGGTGAGGATCTGTGCGCGCAGCTGTTCCGGCAGCGCGGCCAGCACGGCGAGGGCGGAGCGGGTGGACTCGTCGTCCGGGCCGACGGCGCCGAAGGTGAGCCGTGGCAACGCCGGCGGCACGGCGGGGGCCTCGTGGTACGGGACGCCGGTGGCGTCGACGAGCGTGAGGCCCTTCGGGGTCTGCGCGAGCGCTACCGCCACCCGTTCGGTGACCGCGATCCCGACGGTGTGCGGCCAGTTCCGACTGACCTCCACGGACGCGACGTCCGGCAGCTGCGCCACCCGGTGCGCCACGGCGGCGGTGTCCACCGACGCGAGCGGCACCCCGGTCTCGACGGCGGCGACGTCCGTCACCTGCTGGACGCCGGCCGGCAGGACGCCCGTGACCTCGACACCCTCGACGTCCGCGAGCCCCGCCCGGTAGAGCAGCGCCCAGCCGCCCGCGGCGAGCGCCCCGAGCAGCACGACGATCGCGATCAGCGCGGCCAGCGTCCGGCGGAGCCGGATCCGGGCCGCGGTCACCGCCGCGGCGGAGGTCGCCGACGCCGGGAGGGCGGCGGCGACCGCACGCTCGCGCGCGATCTTCTCGACGCGAGCCCGTTTCGCCCGTTCCGCCCGTTCCGCCGTGGTCGGCGACGCGGCCTCGGCACCCTTCCGGGCCCCGTCCCGCGCCTTCCGTCGGCCGGCGGGGGCCGCGGACCGTGCCGGCGTCCCGCGGGACCCCGACCCCCGGTCCACGGGCCTGGTCACGCCGTCCCGCCCGCCCGTTCCAGCTCGAGCAGGACCTCCGGCCCGAGCACCGTCACGTCGCCCGCGCCCATGGTGAGCACCAGATCACCGGGGCGGGCCAGCCCGGCCAGCACGCGCGGGACGTCCGACCAGCCCGGCACGAAGTGCACGCGCTCGGCCGGGAGCCGGACGTGGTCCGCGACGAGCTTGCCGGTCACGCCGGGTTCGGGGTCCTCGCGGGCGCCGTAGACGTCCAGCACCACGACCTCGTCCGCCAGGGCCAGGGCCTCGCCGAAGGCGCTCGCGAAGATGCGCGTGCGGGAGTAGAGGTGCGGCTGGAACGCGACGAGCACCCGGCCGCGGCGACCCTGCTCGACGCCGAACACCTCGCGGGCCGCCCGCAGCGTGGCCGCGACCTCGGTGGGGTGGTGGGCGTAGTCGTCGTAGACCGCGACGCCGCCGGCCCGGCCCTTGTACTCGAAGCGGCGCTGGACGCCGTCGAACGCGGCCAGGCCCGCCAACATCCCGTCCACCGGGGCGCCGAGCTCGATCCCCGCCAGCAGCGCGGCCAGCGCGTTGAGGGCCATGTGCTCGCCGGGGACGGCGAGCCGCACCGCCAGCTCGACGCCGCGGTGCCGGGCCCGCGCGAGGGAGCCGCTGCCCTCCGGCCGGAAGTCCAGCAGCACGACGTCCGACCCGCCGGTGGCGCTGCGGCCGTAGCGGCGCACGGGGATCCCGCGGTCCTCCGCGGACCGGGCGAGCTCCTCGGCCCCGGGATCGTCCGCGCAGGTCACCAGCACGCCACCGGGGGTGATCCGGCCGATGAAGGCCTCGAACACGGCGCGGTAGGTCGCCTCGTCGCCGTGATGGTCCAGGTGGTCCGGCTCCACGTTGGTGACGACGGCGACGGACGGCGCGAACGCGGTGAACGACCCGTCGCTCTCGTCCGCCTCGACGACGAACGCCTCCCCCGCGCCGTGGTGCGCGCCGGAGCCGCTGGCGGTGAGGTCCCCGCCGATCGCGAACGACGGGTCCAGGCCGCAGTGCTGCAGGCCGACGGTGAGCATCGAGGTGGTGGAGGTCTTGCCGTGGGTGCCCGCGATCGCCGCGACCAGCCGGCCCTCCGTCAGCGCCGCGAGCGCCTCGGCCCGGTGCACGACGGTGAGGCCGCGCTCGCGGGCCGCGGCCAGCTCCGGGTTCGACTCGCGGATCGCCGTCGACACGACGACCGTGGGCGGCCCGCCGAGCAGGTCCAGGTTCGCCGTGGCGTGCCCGACCTCGACGACGGCGCCGAGCGCGCGCAGGGCGAGCACGGTGCGGGAGTCCTTGGCGTCCGACCCGGAGACGGCGACGCCCCGCGCCAGCAGGATGCGGGCGATCCCGCTCATCCCGGCCCCGCCGATCCCGACGAGGTGGACGTGTTTCCCGAGGCCGTCCGCGTCGCTCATCGTCATCTCCCGACCACCCCGAACACGATGTCCGCCAGTACCTCGTCGGCCCCGGCGTGCCCGGACGCGCGCGCCGCGGCGCCCATCCGGCCGATCCGGCGGGGATCGGCGAACCACGGCACCAGCTCGGCGAGGACCCGGTCCCCGGTGAGGTCCGCGTCGGCGACCATGGTGCCGCCGCCAGCGTCGACGACCGGCTGGGCGTTGAGCGCCTGCTCCCCGTTGCCGTGCGGCAGCGGCACGTACACCGCGGGCAGCCCGACGGCGGAGACCTCGGCGACGGTCATGGCCCCCGAGCGGCACAGCACCGCGTCCGCGGCGGCGTAGGCGAGGTGCATGTCCTCGATGTAGGGCACCGGGACGTACCCGGGCGCCGCGGCCGCGGGCGTGCCGGTGGGCCCGTGGGCGTGCAGGACCGCGATCCCGTGGTGCACCAGGCCCGGCAGTGCCTGCGCGAGCGCGGAGTTCAGCGATCGCGCGCCCTGCGACCCGCCGAAGACGAGCAGGACCGGCGCGCTCGGCGGCAGGCCGAACCTCGCGCGGGCCTCGGGGCGCAGCGCCGTCCGGTCCAGCGACGTGACGGCGTGGCGCAGCGGGATGCCGACCACCTGCGCGTCCGGCAACCCGCTCCCGGGCACCGCGGCGACGACGGCGGCCGCGAACCGGGCGCCGACCTTGTTCGCCAGCCCGGCGCGCGCGTTGGCCTCGTGCACGACGATCGGCACCCGGCCGCGTGCGCCGAGGTAGGCGGGCAACGCGACGTACCCGCCGAAGCCGACGACGACGTCCGCCTCGACCTGGCTGAGCACCTCCCGCACGCGGGACACCGCGCCCTTGATCTTCGACGGCAGCCGCAGCAGGTCCCCGGAGGGCCTCCGCGGTAGCGGGACGGGCGGGATCAGCTCTAGCTTGTACCCGCGCGCCGGGATCAGCCGGGTGTCCAGGCCCTTCTCGGTGCCGAGCGCGGTGACCGTCGCGTCCGGCCGGAGCCGGCGGACGGCGTCGGCGAAGGCGAGCGCGGGCTCGATGTGCCCGGCGGTGCCCCCGCCCGCGACGACGACGGACAGCGGCTTCGGCGCGCTCACCGGCGCACCGCCCGCTGGGCCGGCGGGCGCGCGACCGGGGCCTTGTAGGGCTCGGGCAGCGGGAGCCGCAGCAGCCGCGCGATCCGGCCCTGGCCGTCGGACCGCAGCGCGGCGACCGCCTCGGGCTCATGCCGCGCGGCGTTGGTGAGGATGCCGAACACGAACATCGTGACCACCAGGGAGGTGCCTCCGGAGGAGATGAGGGGCAGCTGCAGGCCGGTGACCGGCAGCAGGCCCACGACGTAACCGATGTTGATCGACGCCTGCGCGACCAGCCAGGTCGTCGACGTCGCGACGACGATACGCAGCCACGGGTCCGTGCTGCGCGAGGCGATGCGCAGACCCGTGTAGGCGAGCGTCGCGAACAGGGCCAGCACGGCGAGGGCGCCGACCAGCCCGAGCTCCTCCCCGATGATGGCGAAGATGAAGTCGTTGTGCGCGTTGGGCAGGTAGCTCCACTTGGCGCGGCCCTGCCCGAGCCCGGCGCCGAGGAGCCCGCCGTCGGCCAGCGAGTAGAGGGCCTGGTTGGCCTGGTAGGCGGGGCCGAGCGGGTCGCTGGTGTCCGAGGACAGGAACGCCGTGATCCGGCTGACCCGGTAGCCGGCCGTGAGGCCGAGGACGACGGCGCCCGCGAGGCCGCCGCCGGCGATGGCCGCGATCAGCCTCATCGGGGCGCCGGCGAAGTAGAGCAGCGCGATCAGCACGATGCCCATGGACACCGACATGCCCATGTCCGGCTCCAGCACCAGCAGCGTCAGCACGACGAGGGTGACCGGGACCAGCGGGTTGAGCGCGTGCTTCCAGCGGTGCATGACGGCGCGCCGGGCGGCGAGGACGTGCGCGCCCCACAGGGTCAGCGCGACCTTCACGCCCTCGGACGGCTGCAGCGAGAACGAGCCGATCGCGAACCACGCCCGGGAACCGTTGCGGAGGACGCCGACCCCCGGGATCAGTACCGCGACCAGCGCCGCGACGCCGACGAGCAGCATCACCGGGCCGAGCGCCCGCATCCGGCGCGGCGGGATCCGCAGGCCGACCCAGAACAGGACGAGGCCGAGCAGGCAGAACATCACCTGCTTGGTGAACACCGAGTACGACGAGCCGTCCTGGGTCAGCGACTCCACCGACGACGCCGAGAGCACCATGACCAGCCCGAACAGGGTGAGCAGGCCGAACACGGCGAGGATCAGGTGCAGCG
The DNA here is from genome assembly GCF_025465255.1 of Pseudonocardia sp. Lineage (GTDB taxonomy): Bacteria > Actinomycetota > Actinomycetes > Mycobacteriales > Pseudonocardiaceae > Pseudonocardia. Next base: position 166,247 of record NZ_JAODNI010000121.1, read on the forward strand.
AGGTCAGCGGGCGGCGCAGCCACACCTGCAGCGCGGTGCCGCTGCGGCTGATGCCGGCCCGGAGCCCCGCGAAGGTGCCCGGCGCGGCCTTGGCGGCCGGCCGCCGGCCGGAGCGGCCGGGCCCGGCGGAGGGCCGCGACGACGTGGGGGCCGCCATCAGCCCGGGTCCCCGGCGGCCGGCTCCCGCACGGCCATCTCCCGGACCGCGTCGGTGAAGGCCCGGCCCCGCGCGGCGTAGTCCCGGAACTGGTCCATCGACGCCGCGGCGGGGGCGAGCAGGACCACGTCCCCCGGCCCGGCGAGCGCGGCGGCACGGTGCACGGCGGACCTCATCGGCCCATCGTCGCCCGCGGCGACCTCCGCGACGGGGACATCGGGCGCGTGTCGGGCCAGTGCGTCGAGGATCTCCGAACGGTCCGTGCCGATCACGACGGCGCCCGCGAGCCGGCCGGCGTGCCGGGCGACCAGGTCGTCGACCCGGGCGCCCTTGAGCAGCCCGCCGAGGATCCAGACGACCTGCGCGTCGCCCTGGGCCGCCAGGGCGGCGTCCGCGGCGTGCGGGTTCGTGGCCTTGGAGTCGTCGACGTAGCGGACCCCGGCGACCGTGCCGGCCTCCGCCATCCGGTGCGCCCCGGGCTCGAAGGCGGCGAGCCCCGCCCGGACGGCCTCCGGCTCGACGCCGTACGCGCGGGCGAGCGCCGCGGCGGCGAGCGCGTCGGTGAGGCCGGGCGGCCCGCCGGGACGGACGTCCTTCACCTCGGCCAGCTCGTCCCGGTCACCGAACGCCCGGTCGAGGAGCTCGCCGCCGGAGATCCCGAGCTGCCCCTCCCCCGGCTCCGCAAGCGTCACGCCGACCTTCCGCGGGGCGGGCGAGCGGGCGAGCAGGTCCGCGGCGAACGGGTCGTCGACCCCGGCGACGGCCACGTCGCCGATGAGGGCCGCGGCCTTGGCCTCGGCGTAGGCGGCCATCCCGCCGTGCCAGTCCAGGTGGTCCTCGGCGACGTTCAGCACCACGCCGGCGGCCGGACGGATCGACGGCGACCAGTGCAGCTGGTAGCTCGACAGCTCCACGGCCAGCACCCGATGCCCCGCGGCGACCGCGGAGACGACCGGGTAGCCGATGTTCCCGCAGGCCACGGCGTCGAGACCGGCGGCGCGGAGGATCGCGGCGAGCATGCCGGTGGTGGTGGTCTTGCCGTTGGTCCCGGTGACGACGAGCCAGGCCGGAGGCTCCGCGCGCTGCGCGCCGAGCCGCCAGGCCAGCTCCGGCTCGCCGACGAGGTCGATCCCCCGGGCCGCCGCCTCGGCGACGAGCGGGTGGTCCGGGCGCCGGCCCGGGCTGGTGACGATCAGGCTCGTCCCGTCCGGGATCGTGCCGTCCCCGGGCACCGCCCCGGCGGGCAAATCCGTGAGCGCGGCGGGGTCGTCGTCGGACACGACGACCCGCGCCCCCGCGGCCACCAGCGCCTCGGCCGCCGCGAGCCCGGAGATTCCGGCCCCCGCCACCAGCACGGTCGCGCCTCTCACCACAACCCCCACCGCGTCGTGGAGCCACGACGCGGAAAGTCGGGTCTCGAAAGCGCGTTGTGGCTCCACGACGCGCGGGGTCGGGGCTGCATGCTCACAGCCCTGCCGAGGCGGTGAGCCACTCGCTGTAGAAGATGCCCAGGCCCAGCGCCGCGCACATGGCGCCGAGCAGCCAGAACCGGATGATGACCGTCGTCTCCGCCCAGCCCGCCAGCTCGAAGTGGTGGTGGAACGGGGCCATCCGGAACAGCCGTCGTCTCGTCGTGCGGAAGACGACGATCTGCAGCGCCACCGACAGCACCTCGACGACGAACACGCCGCCGATCACCAGCAGCAGCAGCTCGGTGTGGGTGACTATGGACAGCCCCGCGACGAGGCCGCCGAGGGCCAGCGAGCCGGTGTCCCCCATGAAGATGCGGGCCGGGGCGGCGTTCCACCAGAGGAAGCCGATGCAGCCGCCCATCGCCGCGGCGGCGACGATCGAGACGTCGAGCGGGTCCCGGACCTCGTAGCAGCCCGCCGCGGAGACGACCGCACAGCTGTTGCGGAACTGCCAGAACCCGATGATCACGTAGGTGGCCAGCACCATCGCCGAGGTGCCGGCGGCGAGCCCGTCCAGGCCGTCGGTCAGGTTCACCGCGTTCGACCAGGCCGAGACGACCAGGTAGGCGAACACCACGAAGCCGATGCCGCCGAACGAGATCACCGCGATGTCCCGGACGAACGACAGCGTGTCCGACGACGGCGTGAGGTTGCGGGCGTTGGCGAAGCGCAGTGCGAGGATCCCGAAGACCACCGCGGTGAGGAACTGCCCCACCAGCTTCGAGGTCTTGTTCAGGCCCAGGTTGCGCTGGCGGCGGATCTTGATGAAGTCGTCCAGGAAGCCGACGACGCCGAGCGCGGTGGTCAGGAACAGCACCAGCAGCGCGGACGCGGACATCGGCTCGCCGGTGAGCAGGTGCGCGGCGAGGTAGCCGACCCAGATGGACAGCAGGATCGCGACGCCGCCCATCGTGGGCGTGCCGCGCTTGCTCTGGTGGCTCTTCGGGCCGTCCTCGCGGATCTCCTGGCCGAAGCCCTGCTTCGCGAAGAACTTGATGAGGTACGGGGTCATCAGGATGGACAACGCCAGCGCGACGCCCGCGGCGACGAAGACACCTCTCACCGGGTCACCAGTTCCTGCTCGTTCGTGTTGTCGGGGACGTCCGCCAGCAGGGCGGACGCGAGGCGGTCCAGTCCGGCGGACCGGGAGGCCTTGACCAGGACGACGTCGCCCGGGGCGAGCTCCGCGCGGAGCAGGGCCAGGGCGGCGTCACGGTCGACCCGGCCGGTGGTGCGGGGGCCGGCGCCGTAGGCGTCCGTGCCGACGGCGACGATCCGGTCGACGCCCAGCTCGCGCGCCGCGGCGGCGGTCTCGGCGTGTGCGGCGGCGGAGTCCGGCCCCAGCTCGGCCATCGGGCCGAGGACGGCCCAGGTGCGCCTTCCCGGCTGCGTCTGCGTGGGCCGGGCGATGGCGGCCAGCGCCCGGAGCGCCGCCAGCATGGACTCGGGGTTGGCGTTGTAGGCGTCGTTGACGACCGTGACGCCGTCGGCCCGCTTCTCGACCTCCATCCGCCAGCGCGACGCCGGGGTGGCGGCCGAGAGTGCCGCGGCGATCCCCTCCGGGGTGCCGCCGAGCTCGAGCGCGACGGCCGCGGCGGCCAGGGCGTTGGAGACGTGGTGCTCGCCGACGAGCTGCAGCGCGACGTCCGCCTCGCCCACGGGGGTGACCAGCCGGAATCGGGCCCGGCCGGCGTCGAGGACGACGTCCCGGGCGCTGACGTCCGGGCCGGGTGGCGCGCCGGTGTGCGCAGAGCGCTCTGCAGACACCGGTGCTGCCAGACCGAAGCGGACCACCCGGGCCGCCGTGCGGGAGGCCATCGCGGAGACCGCGGGATCGTCCGCGTTCAGGATCGCGACCCCGTCCGCGGCGAGGGCCTCCACCAGCTCGCCCTTGGCCTGCGCGACCCCCTCCGGCGAGCCGAACTCGCCGAGGTGCGCGCGCCCGACGTTGAGCACGAGCCCGATCGACGGCGGCGCGACCGCGCAGAGCCGGGCGATGTGCCCCGGCCCGCGGGCGGAGAGCTCCAGCACGAGGTGCCGGGTGTCCTCGGTCGCCCGCAGCGCCGTCCACGGGTGGCCGAGCTCGTTGTTGAAGGATCCGGGCGGCGCGACGGTCTCCCCGAGCGGCGCCAGCACGGTCGCGACCAGGTCCTTGGTCGAGGTCTTGCCGGAGCTTCCGGTGATCCCGACGATCCGCAGCCGCGCCGGACCGGTCGCCAGCGAGTCCACGTTGCGCCGCGCGAGCCGGCCGAGCGCGGTGAGGACCGCGGCCCCGGAGCCGTCCGGGTCGAACTCGTCGAGGTAGGTGCCACCCGCGCTCGGGGGCGCGGCGGGCACGATCACCGCGGGGGCGTCGACCTCCCGGGCCGCCAGCACGCCCACCCCGCCGGCGGCGACGGCGGCCGCGGCGAAGTCGTGCCCGTCCGTCCGCTCGCCGGGGAGCGCGAGGAACAACCCCCCGTCGCCGACCTTGCGGGAATCGAACTCGACCGCGCGGACGCGCTCGTCACCGGTGGCCCGGTGCAGCCTCCCGCCCGTCACCCGGGCGATCTCGGCCAGCGTCATCTCGATCATGGTGTCTCCCTCCTCGGCGGACGGAGTCCCTCCGGTTCCGTGTGGGGCATGTCCGGATCAGCCGCCGGCCGCGCGGATCGCCGCGGCGAGCTCGTCGACGTCGTCGAAGGGATGCTTGAAGCCCTGGATCTCCTGGCCCTTCTCGTGCCCCTTGCCCGCGACGACGACCGCGTCCCCGGGCTTCGCGATCGCGACGGCGGCCGCGATGGCCGCGCGCCGGTCCCCGACCTCGAGCACGTCCCCGCGTCCGGGCTCCGCCTCCGCGCCCGCGCGCATCGCGGCGCGGATCTCGGCGGGGTCCTCGGTGCGCGGGTTGTCGTCGGTGATCACCAGCAGGTCCGAACGGGCCGCCGCGAGGGCACCCATCAGCGGCCGCTTGCCGCGGTCCCGGTCCCCGCCGCAGCCGAGCACCGTGATCAGCCGGGCGCCGCGGCCCGGCAGCTGGGCGCGCAACGCGTCGAGCAGGGCGGCGACGGCGGCGGGCTTGTGCGCGTAGTCGACGACGGCCAGGAACGGCTGCCCGACCTCCACCCGCTGCATCCTCCCCGGCACCGCGAGCCGGCCGAAGTGCTCGGCGGCGACGGCCGCGGACACCCCGACGGCGTCCAGGCAGGCCAGCGCGAGCAGGGCGTTCGCGACGTTGAAGGCGCCGGGGAGCTGCAGCGCGACGGGGATCTCCTCGCCGTCCGGGCCGACGGCGAGGAAGTGCTGGGCACCGTCGGGGTCCGAGGCGGCGTCGCGGGCGGTCCAGTCGGCCGCGGGACTGGTCGTCGAGACGGTGATCACGTCCGGGGCGAGGCCCGCCAGCTTCCGACCCCACTCGTCGTCGACGCAGATGACGCCGCGCTCGGCCTTCACCTCGTCGTCGAGGAAGAGGCGGGCCTTGGCCGCGAAGTAGGACTCCATCGTCGCGTGGAAGTCCAGGTGGTCCTGGGAGAGGTTCGTGAACGCGCCGACGGCGAAGCGGGTGCCGGCGACCCGGCCCATCGCGAGCGCGTGGCTGGACACCTCCATGGCGACGTCGGTGACGCCCTGCTCGCGCATCACCGCGAACAGCGCCTGCAGGTCCGGCGCCTCGGGTGTGGTGAAGGCGCTGGGCAGGCTGGTGTCCCCGATCCGGGTCTGGACGGTGCCGAGCAGTCCGGTGGAGCGCCTGCCCGCGGCCAGCCCGGCCTCGAGCAGGTGCGCGACCGTCGTCTTGCCGCTGGTGCCGGTGACGCCCAGGACGTCCAGCGCGGCCGTCGGGTTCCCGTAGACCTCGGCGGAGAGCGCGCCGAGCACGGCCCGGGGGTGCGGGTGCAGCAGGACCTTGATGTCCGGTCCGGAGGTAGACCGCACGGCCTCGGCCAGCTCCGGGCGGGTCAGCCCGGCGGGGTCGGTGAGGACGGCGGTGGCGCCGGCGGCGAGGGCCTGCCCGGCGAAGTCCGCACCGTGCACGCGGGAGCCCGGCAGGGCGGCGAAGAGATCACCGGGGCGGACCTCCGCGGCCCGGTGCGTCACCCCCGTCACGGCGGCGGGACGGCCCCCTGCCGGGTGCGGCTCCGCGCCGACGGCGGCCGCGAGCGCGACCACGTCGACCGGGCGGACCAGCGCGGGGCGCGGTGGCAGACCGACCGCGTCCGTGGGGGGAGAGCTGGCGGGCGACACGTCGCGGAAGGTTACCGGCGGCACGCGCACCGCTCCCCGGCGCACCGCCGAGGCCCCGGAAGGCCCTCACCGCCGGGCGCACGGGGCCCACCGGTGGCCGTCGGACCTGCGGCACGTTCCGCACGCGGCGGGTCCGGAAGATCCGGTGGCCGCCGGGAGCGCACCGGTGATCGACGTCCGCGGACCACGTCGGGCGCCCGGGCCGCCGGGTGTCCGCAAGATCTCACGGAACGCCGATCACCGCGCAGGGGGGACGTCCCGCCGAGGACGCGCACCCGTGGCGCTCTCGAGCCGCGGCGGGACACGGAAGGCCCACGAGCCTCGGGCCGTTCGGGCCTTCGCCCATGATCGACGGGCCGCCCCACCGGCCCGCCGCCGCGCGTGACTCGTGGCGCTCCCGTGTCGCGCTGTGGCACGAAAGCGCCACCAGTGCCCCGGACGGCGCCGCTCAGGGCGCGACGAGGGTCTGGATCGGGGTGGGGTCCGGGCTGACCGGAAGGGCGTCCTTCTGCGCGATGTAGCTCGCCATGTCGTGGAACAGCGGCGCGGCGCTCGTCCCGCCCTGGGGCGCGTCGAGCATGATCGCGATGACGTACCGCGGGTCCTGCTGCGGGATCATGCCCGCGAAGGTGATCCAGTACGTCGACGAGGCGTAGCAGCCGCAGGACGGGTCGATCTGCTGTGCCGTGCCCGTCTTCCCCGCGACCTGGTAGCCGGGGACCTCCGCCGCGTAGCCGCTGCCCTGCTGGCCGTGGGCCTTCTGGGTCACGGCCATCAGCATCGTCCGCAGCTGCCGCGCCGTCTCCGGCGAGACCACCCGGACGCCCTCGGGCTGGGCCGTCGGCGTGCGGGTGCCGTCCGGGGCGATCGTGGCCTCGACGATCCGCGGCGGGATCCGCACCCCGTCGTTCGCGACGGCCTGGTACATCCCCGCCATCTGCAGCGCGGTCATGGACAGGCCCTGGCCGATCGGCAGGTTGCCGAAGGTGGAGCCGGACCAGGTGGAGCGGGCCGGGACGAGCCCGGCGCTCTCTCCCGGCAGGCCGACGCCCGTCTTCTGCCCCAGGCCGAACCGCACCAGCATGTCGGAGAAGTGGTCCTCGCCGACCTTCTGCGCGAGCATCAGCGTGCCGACGTTCGAGGACTTCGCCAGCACGCCGGTCACCGTGTAGTGGTCGAGGCCGTGCGACCAGGCGTCGTGCACCGTACGGTCCGCGACCTTGATGCTGCCGGGCACGTCGAGCACGTCGTCCGGCTTTGCGACGCCGTTCTCCAGCGCCGCGGCCATCGTCACGATCTTGTTGACCGAACCCGGCTCGAACGGGCTGGACACTGCGGCGTTGCCGAGCGTGGCCGGGTCCGCCGAGCCGATGTTCGCCGGGTCGAAGGTCCGGCCGTTCGCCATCGCCCGGACCTGGCCGGTCCTCGCGTCGAGCACGACGGCCGAGCCGCCCTTGGCGCGGGTCTTCGCCACGTAGTCCTGGAGTTGCTGCTGGACGGTGTACTGCACGTCCGAGTCCAGCGTGAGCTGCAGGTCCGAGCCCGGGACGGCGGCCAGCTCCGCGCGGGTGCTGCCGGGGATGACGGTGTCGCTGCCGGACGCGGTGTCCACGATCTGGTAGCCGTCGGTCCCGGACAGGAGGTTGTCCTGCGAGGACTCCAGCCCGGCCCGGCCCGTCAGCTTCCGGGCGTCCGCACCCCACGTCGACGAGCCGACCACGTTGGCGGCGAGGTTGCCCGCCGGGTACTGGCGGGACTCCCGCTTCTCCTCGGCGATCTCCGGGAACCGGTCGCGCAGGTCCCGGGCCACGCCGGGGTCGACGAGCGGGGCGAGGACGATGTAGCCGCGGTCCTGGGCGAGCCCGGCCGAGAGCGCGTTGGCGTCCGCGCCGGTGGCCTGGGCGACGGCCTGGGCCATCTCGTTCTTGTACGCGGCCGCCCGCTCGCCCTTGTTCAGCGCCAGCAGCCGCGGGTTCGTCACCAGCGCGACGGCCTCGGTGCTGAAGGCCAGCGGGTTGCCCGCGCGGTCCAGGATCGAGCCGCGCTCGGCGGCCAAGGTGATCTTGGTGGTGCTCTGCTTGGCCGAGCTCGCGGTGAGCTCACCCGCCTGCACGGTCTGGATCAGCAGCAGTTTGCCCGCCGAGACGAGCAGCAGCGCGACCAGCACGAGCCGGCCGATCCGGAAGCGGTTCCGCCCACGCCCCGAGCGCAGCACCGGCCGCCGGGAGGGCCCGGGGCGCCGCGCCGAGGGCGACGAGCGCG
>NZ_JAODNI010000123.1 GCF_025465255.1 Pseudonocardia sp.
ACAACGAGCTGGGTGGGCCGAACGACACCGCGTGTCACTTCGACATCCCGATGCGCGGGAACAGCCTCTACCTCGACGACGAGCTGATCGTCGACGCCGGCGAGCTCACCGTCCCCGAGATGAAGCCCGTGGAGAAGCGCTGATGCACGACCATCACATCGGCATGATCGTGCCGAGCTCCAACCTCACGATGGAGACCGAGCTCCCCCGCATGCTGCGCTCCCGCGAGGAGGCCGATCCGGAGAACCGGTTCGTGTTCCACGCCGCGCGGGCCCGGATGCAGCACGTGACCCCGGAGCAGCTGCGTGCGATGAACGCGCAGGCCGAGCGGGCAGCGACCGAGCTGGCCGACGCCCGCCCGGACGTCGTCGCCACGGCCTGCCTGGTGGCGATCATGGCCCAGGGCCCCGGCTACCACTGCACCGCCGAGGACGCGATCACCGCGGCGCTGCGGGCGGAGGGCGCGCAGGCGCCCGTGATCTCCTCCGCGGGTGCCCTGCTCGACGGCATCGCCGCGCTGGGCGCCGAGCGCGTCGCGATCATCACGCCGTACATGAAGCCCCTGACCCAGGCGGTGATCGAGTACCTGACCGACGCCGGCGTCGAGGTCGTGGACTCGCTGTCGCTGGAGGTGCCGGACAACCTCGCCGTCGCCCGGCTCGACCCCGCCGACCTGCGCAAGCACTACCAGCAGCTGGACCTCTCCCGCGCCGATGCCCTGGTGCTCAGCGCGTGCGTGCAGATGCCCTCGCTGCCGTCGATCCAGCCGGTCGAGGAAGAGGTGGGCATCCCGGTGCTCTCCGCGGCCACCGCCACGACCTACCGGATCCTGCAGGAGCTGGGCCTCCCGCCGATCGTCCCGAACGCGGGACGGCTGCTCGCCGGCTGACCGGGGCCGGACCGGGCATCGGAGAACCTTCCGGGCACGATGTCCGGATGCTCAGCGACGACGACCTGACCGCCCGGATCCGGCGGCCGCGGACGCCGGCCGCGCGCTCGGCCTCGACGTCGGCGAGCCCGAGGTGCTCTACGACGTCTTCTCCGTGGTCGTCCGGCTCGACCAGTGGCGCGCGACGCCCGAGTTCACTGGGGCTAGGGCGACGGGACCCCGGCTCGCCGGATGCCGGACCCCGACTCGCGAGTCAGGTCATGGCGCCGAGGGACTTCCGGAGCAGCGACAGGGCTGCGGGCGGGTTGTCCCAGAACACCATGTGACCGGCGTCGGGGATCTCGGTCATCGACGCGCCGGGGTTGGCCTTGGCCGCCTCCTCGGCGCCTTCCGCCGTGACGACGGGGGAGTCGGCGCCGTACAGCAGCGTCGCCGGTGCCGGGACCGACGGCCAGGTGTCGAAGAAGTCCTCGGTCTCGAAGCCCTCGTGGGTGGCCCGGATCGCCTCGGGATCGCAGCTCGAGAGCCAGCGCGCCCGCAGCTCCTGTTCGCGCCGCGGCCAGCGCGGCCAGGCCTGCGCGACCTCGTCCGCGTCCGTCCCGCGCCGGGCCTCGTCGAGCTGGCCGAGGAAGGCCGCCAGCGTGGTCGGGTACGGCCCGCGGCCGGACCCGCTCATCGGCGGGTCCACCAGGACCGTGCCCCGCAGCGGCCGCATCGTCGCGGTGACCGCGGCTATCCGAGCGCCCATCGAGTGTCCGAGCAGGAGCGGGTCCGTGCCGATCCCGGGGAGCCCGTCGAGAATTGCGAACGTGTCGGAGGCGTAGTCCGCCAGGCTGTACGACGGCCCGGAGTCCGACAGCCCCCGCCCTCGGACGTCGACGACGATCGGCCGCACCAGGTCCCGCAGCTCGCGGGCCACGAAGTCCATCGTGATCGCCGGGCTGGTGATCCCGGGCAGGACGACCAGCGGCACGCCGGAGCCGCCGTAGTCGAGGAAGTGCAGGCGCACGTCCCCGTTCCGCACCCACCGCGATGTGGCGGGGATGTCGGCCAGGTCGGCGAGCGCGTCCTGCCGGACGCAGCGGGCGCTCATTTGACGCCCCCCACGTAGGCGAGGGCGTCGTCGAGCGAGACGACGTCGCCGTACTTGGCCTGGATGTCGAACAGGTTCGCCTCGGCCGGCCCGTCGGCCCGGTCGCCCACGCACTCCCGCGGGACGAGCACGGGATAGCCGCACTGCAGCGCGTCGACCACGGTGGCGCGCACGCACCCGCTGGTGGTGGCCCCGCAGACGATCACCGTGTCCGCCCCCGTCGACGCGAGCAGCGAAGCCAGCCCGGTCCCGAAGAACCCCGAGGCGCCCTTCTTCACGATCAGGTGGTCGGCGTCGGTGAACGGCAGCCGGTCGTCGATCTCGACGGCCTCGGACCCGATCGCGAGCGCCCGCATCCCGGGTGCCTTGTCCAGCCAGACCACGGTGTCCAGCTCGGCGGGGGTGTACCCGATCGTCGTGTAGACGACCGGCACGCCGGCCGGGCCCGCGGCCGCGACCAGCTGCGACGTCGCCGCGACGACCTCGGTCAGGTCCGCACCGGTCGGGTAGGCGGGGTCGGTGAACCCCTTCGTCAGGTCGACGACCACGATGGCCGGGCGCTCCCCGCGCCGGACCGGCGAGCCGAAGCCCGCCCGGTCGTAGGTCGCGTCGGTCTCGGATCCGTGGAGGCTCATGCGGTGCTCCTGTCGAGCTGGTCCTGGAAGGCGGCGCGCCGGCGCGAGGCGCAGTCGTCGATCGCCTCGACGATGGTCTGGTATCCGGTGCACCGGCACAGGTTCGAGGCCACGACCTCGCGGATCTCCTCCTTCGTGGCCTCCGGCTCCTCGGCGAGGTAGCCCTCGGCGAGCATGAGCATCCCGGGCGTGCAGAACCCGCACTGCAGGCCGTGGTGCTCGGAGAAGCACCGCTGGAGGTCGTTCAACGTCCCGTCCGGCTCCGCGAGCGACTCCACGGTCCGGATCTCGGCCCCCTCGACCTGCGCGGCGAACAGCAGGCAGGCCCGGGCCGGCGCGCCGTCGACGAGCACGGTGCAGGCGCCGCAGATCCCGTGCTCGCACCCGACGTGCGTGCCGGTCAGGCCCAGGTCGTGGCGCAGCACGTCGACGAGCGTGCGGCGGGGCTCGATCGCGAGATCGTGCCGCTCGCCGTTCACGGTCAGCTCGATCAGCTGGATCATGCCTTCTCCAATGCCCTGAAGATCGCTTCCCGCGGGACCGGGGTGTCGTCGAGCTCGACCCCGGTGTGCCGCAACGCGTCGTTCACCGCGTTGAGGACTGCGGCGGGCGCCCCGATCGTGCCGCCCTCGCCGGCGCCCTTGGCGCCGCTCTCGGTGAACGCGCAGGGCGTCTCGAGGTGCTCGATCCGTACGTCCGGGATCTCCGCGGCCGTCGGGACCTTGTACTCCATGAAGCTCGGCGCGAGCGGCTGGCCGGCGTCGTCGTAGGTGACCTGCTCGAACAGCGCCCCGGCGATGCCCTGCGCGATCCCGCCGCGGGCCTGCCCCTCGACGACCTGCGGGTGGATCGCCACGCCGCAGTCCTCGACGCAGACGTACCGCAGGATCTCGATCCCACCCGTGCCCGGGTCCAGCTCGACGACCACGCCGTGGGTGGCGTTGGAGAACGTCCCGTCGCCGCCGACGTCGAAGCTCGCCGTGGCCGACAGGCCCGGCCCGACGCCCTTGGGTAGCAGGTGCGCCTTCAGGTAGGCGACGTCGGCGATCTCCGCGAAGGACAGCGACCGGTCCCCGACGCGGACGCCGCCCGCCCCGTCGAGCTCGGCCGAGTCGACGTCGGCCTCGAGCAGGTGCGCCGCGATCTCGCGCAGCTGGTCGCCGAGCTTGACCGATGCGGCCGCCACCGCGCTGCCGCCGATGGTGATCGAGCGTGAGGCGAACGAGCCCCAGCCGTAGGTGATCCGATCGGTGTCGCCCTGCACGATCTTGACCCGGTCGTACGGGATCCCCAGCCGGTCCGCCACGATCTGCGCCATCGTCGTCTCGTGGCTCTGCCCGTGGGAGAGGGTGCCGGTGGTGACCGAGACCGTCCCGTTCAGGTCCATCCGGATCTCGGAGATGTCGAAGCCGGGCACGACCTCCATCCTCCGCTGCGCGAACGCCCCCGAGCCGTAGCCGGTGCGCTCCGAGAAGCAGGAGAAGCCGATGCCGATCACCCGGTTCTCGTCCGAGCGACGAGAGAACCAACCCTCGTCGCGCAGGGTCTGTTCGCACAGGTCGAGCGACTCCAGGTAGGACCCCGGGTCGTAGGTGATGTCGTTGACGCCCTTGTACGGGAACACGGTGATCACGTTGCGGCGCCGCAGCTCCACCGCGTCCAGCCCGAGCGCGCGGGCGGCCTTCTCGAAGACCCGCTCGACGACCATCACGTACTGCGGCCGGCTCACACCGCGGTACGGCGCGGTCGGCGCCTTGTTCGTGGTGACGGCCCGCCCGCGCACCCGGTACGCGGGGATCTTGTAGACGCCCGGCATCTCGGCGGACGCCATCAGCGGCTCGATCCCGGCCGTGAACGGGTAGCAGGAGTAGGCGCCCATGTCGCAGACGACGTCGGCGTCGAGCGCCAGGATCTCCCCCTCGGCGGAGAAGGCGGCCCGCACGGCGTAGCGCTGCTCGCGGGCGAGGAAGGCCGCGGTCAGGGCGTCGCGCCGGTCCTCGATCCACTTGACCGGCCTGCGGAGCCGGAGCGCGGCGGCCGCGGCGGCGATCTCCTCGCGCCCGACCACGCACTTCTGCCCGAACCCGCCGCCCATGTCCGGCACGATGACCCGGACCTGCTTCTCGTCCAGGCCCACGCACCGCGCCAGCACGGTCCGGACCTGGTGCGGGACCTGGGAGCAGGTCTGTACGCGCAGCTGCTCGTCCCGGTCGTCCCAGTCGGCGACGACGCCGCGGGTCTCCAGCGGGAGAGCGTTCTGCCGGCCGGTCTTGGTGTGCACCTCGACGACCGTGTGCGCCTCGTCGAAGATCGCGTCGATTCCCTCGGTGGCGAAGAGCGAGACGTCGACCAGCGTGTTCCGGGGGGCCTCGGCGTGCACCAGGGGAGCGCCCTCGGCGAGCGCCGCGGTGTCGGAGACGACGGGCTGCAGCGGCGCGTACTCGACGATCGCGGCCTCGACCCCGTCCTCCACGGCGTAGGGATCGCGGGCGACGACGATCGCCACCGGCTCGCCGACGTAGCGCGCCCGGTCATGAGCCAGCACCGGCATCGCGGTGGGCACGAACTCGTGCGGCGGGCGGTCGAGCAGCGCGGTGACGCCGCGCAGGTTCAGGTCGGCGGCGCTGTAGGCGGCCACCACGCCCGGCACGGCCCGGACCTCGGAGAGGTCGACGGACAGGATCTCCGCGTGCGCCTCGGTGCTGCGGACGAACTGGGCGTGCAGCATCCCGGGAAGGACGATGTCGTCGACGAACCGTCCGCGGCCGGCCAGTAACCGCGGGTCCTCGCGGCGCGGGACCGAGGCGCCGACCCAGGCGCCGTCGCGCCGGAGGTGTGGACTTCTCTGGGGTGGCTCAGCCACGGGAAGCTTCCTTTCGTGCCCGCTGGACCAGCGTGCGGACCAGGCCGCGGCGGTAGTGCGCGCTGATTCCCGGCTCGTCGCGCAGCTCGAGCGCGCCGGCGATCTCCTCGGCGGTCCCGGCCCGCTCGACCAGCACAGGGGTGGGGGCGACCCCGCCGAGCACGACCCGGTCGGCGTCGAGGTCGACGGCCGCGGCGACCAGCGCGAAGTCCCCGCGCCGGTCCGCGTACTCCGTCAGCGCCGCCCGGGGGGCGGGCCGCGGGAACACGACCTCGACGATCAGCTCGTCGGGCTGCAGGGCCGTGGTGAACGGGCCCCGGAAGAAGTCGACCGCCCGGATCTCGCGGACCCCCGACGGTCCTTCCGCGCGGATCCGGGCGTCGAGCAGGACGGCGAGCAGGCACCACTCGGCCGCCGCGTCGGCGTGGGCGATGCTCCCGCCGACCGTCCCGCGGGTGCGGATGGGCAGGTGGCCCACCCACCGCATCGCGCGGGACAGCACCGCGAAGTCCCCGAGGTCCGCCTTCTCGACCGCGCGGTGCGTGGTCAGCGCCCCGAGGCGCAGCGAGTCGCCGTCGCGGCGGATCCCGGCGAGCCCCTCGACGTGCGTGATGTCGACCAGGTGCTCGGGCCGGGCGAGCCGGAAGTTCATCATCGCGACCAGGCTCTGGCCACCCGCGATGACCTTGGCGTCGTCGCCCAGCTCGGTGAGGAGCCCTACCGCGCCCGCCGTGGTGCGGGCGCGGTGGTAGGTGAAGGCGGCGGGCTTCACGCGGAGCGGGCCGGCTGGGTGGTGGGCGCCTCGGCGCCCGTGACGTCCTCGGACCCGACGATCCGGTCGAGCTCGCGGCCCTTGGTCTCCGGCGCGGCCAGCGCCATGTAGAGCACCGCACCGAGCACGACCACGCCCATCAGGGCGAACGTCAGCGGCAGGCCCAGGACCGGCCAGAGCAGGCTGCCGAAGATCAGCGGTACGAAGCCGGTGACCGCGCGGCTCATCGACGAGGCCCAGCCGAACCCGCTGGCGCGCAGTTCGGTCGGGTAGAGCTCCGAGACGTAGGCGTACATCACCGGGATCACCACGAGGGCGAAGAACCCGAAGACCGCGATCATCACGATGGCCGCCGTCGGCGAGCCCAGGACCAGGGAGAAGACCAGCAGGGACAGGGCGGCGAGCGGGGCCGCGACGCCGATGACCCACTTCCGGCCGACGACCTCGACCAGCACCACGGAGGTGATGACGCCGAGGATGCCGACCGCGTTCATCACGGTCGTGGAGCCGAACGCGGCGACCTCGCCCATGCCCTGCGCCCGCAGGATGGACGGCATCCAGGACAGGGCGGCGTAGTAGACGACCATCACGGAGATGAACAGCGCCCAGGCCACGCCGGTGACCTTCGGGTTGAACGCCCAGACCAGCCGGAGCTGGTCGACGGCGGCTGCCAGGCCCTTCTTCCGCGACGCGGTGGCCTCCGGCACCACGGCCGGGATCTCGTAGGGCTCGGGCGTGGCGCCGGTCCGCGCCACCATGTCGTCGATGACGGCCCGGGCCTCGGCCTCGCGCCCGGTGCGGGCCAGGTAGATCGGCGATTCCGGCACGCCGCGGCGGATCCAGACCAGCAGGATCGCGGGCAGCACCATCAGTGCGAGCATCCAGCGCCAGTTGCCGGTGACCGGCACGAGGAACGTGGCGGTGACGCCGGCGAGCGTGGTGCCGATCGGCCACCAGCCGTCCATCGCGGCGAGCACCCGCCCGCGCTGCTTGCGCGGCGAGAACTCGCTGACGATCGCGTAGTCCACCGGGATGCAGCCGCCCAGGCCGACGCCGGCCAGGAAGCGGAGCACCAGGAAGACCTCCCAGCTCGGCGACAGCGCGCCCAGCACGGAGAACAGCGCGAAGATCATCAGGGTGATCGAGAAGGCCTTCTTGCGGCCCATCCGGTCCGCGATGGTGCCCCAGGCGATCGCACCGACCGCCATGCCGATCAGGTTGGCCGTCGCGACGAGGCCGCGCTGGCCGGTGCCGAGCCCGAACTCGGTGCCGAGCAGTGGGGTGAGGAAGCCGTTCAGGGAGACGTCCCAGGCGTCGAACATGTACCCGAGACCGCCGATGACGAAGATCCGGCCCTGCACCCCCCACTTCCACGGGAGGTCCTGGACGACCTGGTCGCCTGTACGCATGATCTGCTCCGGTTCTCGACTCAGCGTGCGAACGGGTAGGAGTGGGACTCGGTGTCCGGGTCGTTCAGTGGCGAACCGCCCCAGAGCCAGTCGTAGGAGACGTCGGACTCGCCTCGGAAATCACGGAGGAGCGCATCGCGTTCCTGCTGCTCCGGGCCGTCGGGCAGGTGGTAGAAGCGCATGTTCTCGAGCGACGCGTCCTGGACCATCCCGGCGTGGGTCGCCCGCCGGGAGACGTACCGGATCAGCGCGCCGTCGATGCCGTCACGGGTCACGGCGCCGAGCTCCTCGGCCAGGACCGCGGCGTCCTCCATGGCCTGGGAGGCGCCCTGGGCCTGGTAGGGGAGCATCGCGTGACAGGCGTCGCCGAGCAGGGCCACCCGGCCGTCGATCCAGACCGGGTCGCGGCGGCGGCGGAACAGCGCCCACTTCGACGCGTCGCCCTCGGCCTTGGAGAGCATCGACGCCACCCGGTCGTCCCAGCCGGGGAAGGCGTCGACGAGCTCGTCGGCGGTGGCGGGGACGGTCCAGGCGTCGGTGGTGTCCAGCGTGTTCGGCACGACCGCGACCACGTTGAGGTATTCCCCGCCGCGGATGAGGTAATGCACGAGGTGCCGGTCCGGCCCGTACCAGAGCGTGGAGTGGAAGCGGTCGAGCAGGAAGCGGGTCGCGGGGTCGGCGGCGATCTTGTCGCCGGGGATCAGTGCGCGGTAGCACATTTCCCCGGAGAAGACGAGCGTGTCGTCGAAGCCGGCGGCGTCGCGGACCCTCGACCGGATCCCGTCGGCACCGATCAGGACGTCGCCGGTGAACCGGCGGCCGTCCGCCGTGATCGCGACCGGCCGGGTGGGGTCGGTGCGATCGATCTCGGCGACGCCGGAGGCGGTGTGCACCTCGGTGACCGGGCCGGGACCGTCCGGGTCGGTGCAGGCGTCGAGCAGGACCTTGTGCAGGTCGGCGCGATGGTAGTGCCAGTACGGGGCGCCGTACTCGCGCTTCACCCGGTCGGCCAGCGGGAGCGACGCGATGATGCTGCCGTCCTGCCAGCGGCGCCGGACCTGGTCGGTCGGCTCGGTGCGGATCGCCTCCATCTGCCTGCGCAGGCCGAGGCCGAAGAGGATCCGGCTCGCGTTCGGGGCGGTCTGGATGCCCGCGCCGACCTCGCCGAGCTGGTTCGCCTGCTCGAGGACGACGGTGCGCAGCCCCCGCCGCCGCAGCGCGAGTGCGGTGGTGAGACCTCCGAGCCCACCACCGACGACGGTGACGGTGAACGACTGGCTGGCCACGTGCCCTCCCAAGGTTGATCCACACTGGACGGTGAGGTCGCCGGGATCCGGCAGCTCAGGGCTCGCACCGCACCGCCCGTCGGAGATAATCCGAACACTGACGATCCTGGAACGCAAGGGGTCCGGCAACCTGTAACGCGTCAGAAACCCGCGAGTCGGCAGTCCTGGTCGACCGAGTGGCACATCCCGGTAGACCGAGGCGTGCGGTTCGGACGACCAGGAGCGCCGACTCGCGGGGGAGGGGGTGGGTCAGTCGTCGACGAGGGACTCCCAATGCTGCGCGATGCCGTTGAGCCTGGTCAGGAGTGCTGCCTCGGCGGACCTGCCGATGTCGCGCATGAGGAGCTCGTCGAGGTCGCGGGCGCGCTTGTCGGCCTCGCGCAGCGAGAGGGTGCCCTCGTCGGTGAGGTGCAGCAACCGCTTGCGGCCGTCCTCCGGCGGGGTCACGCGGACGATGAGCCCCCGGTCCTCGAGTCGTCGCACGATGCTGGCCATCGTCGACCGGTCGAGGGCGACGGCCCGGGCCAGCGACCCCTGCTCGACCCCGGGGTACGCGTCGACCGCGGTGAGCACGGCGAACTGCGGGCCGGTCAGGAGCGGGTCGACGTAGCGCACCCAGGCGGCGGTGTAGGCGTGGTGCAGCCGCCGGGCGACGTACCCGGGCGCGGCCAACAGAGCCGCCGGCGCCGGCAGCTGCTCGGGTTCGGCCCGCACGCGCTTGTCCCCCATGGCTCCATTCGACCACGAGTCCTCGCCGGGCCTACGTCAGCCGGTCCCGCGATCGCCGATCGGGGTGAGAGCTGTGTCGGCTCCGGGCCCGGCCGATCAGCGCCGGGCTAGCCCTGTATCTGCGCGACCAGCGGAGGGTCCTTCAACGCGACGGGCTCGCTGCGCTTGCCGCGCTCCGCGACGGGCTTGGTGGCGATGCCGATGAGCTGCCGAAACACCCAGATCAGACGGATCAGGCGGCCGGACGCGAAGAACAGCGTTCCCTCTGCGATCCACCGCATGCCGGCGGCCGAGGTGCCGTCGCGGTCGAACACCTTGCAGAGGATCAAGATGCCGAGTGCGGCGGCAAGACCACCGAGCGCCGACATCCACTGAGCATGGACCTGGTCGCCGGCGTAGGCCCGGAACTGGGTGATCCGCGGCCCGGAGAAGGCGAGGTAGCTCGCCAGCGCCGTAGCGGTGAAACCGAACAGCAGACCGGTGACGGCGATCATGTCCGTGTAGAGGCTGAGCCGGTTGGTGAAGCCGGTGGTGCGGAGCACGTCGAACCGGCCCGTCGACCACGCGAGCGCGACGTGGCCGCTCGTGAGGAGCGCGGCGAACGGCCAGTCGAGCCACCTGTACTCGACGAGCCGCTTTCCCATCGCCCCCGCCACAGCGGAGAGACTACGCGGAGGGACTGTCGGTTCGGGTGCCGTCGAGCGCGCTGAGGATGTCCTCGTACTGCTTGTCGTAGGCCTCCCTGATCGCCTCGCTCGCCCGGGCGCTGCTCGGGCCTCCTCCGTCGCCGTCGATCTCGACCTCGACCTCCTGGGCCACCGCCTGCGCGAGGAAGTCGAACGAGTCGGACCGGTCGTCCTCGATCCGCCGGTACTTGATGTTGGCGCGTTGCGCGCTGCCCAGGGCGTTCCTGGTGAACAGTTGCCGAACCACGCCGAGCGCCCGATCCGAGGTGTCCTCCGGGCCGTTCGGGGAGAACTTGAGGGCGAGCTCGACCGACACGCCGGGGAGGTTCTGCGTGAAGGTCCTGATGGCGTCGGCGAGGAAGTTGGCCGGTCCGCCGACCTCGGCCGCGGTGTCCGCGTCGAGCTCGAGGTTGATCCGGGTCAGCCTGCCGACACCGGCGAGCGCCCGGAGTGCGTCGCTGTCGACGAGGGGACGGATCGTCATCTCCTCGTCGAAGACCGCGGAGTTGAGGAAGTCCCGCAGCGACGCCGGCCCGGGTGACTGTCCGGTCTGCCTCATGATGCCGACGACGTTCCGCTCGAACAGGCCGACATGGGTCGGCTCGGCGATGGTGTCGCCCTCGTCGAGCTCGAGGGCGCGATAACGGCGGCCGTGCTCGATCCTCATCCGCACGTCGCGGGTGAGGCGGTCAACGGTGATCATGGGGCACTGCGGGGCCCGGCCGGCGCCTTGTGGCGTGTGGATGCTCCCGAGCAGTTCCATCCGGGCGAGCCGCACGTAGGCGTCCTGGTCGGGAATGTTCGACACGATGTCGAGCAGGCGTTCGATGTCGATGTCCGGCACCTGTTGCTCGTCCTTGGACAGCAGCTCGTAGAACCGGACGGTTGCCTTACCCACGCTGACCTCTCGCTGCACCACGACCGCGACGGCGAGGCAGTGGTGTCGTCGGCTCGAATGGAGGTGGGCGGCCGCGTCGCCGGGTCTTCCCCACCTCAGCGCCGCGACCGAGGCCACAGACTAGCATTCGAAGCGAACATATGTTCGATGTCGAGGGGTGATCGTTCCGGCTCTGCCGTTCCGAGCACTACCGGGGAAACCAGGCGTAGGGCCTCGCACCGGGGGTACCTCGCACGGCAGCAGTCGGTCGACGACGTCCCTGACGGGCCGGAGATGGTGACGTGAGATGAAGATCCTTATGGTGCTGACCTCACACGACAAGCTCGGCGACACCGGGCGCAGGACCGGGTTCTGGCTCGAGGAGTTCGCGGCCCCCTACTACGTGTTCTCCGACGCCGGCGCGGACGTCACGCTCGCCTCGCCCAAGGGCGGGCAGCCACCGCTCGACCCGCGCAGCGACGAGCCCGACTCGCAGACGGACGCGACGCGGCGGTTCCGGGCCGACGAGGAGGCGCAGGCGAAGCTCGCGAACACGGAGAAGCTCGCGAACGTCTCCGCCGGCGACTTCGACACGGTCTTCTACCCCGGTGGGCACGGCCCGATGTGGGACCTGCCCGACAATCCCGACTCGATCGCGCTGCTCGAGGGGTTCCTCGCCGACGACAAGCCGATCGCCGCTGTCTGCCACGCGCCCGCGGCACTGGTCAACGTGCGCGCGCAGGACGGGTCCTACCTCGTGGCGGACCGGCACGTCACGGGCTTCGCCGACGAGGAGGAAGCCGGGGTCGGCCTGACCGATGTGGTGCCGTTCCTGCTCGAGGACCGCCTCGCGGACCGCGGCGCCGTGTACGCCCGCAGCAAGGCCTGGGGCCCGCACGTGGAGGTGGACGGGCGATTGGTCACCGGGCAGAACCCCGCGTCGTCGACGGGCACCGCGGAGCGGCTGCTGGAGATGCTGCGAACCTGACCCCGGGCGGTGGC
This sequence comes from Pseudonocardia sp., assembly GCF_025465255.1. GTDB lineage: Bacteria > Actinomycetota > Actinomycetes > Mycobacteriales > Pseudonocardiaceae > Pseudonocardia. Next base: position 12,242 of record NZ_JAODNI010000123.1, read on the forward strand.
GTCCGCCTCCGGTTCATGGCTCCCTGACCGGTTCTGTCAGGGATCCACCAGATGCTTCGACCATGCCTGATCGAGAGCAGCCACTGGCCGGACGGGTCGCGCTCGTCGCGGGTGCCACCCGTGGTGCGGGGCGGGGTATCGCGCTGGAACTCGCCGCGGCCGGGGCGACGGTCTACGCCACAGGACGCAGCACCGTCGGGAAGCGTTCGGAGTACGACCGACCCGAGACGATCGAGGAGACCGCCGCCCTCGCGAAGGTTCTGGGAGGGGAGGTCATCCCGGTCGTCGTCGACCATCTGGACCCTGGTCAGGTGCGTGACCTGGTTGCGCGCATCGACGCCGAGCGCGGCCGCCTGGACGTCCTGGTCAACGACATCTTCGGAGGGGGCCCGCTGGCCGAGTGGCACAAGCCCGTCTGGGAGCACTCCCTCGACGCGGGACTGCACCTGCTCCGGCTCGCGATCGACACGCATGTCGTCACGGCGCACCATGCCTTTCCGCTTCTGGTGCGCGAGCCGGGCGGGCTCGTCGTGGAGGTCACCGACGGCACCGCCGAGTACAACGACGAGAACTACCGGCTCAACGTCTACTACGACCTCGCGAAGATCGCGCCGATCCGGCTCGCGCGCAGCTGGGCACACGAGCTGCGTGACCACGGAGGAACCGCGGTCGCGGTGACACCTGGATGGTTGCGCTCCGAGGAGATGCTCGACATCTACGGCGTCACCGAAGAGACGTGGCGGGACGCCACTGACAAGGAGCCGCACTTCGCGATCGCCGAGAGCCCATGCTTCGTGGGCCGTGGGCTTGCCGCGTTGGCGGCGGATCCGGGCCGCTCGCGTTGGACGGGCCGGTCGACGTCCAGCGGTGAACTCGCGCGCGAGTACGGCGTCACGGACATCGATGGTTCCGCCCCTGATGCGTGGCGCTACATCGTGGAGGTCCAGGACGCGGGCCTTCCGGCGGACACCAGCGGCTATCGATGACGGCGTGATACTCGGCCGGGCGTTGCCGCTCCTGCATTCGCCTCTGCCGCGACGACTCGCGCCCTCTTCGGAACGGAAGCCACGCACGCGGGGCCCGACCGGTTGCCTTCACCGGCCGGGCCCCGAGCGTGAAACAGATCCGGGCTGAGTCTTCCCCGCGCCCGCGGCGGTCTTCCCGACGAGATCAGGCGCTGCCCGAGGTCGAACGGCCGCCACGGCGCACGGGGATCTTCCGGAATCCGGGGGCGGAGCGACGGACGCCGCCCCGGCGATCGGAAGTCTCGGCCCTCAGGCCAGGCCGAGCTTCTTCGAGCAGGCCGGCCAGGCGTTCCAGCCCTGCGCGGCCAGCACCTTCTCGGCGACGGCGATCTGCTGCTCGCGGGTCGCATTCTGCGGGGCGCCCTGGCCGCCGAAGGCCTGCCACGTCGAGGGGGTGAACTGCAGGCCACCGGAGAACCCGTTGCCGGTGTTGATGTTCCAGTTACCGCTGCTCTCGCACTGGGCCAGCCTGTCCCACGTCGAGTCGGCGGCAGCGTTCGCGGTGCCGGAAACGGCGAGCGGAGTTCCGACCGCAATGGCGCCGGCGAGACCCACGCGCAGCAGGTTACGGCGAGAGAAGATCGAGATTCGAGAAGTCATGGGGAGTGCTCCATCTGCGCCCTCGAGAAGATTCCTGCACAGATCGGATTGCAAAGCAGCTTGGGGAGCTGATGCCGAACTCTGCCCGGCCGACGTTGGGGATGACGTCGGCCGGTACTTCTCGCCCTGTTCCCTCTTTTTTCTCTACGGACCGAAACCGCGGAACAGGGTGAGGCGCAGCGGGTCGGATGAATTTCCGGCCGACCCGCACGGGCCAACCAGTCGCCAAGGCTACGTAAAACCGAGGCGGCGGGTGTCATGATCAATTCATGACCGCCGTCACGCGTCCCGGCTCGCCGCTTTCCCTACTTGCTGAATCCGCAGGTCAGGCGACATACATCACGATTCGATCACGACGCTGGAAATCGATCGAATCGCGACGATTGTCATCCACGCCACATTCACTCGACGACTACTCGTACAGAAAGTGACAGGGACAACGGTGCCGATACGGCCGATCAGGCGCTGCCGTATACCGGAATTCGGGCCCCCGCTGTTGGTCCGTGTGTCGTCGCTGTGCAGGGACCCGATCACCTTCGCGATGTCCGTCGGCGGCACCGCCGGTGGCAGGCCCTCCGACCTCCACGTGCGCTTCGCCGGGTGTCGATCACCGCGATATCGCGCACTGGCCTCGCTGCCCGGCGTGTCGGTCACCGGGTCGGCGCCCCACTGTCGATGGCCCGGTCGTAGGCGGGACGAAGTGGCGGAGGCCTGGATTCCGCGACGGCCCGGCCCACCGGTCGCCCGTCGGCGCCTCCTGGCAGTCCGGCGGCACTGCCAGGTTCAAGCGGCGCCGGTCACGGTGCTGCAGTGTGAACGAGAGGCGCGGCGAACGGATCACCCGCGGGGGCGGAGACCGCGCCCTCGCGCGGGTCGGCCGGCATGGTTCAGGCCGGCTGGCAGATCATCTCGGTCGGCGCGATGGACGCCCGCTCGAGATTGTCGATCATGATGGCGACCTTGGCCGAGGCGTCCTGGCCCATGACGATGTTCAGGCCCAATGTCGGTGGGCCGCTGTCGGCGATCCTGGCTCGTAGCTGGCGGAAGAAGGCGACCCCGAAGTCCCGGCGGTCCCGTTCGACAGCGACGGACAGGCCGGCCTTCGCCAGCAGTTCTCGGTAGTGCGCTGGTTCGGTGAGGAAGCTGGTCGCCGGTGTCGAGGCCCACGGGACGGGGTAGGTGATCTCGGCTGTCCCGGTTCGCATGACGTCGTAGAGGCCGAAGGTGCCGTCCTCGGTGAGAACGCGCCGGACCTCTGCGAACAGGGTCTGTTTGTCCGCGATGTTCATCCCCACGTGCAGCATGCAGGCGCGGTCGAACGAATGATCGTCGAAGGGCAGCGCGGTCGCGTTGCCCTGGTGGAACCTCACCTGCTCGGCGAGCCCGGCGCGGTGAGTGAGCGACCGGGCGACCTGCACGTACTCTTCTGTCAGGTCGATTCCGGTGACCCTGACCTGGTGATTCTGGGCGAGGTAGCGGGCGGTGCCGCCCAGTCCGCTCCCCACGTCGAGCACCCGCAGACCCGGGTATAGATCCATCTGGTCGACCAGTGCGACGGTCGCAATTCGGCCGCCGATGTGGAACTCATCGACCGGTGCGAGCTGGTCGGGTTCCAGGTGTTCGGGGTCGACGCCGATCGTGAGGAGGGCACCGAGGATCTGCTCCTCCAGCGCCCCGTGCGAATAGTGCTGTGCGACTGACTCTTCACTCATCCTGGTCCGCCACCCCTTCGGCTACGTCGACGCCGCGAGTCCTCGAGTGTCGCGTAGCCGAGACCGTCGAGGAACCAGCCGACCCGGCGACCGGGGCGGAACGGCGGAGCGAGCCGGTCCTGCTCGCGCACGGACGCCGTCCACGGCGCTAGATCAGCCCTCTGGCCGAGATCGCCGGGGACGTGTGTGGGCCCCGCGCGCTGCCGGTAGCGGATCTGCAGGCGGACCGGACTCTCCCCGGCTCATCACGAGGGCTGATCGAAGGAGCCCGGCGATAGAGCCTCGGCATGCCAGGATCATCCGGTCCCGGTCGGCAGGAGGCCCAGCGATCGACGTCAAGCAACTGTCCGCACTCATCGCCGTCGCCGAGTCGGGAAGCGTCACCCGGGCCGCGGACATCCTGCACCTGGTGCAGCCGGCCGTTTCGCGGCAGATCCGGCTCCTCGAGGACGAGCTGGGCACGGCGCTGTTCGAGCGGACCCGCAGCGGCATGGTCCTGACCTCCGACGGGCGGGTGCTGCTCGAGCACGCGCGGCGTGCGCTCGGGGAGCTGGAGCGGGCGCGCGCGGAGATCCGGCCTCGCTCCGGCGAGCTGCAGGGTCTCGTGACGGTCGGTCTGCTGCCCAGTTTCGCCGACCCGCTCTCCGAGGCGCTGGTGGCCCGGGTGGCGCGCGATCACCCCACCGTGCAGCTCCGCCTGCTGGTCGGCTACGCCGGGCACGTCGCCGAGTGGCTCGACACCGCTGACGTCGACCTCGCCGTCCTCTACGACGTCCGACCGTCGGCATCCGTGGACGTCCGCCCGCTGCTCGACGAGGCGCTGTGGGTGGTGGGGCCGCCGGACGCCGGCCTCTCGCTCGAGCACCCGGTGGGCTTGGCGGAGGTCGTCGACCGGCTCCGCGTGCTTCCCAGCCGTCCGCACGCCATGCGGAACATGCTCGAGCGCACGGCGGCGCGGAAACGCTGCGAGTTGCGGGTCGCGGTCGAGACCAACTCGATGAGCGTTCAACGCCGGCTGGCCGCGGCCGGTGTCGGACTCACCGTCCTGCCCGGGACCGCGGTGACGAACGCGCTCGCCCGGGGCAGGGTCACCGCCGCTCCCCTGACCGACCCGGAGATGCGACGCAGGTTGGTGCTGGCGATGCCCGGCACACGCAAACTGAGTGTCGCCGCCCGCGGCGTCGCCGACCTCCTCGTCGACGAGATGGCCCGTTCCGTCGCCAGCGGTGCATGGCCCTCGGCCACCTGGCTGGGCGGCTGACCTGCGCGGACGGCGCGCTCTCGGGATCAGTTCCGGTGCTGCCCCAGGAAATCCAGGACCGCCCGGCCGGCCTGCTCCCGGAACTCCTCGAAGTAGGCATGCCGGGCGCCCTCCAGCAGGAGGCTCCGGCTGTCGGGAATGCGCTCCGCGAGCAGTGACGCGTTCGCGGTGGGACAGAACAGGTCGTCGGCGCCGTGCAGGATCAGCGTCGGGGCGGTGATTCGAGCGAGCGCGTCCCACGCGTCGTGTCCTGCGCTCGCTCTGCGGTGGCCACGGCGCGCGGCCGTGCTCATGTCGCGGTCGCCCAGGACCGCGTACGGGCCGGGGTGTGCACGTAGCCAGCCCGGGGTGAACATCAGCTCGGCGAGGGCGCGCTCGGCGTGCTGCGCCGGACCTGCGAGCGGTCGCAGCACGTCGGGGGCCGCGACGAGCGCTCTCGCCCCGCCCGGCGTGGTGCAGCCGAGGACGAGGGAGCGGACCCGGCCCGGGTGGTCCGCGGCGACCCACTGGGCCACCTTCCCGCCCATGGAGGTCCCGTAGACGGCCACCCGGTCCAGGCCGAGCTCGTCGAGCACCGCGATCGCGTCCCCGGCGAGGCGCCGGGTGGTGTACTCGGCGGTGGCCGGCGACTCGCTCTCGCCCGTTCCCAACGCATCGATGGCGATGGTGCGGTGCGCTGCGGTGAAGTCGCTTCGTACGGGGTCCCACCAGCGCCGCGAGTTGGCCTGCCCCGCCAGCAGTACCAGCGGGGGGCCGGCGCCCTCGACGTCGAAGTGGATTCGAGCGCCGTCGGCTGCCCTCGCGAAGCTCACGTCGGGCCAGTCTGCCGCCTCGGGCGATGCCCGTCGGTACCGGGTAGGGGCCGTCGGACGAGGGATGACGGCCCGGCATCCGTACATGCCGATTCTCTATTGGTCAGCGCCGGATATCACGCCTGATGATGCTCGGGGACTGGCGACGTGGAGGAGACACATGGCTGAGCAGGCGTGGCAGAAGGAGGCGTTCGACGTCCTCCTGGAGGGTGGGGTGCGGCAGATCGCCTACGTGCCCGACGCAGGACACGCGTACTCGATCCGGGAGGCCATCAGCAGCCCGGAGATCCAGGACGTGGTGCTGACCACTGAGGAGGAGGGCGTCGGCGTTGTGGCGGGGGCGTGGCTCGGTGGCCGGCGTGCCGTGCTGCTGATGCAGAGCAGCGGGGTCGGCAACTGCGTCAACATGTTCTCGCTGCTGGAGAACTGCCGCTTCCCGTTCCTGACGCTGATCACGATGCGCGGGGAGTACGCCGAGTTCAACCCCTGGCAGAGCCCGATGGGGCGCAGGACCCAAGGCGTCCTGGAGCTCATGGGAATCCGCGTGTACCGCGCCGACGCACCCGACGAGGTCGGCGAGGTCGTGAGCGCCGCCGTCGATTCGGCGTTCCTCGCGGGGGAGCAGGTCGCCGTCATCCTCGGGCAGCGCCTGATCGGCCGGAAGAAGTGGGAGGGGAACTGATGAGCAACGCAGTGACCGAACGCCGGATCGAGCGGCGCCGCTTCGTCGCCGATCTGCTGGCCGGTGTGCCGGACGCCCTCGTGGTGACCGGCCTCGGATCACCGTCCTACGACGTGTTCGCCGCCGGCGATCGGGACGAGAACTTCTACCTGTGGGGCGCCATGGGCGCCGCTGTGCCGGTCGGACTCGGCCTGGCGCTGGCCCAGCCGGACCGCTCGGTCGTCGTCGTGACCGGCGACGGCGAGCAGCTCATGGGCATCGGGTCCCTCGGAACGGTGGGGGCCTGCGAGCCCGCCAACCTGACCGTCGTCGTCCTCGACAACGGGCACTTCGGCGAGACGGGTATGCAGCGGAGCCACACGAGCCTCGGCACGGACCTCGCCGCGGTGGCCCGTGGTTTCGGCATCGCCGACTCGTTCCGCGTCGAGAACCACGACGGGGTGACGGGCGTGATCGAGCGGATCCGCGCCCGGTCTGGCCCGGCCTTCGCGCAGGTCCTCATCTCCGCCGAGGAGCCGCCGCGTGTGCTCCCCCCGCGCGACGGCGTGTTCGTGAAGAACCGCTTCCGCGCCGCACTGGGCCTCGCGCCCTTCTGAGCGGGATCTCGTACAGCGGCGGGACCGCGGCTCAGCTCGCCGGCGCGCGACGCCACCGGTCCGAGAAGACGAACCCCATGAACCTCTCGGTGAGGGGCGACCGGGCCACCTCCTCGTGCCAGACCAGCCCGAGCTCCCGGTGCGCTGCGGCGTCGGTCAACGGGATGTACACGGCGTTCGGCTCGGCCCGGTCGAGACGGGGGGTGGGGACCACCGCGACGCCGAGGCCCGCCGCCACCAGTCCTTCCATCGTCGCGATCTCCGCGCTCTCGAAGGCGATGTCCGGGGCGATGCCGGCATGGGCGAAGAGATCCTCGGTGAGCTGTCGCAGGCCGAACTCCCGTCCGAGGACGATGAACGGCTCGTTCGCCGCGGCAGCGAGATCGACCTGGTCGAGCGATGCGGCGGGGTGATCACGCGGTACCACCAGGCACAGCTGCTCACGGTGGAGCGGATGCCAGCCGAGGTCCTCGACGTCGGGTCTCGGCCCGGTGATCGCGATGTCGGCCTGGCCTTCGCGAACGTGGGCGAGGAGCTCGTAGGACGCCGCCTGGGTGAGGGAGAACTGCACTCCGGGTGCCTCGATGCGGAAGCCTCTGATCAGTTCTGGCGCCAGCCACGTCGCGACCGAGTGCAGGAACGCGAGCCTGACGGAGCCGTGCTCGGGGTCCCGGAGGGAGCGGATCCTCTCGCCGGCGGCATCCAGCTCCCCGAGACTGCGGCGAGTGTGCTCGAGGAGGACACGGCCGTAGACGTTCAACCGCAGCCTGCGGTTCACCCGGTCGAACAACGGGGCCCCGACCTGGCGCTCCAGGCGGGCCAGACCACGCGACAGCGTCGGCTGGCTGATGTTCAGCTGAGTGGCGGCCTGGGTCATGTGCTCCGTCTCGGCGAGGACCACGAACCACTCGAGCTCGTCCACCGTCATGCCGCCATGATGCACGAGCGTCATCAACTCGGTTCAACATTGTCATTTCACGTATCGATCGGGCCGCGGCAGGATGACGGCTGTCGCGAGCGCAGATTCTATATTCTCCAGGATTCTCGGCCCGCGATCCGGCGTCGGCGCCTCGTGGCCGCCTGCGCAGCACGTTCGTCGAACGAGGGGACCCGATGAGTGAGCCCGGCAAGCACAGCGTCCTGGCCGAGTCGTTGCGGAGCTGGCGACCCGGCACCGTCGAGACCTCGCGTCGGGTCGACCCGTGGTCGGCCGCGGCGTTCGCCGCGCTCATCGACGCCGACACGCCGGCCCTGAAGGAGGGCGACCCCCTCCCGCCCCTGTGGCACTGGTTCACCCTCCTCGACCATCCCGCGCAGGCGGAGATCGGCGAGGACGGCCACCCGGCGGCCGGCCCCTTCCTTCCCCCGATCCCGGGGCGGCGCCGCATGTTCGCCGGGGGCAGGTTCAGCCAGGACGCCCCGATCCCGCTCGGGGCCGAGCTGCACTGCCGCTCGAGCGTCGCGAACGTGACGGTGAAGTCGGGCCGCAGTGGCGAGATGGCCTTCGTGACGGTCCGGCACGAGCTTTCCGTCGCCGGTGACCTGGTCGCGACCGAGGAACAGGACATCGTCTACCGGTCGGAACCCGAGGGCACGCCGCGCCGCACGATGACCCGTCCCGAGGGCGGTGAGCCTGCGCCGGCCGGGGAGTGGAACTCGGCCCTGCCGACCGATCCCGTCCTGCTGGCCCGCTTCAGCGCTCTCACCTACAACGGTCACCGCATCCACTACGACACGCCGTACGTGACCGAGGTGGAGGGCTACCCGGATCTCGTCGTGCACGGCCCGCTCCTCGCCCTCCTGGCCCTCGAGCTCCCGCGTGTCAACGCGCCCGGGAGGACGGTCCGGTCGTTCGAGTACCGGCTCGTCCGCCCGGCCTTCGTCCCCGCCCGGATCCTGAGTGCCGCGCGCTGCGACGGAGACCGAACGCAGGTCACGGTGGCGGCCGAGGGCGCCACGCCGTCCCTGACGGCCACCGTCCACCTCGCCTGACCCGATCATCTCGCCGAAGGAAGGCCGTCGATGACGTCCACTCCGCCCCTGCAGGGCATCACCGTCGTCAGCCTGGAGCAGGCCGTCGCCGCCCCGTTCGCCACGCGTCAGCTCGCGGACCTGGGAGCGCGCGTCATCAAGATCGAGCGTCCGGGTGGCGGGGACTTCGCCCGCGGCTACGACGAGGCCGTGTACGGGAACTCCAGCTACTTCGTGTGGCTGAACAGGTCGAAGGAGTCGCTGACCCTCGACCTGAAGTCCGAGGAGGGCCGGGAGATCCTCGGCGAGCTGCTGGGGCAGGCCGACGTCCTCGTGCAGAACCTCGGCCCCGGGGCCGCCGGGAGGCTGGGGCTCGACCCGGCAACCCTGGCCCGCACCCATCCGCGGGTCATCCCGTGTTCGGTCTCGGGCTGGGGCACCGACGGGCCGTGGGCGGACCGGAAGGCCTACGACCTGCTGGTCCAGTGCGAGACCGGGCTCCTCTCGATCACCGGCACGTGGGACGAGATGGCGAAGGTCGGGATCTCGGTCGCCGACATCGCGGCCGGCATGTACGCGTACTCCGGCATCCTCACCGCGCTCCTGCGCCGGGCGACCACCGGTGAGGTCTCGGCGGTCGAGGTCTCGCTGTTCGAAGCGCTCGCCGAGTGGATGGGCGCGCCCGCCTACTACACCCGCCACGGCGGCCGGCAGCCCGCGCGGGTCGGCGCGCAGCACGCCACGATCGCCCCGTACGGGCCCTACGAGACCGCCGACGGCACGATCCTGCTCGCGGTGCAGAACGACCGTGAGTGGCGTTCCCTCTGCGATGTGGTGCTCGACGAGCCGGAGACGGCCACCGATGCCCGGTTCGCGACGAACTCGGCCCGGGTGGCTCATCGGGAGGAGCTGAACGAGCTCGTCCGCGCCAAGCTCCTCCCGCTCGAGACGAAGCGTGCGGCCGAGCTGCTCGACGCGGCCGGGGTCGCGAATGCGAGCATCAACCAGGTCGAGGACTTCCTGAACCACCCGGTGCTCGAAGGCCGCGACCGCTGGCGGCCGGTGCAGGTCCCGGGCGGTCAGATCGAGGCGCTGCGGCCTCCGGCCGACCTCGCCGGCGTCGAACCGGTGATGGGCCCCGTCCCCGCCCTCGGCGAGCACACGGCCTCGATCCTGCGCGAGCTCGGACGCTCGGAGGACGTCATCTCCGATCTCCGCGACCGCGACCTCGTCTGAGCACCACCACCACGTCGACCACCCGAGAGGAACACCCATGAGCGTCCTGAGCACCGAGGAGCAGGCGGTCGTCGAGACCGTGCGCGAGTTCGTCGAGCGCGAGGTCCGTCCCGTCGTGCGCGAGATGGAGCACGCCAACGAGTACCCCGAGAAGCTCATCGAGCAGATGAAGGAGCTCGGGATCTTCGGCCTGGCGATCCCCGAGCCCTGGGGCGAGGCCCCGGTCTCGATGCCCTGCTACGCGCTGGTCACCGCCGAGCTCGCCCGCGGCTGGATGAGCTTGGCCGGCGCGATGGGCGGGCACACCGTGGTCTCCAAGCTGATCCTGGCCTTCGGGACCCAGGAGCAGAAGGACCACTACCTGCCCCGCATGGCCACCGGCGAGATCCGGGCGACGATGGCGCTCACCGAGCCCGGCGGCGGCTCGGACCTGCAGGCCATGACCACGAACGCCCGCCTCGACGGCGACTCCTACGTCGTGAACGGCGCCAAGACGTGGATCACCAACTCGCGGCGCTCGCAGCTGATCGCGCTGCTGTGCAAGACGGACCCGAAGGCCGAGCCCAAGCACAAGGGCGTCTCGATCCTGCTCGTCGAGCACGGACCCGGCCTCACCGTGTCCAAGGACCTGCCCAAGCTCGGCTACAAGGGCGTCGAGTCCTGCGAGCTGATCTTCGACGACTACCGCACCCCGGCCGCGTCCGTCCTGGGCGGGGTGGAGGGCAAGGGCTTCGCGCAGATGATGAAGGGCCTGGAGACCGGCCGCATCCAGGTCGCCTCCCGCGCATTGGGCGTCGGCCGGGCTGCGTTCGACGACGCGCTGCGCTACGCGCAGGACCGCGAGTCGTTCGGCCAGCCGATCTGGAAGCACCAGTCGATCGGCAACTACCTGGCCAACATGGCCACCAAGCTGACGGCCACCAAGCAGCTGATCCTGCACGCGGCGGAGAAGTTCGACGCGGGCGAGCGCTGCGACATGGAGGCCGGTATGGCCAAGCTGTTCGCCTCCGAGGCCGCGATGGAGATCGCGCTGGACGCGGTGCGGATCCACGGCGGGTACGGCTACTCCACCGAGTTCGACGTCGAGCGCTACTTCCGCGACGCCCCGCTGATGATCGTCGGCGAGGGCACCAACGAGATCCAGCGCAACGTGATCGCGACCCAGCTCGTCAAGCGCGGCGGGCTCGACTGATCATGAGTGTGTCGTCCGGAGAACAGCCCGTCCCGGCGGTGCGCGGACCCGCGCTCCTGTTCTGCCCCGGCAACCGGCCGGAGCGGTTCGGAAAGGCCGCCGCCGCAGCGGACACCGTCATCCTCGACCTCGAGGACGCCGTCGGTCCCGAGGAGAAGGACCTGGCGCGGAAGGAGGTCGTGCAGGCGCTCCGGCGGATGGACCTGGCGGGTGTGATCGTCCGGATCAATGCAACCGGAAGCCGCTGGCACTCCGATGACGTCCGCGCCCTGAACGACCGGCCCGAGGTCGTCGTCATGCTGCCGATGGCCGAGAGCGCGGAGGCGGTCGAGGCGCTGCGTCCCCACCCGGTCGTCGCCCTGTGCGAGACCGCCAAGGGTGTGCTGGCCGCGCCGCGGATCGCGGCGGCGGCGAACTGCGTCGGGATCATGTGGGGGAGCGAGGACCTGGTCGCCGACCTCGGCGGCCGTCGGGGCCGCGCGCCGGACGGCGCTTACTGGCCGGCGGTGGGCGAGGCCCGCACCCGTGTGCTCTACGCGGCCCGCGCCGCCGGGGTGACCCCGATCGACACCGTCCTGGTGGACATCGCCGATCTGGAGACGCTCGCGGCCGACAGCATCGCCGCGGTCTCGTCCGGATACGCCGCGAAGGCGTGCATCCACCCGAAGCAGGTCGACGTCGTCCGGACCGCGTTCCTGCCCACCCCGGCCGAGGTCCGCTGGGCCGAAGGGGTCACCGCCGCCGCGCGGTCCGAGAGCGGGGTCTTCACCTTCGAGGGCCGGATGGTCGACGCTCCCGTCCTCGCCCACGCCGCCCAGGTGCTCCGCCAGGTCGGCGCAGCCGCTGATGAGGAACCGTCCTAAGGAAACGTAAAGGTCCGCCGGTGAGGCTGTACCGGGGCCGGGTGCGCCGCGAGCATCGGTGACCGAGGACAACGTCATCCTCGATCCGTCCAAGCAAGGGAGCTTGAATGTCGCAGCCGAGCCGGCCCCCCGCCCCGGCCACCGAGAGGCGGTCCTCGGTCGCCGCCAACGTCGCGCGAGGCTCCTTGGGGAACCTGGTCGAGTGGTACGACTGGTTCGTCTACGCCTCGTTCAGCATCTACTTCGCCACGGTCTTCTTCCCGGAGGGCGACCTCACCGCTCAGCTGCTGTCCACGGCGGTCGTCTTCGCCGTCGGCTTCCTCGTCCGGCCTCTCGGTGGCTGGCTGCTCGGGCTGTACGCCGACAGGTTCGGCCGTCGTGCCGCTCTGAGCCTCTCGGTGATCCTGATGGGCGTCGGCTCGTTCATCATCGGCGCGACCCCCTCCTACTTGATGATCGGGCTCGCGGCTCCGGTCATCCTGGTCGTCGCCCGGCTGCTGCAGGGCCTGTCCGTCGGCGGTGAGTTCGGGTCCAGCGCCACCTACCTGTCCGAGGTCGCGGCGCCCGGCCGCCGTGGGTTCTACTCCAGCTTCCAGTACGTCTCGATCGTGTTGGGGCAGCTCTCCGCGCTGCTGGTGATGATCGGGCTGCAGAGCTTCCTCACCGAGGAGCAGATGTACGCATGGGGCTGGCGGGTGCCGTTCTTCATCGGTGCCCTGACCTCCCTGGTCGTGCTCTACCTGCGCCGGCACATGGACGAGTCCGAGCACTTCCAGGCCGAGAAGCGCGCCGAGGCGGCCGCCGCCGCGTCGGGCACGAAGGTGCGCAAGGGGCTCCGGGCGCTGGTCACCGAGTACCCGCTCCAGCTGGCGGCCGTGTTCGGCCTCGCGATCGGCGGCACCGTCGCCTTCTACACGTTCACGACGTACGTGCAGAAGTACCTGGTCAACTCGGCCGGGATGGAGAAGTCGACGGCGTCCGTCGTTGTCTTCTGCGCGCTGTTCTTCTTCATGCTCCTGCAGCCGCTCACCGGGCACATCTCCGACACGATCGGCCGCCGCAAGGTCATGCTGTTCTTCGGGATCAGCGGCGTGCTGCTCACCGTTCCGCTCATGACGCTGCTCGGCGGGGCCTCCAACCCGGTCGTCGCGTTCCTGCTCCTGGCCGTGGCGATGATCTTCGTGAGCGGCTACACGGCCCTCTCGGCGATCGTGAAGGCCGAGATGTTCCCGACGAAGGTGCGCGCGCTCGGCGTGGGCCTTCCGCACGCTCTGGTCGCCGCGGTGTTCGGCGGGACGTCCGAGCCGGTCGCGCTCGCGCTCAAGCAGGCCGGCAACGAGTCGCTGTTCTTCTGGTACGTGACCGGACTGTGCCTGCTGACGACGATCGCCGCCTTCTTCGTCAAGGAGCCGTCGGCGCGGTCGACCCTCGAGGAGCCCCTCACGCCGCGGGCGTCCGAGGCCACCCCGAGGCCCAAGGTCGCAGCCGGCGAAGGGGCTGCCCAGGAGCACTAGGCTCGGAGGCCGGACGCACGTCGGGAGATCAGCGGGGCATGAAGGTAGCGGTCGTCGAGGACGACGACGGGGTGGCGAGCGCGATCGTCGACAGCCTCGGCATGCACCAGATCGAGACGGCCCGGATGAGCCGGGGGATCGATCTCCTGGGACGCCACCGCGAGTTCGACGTCGTGCTCCTCGACCTCGGACTCCCGGACCTCGACGGGCTCGAGGTCCTGCGCTCACTGCGGAAGGTCAGCACGGTGCCCGTCATCGTGCTGACCGCCCGCGACGACGAACGGACCGTGGTGCGCGGTCTGCGCAGCGGCGCCGACGACTACCTGGTGAAGCCGGCCCGGATCGCCGAGTTGCTCGCCCGGATCGAGTCCGTCCACCGGCGGGCCTCCCGGGTCGCCGGGACCGAGGGCCCGGCGGTCCGGCGATTCGGGGACGTCGAGGTGTCCCTCGAGCTGCGGACGGTGCACGTCGCGGGTGAGCCCGTCAGCCTGACCCCGATCGAGTTCTCCCTGCTGGCGCATCTCGTCGAGACCCCGGGTGCCGCCGTCAGCCGGACACAGCTGATGGACCGGGTCTGGGGCAACGCGTTCGTCGGCACCTCCCGCACGCTCGACGTCCACATGACCGGGCTCCGGTCGAAGCTGCGCCGCCGCGAGTTCATCGAGACGATCCGCGGCTTCGGCTTCCGCTGGACCGGGTAGTCGTGCGGGCACGCCTGCTGTTCGTCCTGACGCTCGTCGGGCTCCTCGTCGTCACCGCCTTCTCGGTTCCGCTCGGCCTCTCGATGGCCGAATCGCGGACCCGCGCGTTCGTCCTGTCGCGCAACGCCGACCTCGAGCGGTTCGCCGCGCTGGCGGATGCGTACGTCCGCGGGGACGCCGCGGGAACGGTCCTCGGCGAGCTGCAGACCTACCGCGATCTCTACGGAGAGGAGGTGGGCGTCGTGTCCACGCGCGGGGCCGCGCCCTACCCGGCGGACTTCGACCAGACCTCTCCGGAGCCCGCGGACGCCGTGTCGCGAGCGCTCCGGAACCAGGCCGACCCGCTCGCCGGCGTCCTTACCCCGTGGAGCCCCAACGACGTCGTCTTCGCGAAGGCGACCGGCACGGGCGCCCAGATCACCGGAGCCGTGGTCCTGGTCGCCTCGTCGGAGGCCGCTCGGAGCGACATCCGCCGATACTGGTTGCTGATCGCCGGAGGAGGGTTCGTCGTGCTCGGCGTGCTGATCGCCTGCGCGGTGGGGGTCAGCCGGTGGATCCTGCGTCCGGTCGGTGTGCTGAGCGACGAGATGCGGGTCCTGGCGTCCGGTCTGCCCCGTGCGGGCGGCGTCCGGGCGGAGATCCTCCCGGAGGGGCGTGCCGTCGACCGATCGACCGGTCCGCCCGAGCTCAGGGAGATGACCCGCACCTTCGCGCTGATGGCGCAGCTCGTCCGCCGGTCCACCGAGGCCCAGCGCCGGCTGGTCGCCGACACCGCGCACCAGCTGCGCAACCCGCTGGCCGCGCTGCAACTACGACTCGACAGCCTGAACGGCAGGGTGGACGCGAGCGCGGAGACCGGTTACGGACGCGCCGTGTCGGAGGCCGAACGGCTGGCGGACATCCTCGACGGCCTCCTCGTCCTGTCGAAGGCCGAGGTGGCCGGGCTGCCCGAGGTCGGGGGAGACACCGCGGGGACGATGCCGGAGACGTGTGAGCCCTGGCTGGTGGCGTCGGACCGCGTGGACGCCTGGCAGGACTCGGCGGCCCGAGCCGGCGTCACCCTCCGGGCCGCGGAGGAACGGGAAGCGGGTCTCGTGGCCGCGATCGGCCACGACGATCTCGCCCAGGTGCTCGATGTCCTGCTCGACAACGCCTGCCGGTACGCGGGGCCGGATGCACGGGTCACGGTCGACGTCGGTCGAACCGCCTCGGGGACCGTGGAGGTGACGGTGGCGGACACCGGTCGCGGGGTCCCGGACGACGAACTGGGGCGCATCACCGAGCGGTTCTACCGCGGCACCTCGGCGTCGCTGCCGGGAACCGGTCTGGGACTGTCCATCGTGGACGCGCTCGTGGTGGGCAACGGGGGCGGCGTGGAGATCCGTTCCGCGACGGAGGGAGGCCTCATGGTGACGGTGCGGCTGGTCGCGGCCGGCGAGTGCGCCGAGGGGAGCGCGACGTGAGCGCACCTCGCGACGCGACGCGCCTGCTCGGCCGCCGGACCGCGCTGGGTCTTCTCGGCGCCGGGGCCCTGGCGATGACCGCCGCATGTTCCGACCCGGCTCGGCAGGCGGTGCGTCTGGGCACCGCCGAGCGGGGCGGGTTCTTCCACGAGTTCGGCGAGCTCCTCGCGGGCGTGGTCCGCGAGGACGACCGGCTCCCGTTCGTCCTGGAGACGGAAGCGACGCGAGGTGCCCTCGAGAACCTGGCAGGGCTCTCGGCGGGGCGGCTGGACCTCGCGCTCTCGCTCGCCGACGCCGCCACGGCGGCGGAGAAGGGGCCGCTCGCCGTCGGCAAGGTCTACGAGAACTACGTCCAGATCGCGGTGCCGCAGAGCTCGTCCATCCGACGGGTGGGGGAGTTGAGCGGCAAGCGCATCAGCTTCGGATCGGCAGGATCGGGCACGCGATTCGCCGCCAGCAGGATGCTGCAGGTCGCCGGCGTGGCTCCCCAGAGCGTCGTCGACACGCCCCTGCCCGTCCTCGGGCTGCTCGACGCCATGACCGACGACCGCATCGAAGCCGCGATCTTCGTCGGCGGGGTGCCGCATCCACCCGTCGACCCTGCGGGTGGGCACGGGCCTGCGGGTGGGATCCGGCTCCTCGACCTGGCCGAGACCGCCGACGGGCTGCGGGATCGGTTCGGCCCCGTGTACCAGCCCGTCGTGCTGCCGCCCGGGATCTACGGGTCGACCTCACCGGTGACGACGATCGGAATCTCCAGTCTGCTGCTCGTCCGTCCGGATCTCGCCGATGTCGTCGTCGCCGACGTCGTCGACATGCTGCTCACCCGCTCGGACGCCCTCGTTCCGGCAGGCGCCCTCGGAGCTCAGTATCTCGACACGCGGTCCCTCGTCTACACCTTCGGCATCCCGCTGCATCCGGGGGCGGCCAGCGCCTATCGAGCGGGTCACGGCTAGCGCAACGGTGCCCTGCGGCAGCCCGCGCCTCGGGGTCGCCGCGGCCGGTTGGACGCCTGGGCCACCTCGGCCCGGCAGCCGAGGCGAGGGCAGCACAGGACCGATGGCGGCGGGCACGTCCTCGGGTCACGGTCGTCGGTCTCCGCATCGACCCGCTCTATTGTCGGGCGGGTGAACCGTCGCGCTGCCGCCGTCCTGACCGCACTCGTCCTCTCGTTCGGCGCCGCCGGATGCGGCGGCGGGTCGCAGACCTCCTGTGCTCTCGACGGGTGCACGATCACGTTCCCGCGCAGCGGCGACTCCAGGGTGTCCGTGCTGGGGGTCGAGGCCCGGCTCGTCGGCGTGGTGAACGGTGCCGCGGAGCTCGAGGTCGCGGGTCAGCAGATCACCGTGCCGGTGGGTGGGCAGGCGGACGCGGGCGGCTTCACCGTCGCGGTGGACCGGGTGACCGACACCGAGGTCGTCGTGCGCGTCGCGCCCTGACCTCTCCGGGGAGCTCAGTGCACGACCGCATCTCCGGTCGTCTCGCGCACAGCGTCGAGCACGTGCACGACCAGCCGGTAGGCCGCCGCTGCGTCGGCCAGCGGCTCCGCCGGCAGAGCGACGAGTTCCCGATAGGCGCCCGCCGCGTGGGGGTCGTCGTGCAGGACAGCGACGAGTTCGGCCTCGGTGTGCACCAGGTCCACGGTCGGGAAATCGCCGGTCAGCTCCCCGTCGGTCCAAGTGACGTGCACCAGGCTCCCGTTGCGGGTGCCGCGGACGGTGAACGACGTCATCGCTGGACCCCGACGGCCTGCCACACCTGCAGCAGCGCCTCCTCGTCGGTCAGATCCATGAGCCAGCCGTAAGGCTTGGCGAAGGTGAAGATCTGCGGCTCCGGGTAGGTGTCGTCGCTGGTGTCGTACATCGTGATCGACACCGAGCGTTCGCCGACGGCCACGAAGAAGAACTCCCGGTAGCCCGAGAGGCCGACGTCGAACAGCGTCACGCGTGGATCGGGTCGGGTGGTGGTGACCTGCCACCCACCCCGACCGACGAGGGGATCGACCAGATCGCCGTCGGGGGTGTCGATGTCAGGCGTGATCATCTAGAGGAACCGCCGGTTCGCCGCGTCCTCCGGTACCTCGATGTGGAGCGCCTCCAGCATCGGACGCGTGTCGCCGATGTACTGCTGGCGCAGGTCCTCGTTGTTCTTGGTGCGCAGGCCCCAGCGCACGTAGGCGTCGGAGAAGTTCGAGTCGGACCGGCCGAACATGTCCAGCGCGGCCGGCCACCAGATCTTGATCTTCTCGTTGGCCTCGTCCAGGCCCTCGGGCGTGGAGCAGACCCGCTTGAGGTTGCTCATGCCCAGCGTCGCGTGGAAGACCTCGTCCTTGTGCAGTCGTTCGGCCACGGAGAGCAGCGGCTCGTAGGGCACGCCTTCCCAGGTCTCCCCGATGTAGCAGCCCACGCGGTCGCCCAGGGCGTTGAAGTAGGCGAGGTCGCAGAACGTGTCGATGGGTAGGTGGAACAGGTACTGCTTGATCGGGGCATCGATCGGGCCGACGCCGAGGCCCTCGAGGATTCGCGCGGTGATCACGCCGTGCTCGACCTCCTGCGCCATCAGTTTCGCGAACGTGGTCTTGAGCCGTTCGCTGGGCGCCAGGGTCATGCACTTGTTCCAGAGGGAGCTGAGCAGCTCGGTGTAATGCGGGTTCGTCGAGTTCTCGAGGTGGTGGCTGAGCATCCGGACGAGCAGGTCGCGGAACTCCTCGGGCAGATCCGGGTCGCCCTCCCGATACACGCGCCTGCCGACGTCGGTGACGGTCATCGATCGCTCCTCCCGCAACGGCGGGTGCTCGCCCGCTCGGCGCTGACGGTAGGTCGGGTGGCGTATTCAGTCAACCGACGGGTCGGGAGAATTATCCTCGAACGGCTCTTGACGATAGAAGCCTCAGCCGGTGATTCTTCCGACTGAACGGACGAACGAACTTCCCCGAGGTCCCGACGGCGTGACGGAGGAACGGTATGCGTGAGGACGCCAAGGGCAGCACGTTGGCGGAGGACGATCTCGTCGTCTCCGCCGAGACGTTGTCCGCGCTGCGAACGGCGCTCGGAACCGCGAGCGGCGGAGACACGGCCACCCTCGTCCCGTACTTCGCGGCGACCATCGGCGGCGAGTCGACGGCGGTCGACGGGCTGGGCCTCGACCTGTCGCGCGCGCTCCTGGCCGGCATCGGCTACGAGTGGGAGCGGCCCTTCGTGCCCGGCGAGACAGTCCACGTCCGCGTCACGGTAGAGGACGTGTTCGCCAAGGGCGCCAACCAGTTCGGCGTGGTCGTGGCCGAGTTCACCGGAGCCGACGGGGCGCTCGTGCAGCGCCAGTCCATCACCTTCATCGAGCGGGGAGCGGCATGACGGGCTTGCGGGAATCGACGCGGGGCCCGGTGACCCGAAAGCAGATCACCCGCTACGCGGACGCGGTCGACGACCACAACCCCGTGCACGTGAACGAGGATTTCGCGAAGGCGGCAGGCCTGCCGTCGGTGATCGCGCACGGCCCGCTCACCGTGGCGCTCGCACTCGACGCCGTGGTCGAGCAGATCGGGGCCGCCCGGATGCGCTCCGCGCACGCCCGGCTGTCGGCCCCGGTGTTCCCCGGCGACGAGCTGAACGTCGTGTCCACCGACACGGGCGTCGAGGTCCGCAAGGCCGACGGCACCCCCGTCGCGACGATCACGCTCATCGGGGACGGGGTCTGATGGGCTACGAGCACCTCGACGTCACCGAGCGCGCAGGCGGCGTCCGGATCCTCACCTTGAACCGCCCGGAGCGGCTCAACGCGTGGAACGCGCGAATGCGCCAGGAGATGCGCGAAGCCGTCGAGGAGGCTGCCTTCGATCCCGAACTGCGCGTGCTGGTGATCACGGGCGCGGGCACGGCGTTCTCGGCGGGTGAGGACGTCGGCGGGATGGGCGATCTGACCGCGCTGGGCACGCGTGGCTTCCGGGCGCACGTCCGAGGCATCCACGCCGTCTTCGACATGGTCGAGGCGATGGAAGTGCCGGTGATCGCGGCGGTCGAGGGAGTTGCCGCGGGCGGTGGGTTCGAGCTGGCGCTGTCGTGTGACTTTCGCGTGGTGGGAGAGGGAGCCCGGTTCGTCATGCCGGAGGCGAAGGTCGGGCTGATCCCGGGTTCGGGCGGATGCTCCCGGTTGGTGCGCCACGTCGGGCTCGGCCGCGCGAAGGAACTCGTGATGCTCGGCAGGACGCTGCGGGCCCCGCGGGCCGTGGAGCTCGGGCTCGCCACCGAGGTCACTCCCGACGGCGGCGCGCTGGAGGCGGCCGTCGCCATGGCGGGACGGCTCGCCGCAATGGCGCCGCTGGCGCTGGGCATGGCCAAGCTCGTGCTCAACACCTGCACCGACGTCGACGCCGAGACCGGGCGCCGGCTGGAGCGGCTCGGCCAGAGCGTGCTCAAGACCACCGAGGACCACCGCGAGGGCGCGGGTGCGTTCCTCGAGAAACGCCCCCCGAACTGGCAGAGCCGGTAGGAGGACCCGTGACGACGATCGACGCGCACCGTCTGTGGAACGCCCCGACCCAGACCGCTCCGCGCGAGCGGCTCGACGCGCTGCACCTGGAGAAGATCCGCCACCTGGTGGGCTGGGCCTACGAGCACTCCCCGTTGCACCGGCGCATCTACGACGCCGCCGGGGTGAAACCCGCCGACATCCGCACCTGGGACGACTACCACCACCGGCTGCCCTTCACCGACAAACCCGACTACGTCGCCGACCAAGAAGCCAGCGCCGACGGCTTCGGCGGCATCGCACTCGGCCCGGAGCAGTGGCAGCAGTACTTCCACACCACCGGCACCACCGGGCGTTTCCTCAACGAGGCCTTCACCCACTACGAGCTGCACAAGGCCGGCTCGCAGTACTGCTACGGGCTGTGGGACCACGGGATCCGGCCCTCGGACTCGATGTACTTCTGCTTCGACTTCGGCATGTGGATCGGGCTCTGGAGCTTCTACTGGGGGGCCCGCAACCTCGGCCTCACCATCGTCTCGGGTGGTGGGGCGTCCGGCGTGCAACGGGTCCGCCAGATCATGGAACGCCGTCCGACCGTCGTGTGTGGCACCCCCACCTACCTGCTCCACCTCGCCGAGATCGCGAAGCGGGAAGGCCTCGACATCCGCGACGCCGGGGTGCGGATGCTCGCCGGCGGTGGCGAGGCCGGCTTCTCCATCCCCGCCACCCGCCAGCAGCTGCGCGAGGCGTGGGGCGCCGAGCAGATCTACGACGCCTACGGGGTGGGGGAGGCGCTGTTCATCGGCCAGTCCTGCAACGAATGGGCTGGTGGGGTGCACGTCGTCGAGGACGTCTGCCATTCCTACTCCGTCGACCCGGCCTCGGGCGAGCCGGTCACGTCGTCGGACGAAGTGGGGGAACACGTGCTCACCACCTACTGCCACTTCGCGCAGCCGTTCATCAAGTACCGCACCCACGACCTCGTCCGCATCGACGATGCGCCCGACCACGGCTGCGGATGGACCTGGAAGCACATGCCGGGTGTGGTGCTCGGACGCGCCGACTTCATGGTGACGATCCGCGGGGTGAACGTGTACCCGACGGCGGTCGAGAACCTCGTCGGCGAGGTCCCGGGCCTGTCCAACCACTACGAGCTGCACATCAGTCGGGTCGACGGGATGGATCGGATGCTCGTCAAGGTCGAAGCGGGCGCTCCCGGCGCCGACGTGGCCGACCTCGGGACGGCACTGGGCCGGCACCTACGTGACCACCTCGGGGTCCGGCTGGAGACCGAGGTGCTCGATACCGGCGCACTGCCTCGCTACGAGCTGAAGACGAAGCGGATCTTCGACAGCCGCTCCGCCGCGGAACGGCCCGTCGCGACGCTGGGAGGGCACCCGTGACGGCGACCCAGATTCCGACCCGGCGCTCAGTCAGCTCTCTCGGCGACGTGGTCGACACGCAGCGCGAGCGGCTGATCGCGCTGCGCGGGCAGATGCTGGCCGAGCAGGCCGACGCCGCCAGTCCGGCGGTGGCGCGGGCGCTCGAGATGGCCGACGCCTACGTCTTCCTCGCGCTCGGCTACCTCGGGCACGTCGACGAGCTGTTTCCCGGGGAGCTCTCCGACCCCCGGTGAGCTGCGGGTATTACAGTAGGCCGTCGGCGTGGCAGGAAGAGGACCATGAGCGGCTCGTCGGAGGCCCGGGACGACGGGCCGGAGGTTCCCCGCAGGCGCCCGGGTCGACCGCGTCTGACCGAGCCGTCGCCGGAGTACCGCCACCGCCTCGAGGAGATCATCGATACGGGCGCCAAGGTCTTCCACGACCGCGGCTACAACGCCGGCTCGCTCGACGACGTGGCCGCTGCGCTGGGCCTGCGCAAGGCGAGTCTCTACCACTACCTGCGCAGCAAGGCTCAGCTCTTGTACTTCATCTTCGACCGCGCGATCAGCCTGTCGCTGCAACGCCTGGACGAGATGTCCGACATCGCCGACCCCCGCGAACGACTCGCCGCGCTCATCGCCCACCAGGTGCGGATGGTGGCCGACGAGCCGAGCCTGTTCGCCGTGTTCTTCGACCAGCGTCCGCGCCTCGACGACGCCTTCGAGGCCGAGATCCGGCAGAAGGAACGCGCCTACGTCGGGCGCATCGCCGCCAACGTCCAGAGCGCGGCGGACGCCGGTGAGCTCCCGCACGTCGACGCGCGGCACGCCGCGCACGCCCTGCTCGGGATGACCAGCTGGGTCTACAAGTGGTTCGACCCCACCCGGGACGATCCCGATGAGGTGGCCGCGACGATGATCAGTCTCGTTCTCGGGCCGTGACGGCCACACCATCGGGTACTCACCGGCGCCGAGGCCGGGCCGGCGGTTGAAGGCCTCGAGTTGAAGGGTTGCCGAAACCTCAGTGTGTCCAGTGCGGACGGAGCGGGTCCGACAGGCCGCCATGCGTGGCTGAGGGTTTGGTCCGGATGAGACCCTGCCTACGTGTTCTGAGGTCCCTGGCTCCGGACATGAAGCCCGGGGTGGTCGTTCCAGGCGGTGCGTTCACAGGAGGCGTTCGAGGAACGTCTGCAGGGCCGCAACGGTGGCGACCGGGGCGTCCTCGGTGAGGAAGTGCCCGGCGTCGGGGATCACCACCCGGTGGGAGCGGGGGATCGCCTCGCTGAGCTCATCGGCCGTCTCGACGGGGAGCCAGGCGTCATGCTCGCCCCAGGCCACGAGGGTCGGCACGGAGATCTCCCCGAGCGCGGCGGCGACGTCCCGGGTGTCCTCTTCGCAGAAGCCGGCGACCTGGTCGAGGTAGCGCTGCCGGCCCGCCTCCGCCGCGAACCGGCACAGATAGGCCTGCTCGGCGGCGGGAGCGAGCGGCTGGTGGGTCGCGGTCCGCAGGTGCGCAGCGATCACCTCGCCGAAAACGTGAACGGGCATGGTGCGGTACGCGTCGAGGTGGGTCTGCATGTGCACCGCCACGGGGGTCACCCACGGCGTCAGCACCGCCGCGTCCAGCAGGGCCAGCCCTCGCGTCGGGACCCCGTGCAGGAGATGAGCTCGCAGTACGGTGCCGGCCCCGATGTCGTGTCCGACGAGCACCGGCCGCCGGCGGCTCCAGTACTCGGCGAGCTCGGCGAGCGTCGCCGCATGCAGGGCGATCGACGGAGTCACCCCCGGGTCGAGGGTCGAGTCGCCGTAGCCGAGCAGGTCCCAGACGTACACGGTGTGGGTCACGGCGAGTTCGGTCGCCAGGTTCCGCCACAGGTAGGACCACGAGGGCGTGCCATGGGTGAGCACGACGGCGGGCCCCTCGCCGAGCACGTCGTAGGCGACCTCGCCCCCTGCGACCCGGACACGACGGCCCAGCTCCCAGTCGTGGTCGGCGTGAGCAACGGGAACAGTCATGCCATCCTCCCGTAAGGTGCTCGAGGATCTCAAGGCCATTACCCTCGCACGAGATGAGTAAGGTGTGCAAGTTCGATTTGACGATTACATGGTCGGCGCCGAGCTCGTGACGGCCTTGATCGGCACCGCACCGCGGGTGTGGCACGGGGTGGAGAAGCTCGCGGGGCCCGAGGATCTGGACGCCCTGCTGGCCGGCCTCGCCCTTTCGTCGGAGGGACGCGTTCTCGACCCGGCCCAGCTCGAGGCGGTCCGACAGCTGCGCAGCGAGCTCCGCACGATCGTCGACGGAGCCGAGGAGGGGGAGGCGATCCGGCTGGCGTCGGCGCTCACCGCCCGGGCCCGTGCCTCGCTGACCCTCACGGGTGAGGAACGGTGGAGGTGGACCTACGAGGCCACGGGCGATCTCGCCGACGAGCTGGCCGGGATCGCCGGGGTCGGCCTCCTCGGTGTCCTGCGCACACTCGGGGTGGAGCGGTTCCGGGCCTGTGCCGCGCCGGACTGCGAGGGGGCGTTCGTGGACGCCAGCCGATCAGGTCGCCGGCGGTACTGCATGCCGGACCTGTGCGGGAACCGCGTGAACGTCGCCCGGCACCGGGCTCGGCGCCGCGGAGCGTCGCCGAGTTGAGGAGGTGGCCGTCGCTGCCCTCTCGCCGTCGTGACAACAGTCGGGCGTGCACGTGCAGGCCCGAATTCGCAGGCGCGGCCCCCGAGGTCTCCGGCGAGGACGTGGCGGGGCGGCCTGGCCCGACGGGTACGACGTCTTGGGCCTCGCGGCTCAACGCGCCACCGGCGCAACCGGCCCGCCGGGCCCAGGCACCCGCTCGTCGTCTCGCGTGAGACTGGGAGGCGTGCTCCACGCAGCACGGGCCGGCGCTCCGAGGTAGTGCCTTGATCGTCCCGACGCCTCCGCTGACAGGACGCCCTCCAGTCGTTGCCGACCGCCGACAGCATGCGCTACCGCCGGTGGTCGAGACGGACCTGTCCTCGGTCACGCGTCAGGCGCGGGCGCAGTGCTCGGCCCCGGAGCGAAGCAAGGCCGCACGACCGGACCAGGTCCAGTCCCTGGCCCGCGGATCTACTGGGTCGGGCATCCGTCCGGGCAGTCCCGACGGGGAGGAGCCGCAGCATGCAGCAGCGAGAACCGGCTGCACCGGACGACGACGTCGTCGAGGTGCTGATGCAGCAACACGGGGTGATCCACAACCTGTTCGACGAGGTGCGCGCGAGCGGCGCGGAGGACCGGCAGGACGCGTTCTCCCGGCTCGTACGGATGCTCGCGGTGCACGAGACGGCCGAGGAGATGATCGTCCACCCTCTCGCGCGGAGCGCGGTGCCCGGCGGTTCCGGCGTGGTCGACGACCGCCTGACCGAGGAGGCGTCGGCCAAGGAGATGCTCAGCCGGCTGGAGTCGCTCGATCCCGGCGCCCCCGACTTCCTGCCCCTGCTCGACGACCTGCGCCTGGCCGTGCTCACCCATGCCCGGGCCGAGGAGCGCTACGAGTTCGTCAAGCTCCGCGAGAGCACGGACGCGGCGACGCGGACCCGGCTGGCGACCGCGCTGAAGGCCGCCGAGGCGGTGGCACCCACGCACCCCCATCCCGGCATCAACACGCCGACCGAGAACCTCGTCGCCGGACCCGTCGCCGCGGTCGTGGACAGGGTCCGCGACGCCATGCGCCGGGCGAACGCCGACGCCCCCTGATCCGAATCCGAGCACGAGGACGGCGAAATGAGCTTCAACCCGCTCGCTGAGAAGGGCATCCCCCTCGACGACCAGATCCGGGACTGGCGTGAGCTGGGCGTCGCCCCGGTCGATCCGGACGCCACCCACCCCTACACCAAGTGCCGGATCATCACGATGAACGCGATCGAGGTGGAGAGCGTCTTCTTCGGCCACCACTTCAGCCGGTTCTGCACCGACCGCGCGGTCCGGGAGCACCTGGCGCACACCCGCTACATCGAGCAGCAGCAGCAGAAGGTGGTCAACTGGCTGCTGCCGGGCACCGCGTCGGTGCTGGAGACGACGATCTCCTACGAGCAGCAGGCCGTCGACCTCACCGCCTGGCTGGCCCGGCACGAGCCCGACCCGTACCTCAAGCAGTCCTACGAGTTCGCGGTGCTGGAGGACTTCGACCACCTCTACCGCTACGCCAACCTCTACGAGATGATCGAGCACCGCCAGGCGGAGAAGCTCGTCGACGGGCTGACCGAGGTCATGCCCGGACGCCCCACCGCGTGGGAGCACCGCCACCCCGTCGACAACGTGCGCGATCCCTACGACAAGGCCACCGCCGACCCGCGCTCCAAGCTGCACACCCTGACCCTCGTCGCGGCCGAGCAGCAGGTGATGAACCTGTACATGAACGTCGGCCCGCTCTACATGGAGCCCATCGCCCGCCAGCTCTACCAGGAGATCGCCCTCATCGAGGAGGAGCACGTCACCCACTACGAGTCGTTGATGGACCCCGACGAGACCTGGTGGGAGAGGCTGGTCCTGCACGAGTACAACGAGTGCTACCTCTACTACTCGTTCATGCAGCAGGAACCCGAACGCCGGATCAAGGCGATCTGGGAACTGCACCTGGCCATGGAGATCGAGCACCTGCGCCTGGCCGCCGAGCAGATGCGCCGCCACGACCGGCGTGACCCGGAGGAGATCCTGCCCCCGGAGATCCCGGAGACGATGGTGTTCGAACCGAACAAGGCCTACCTGCGCCAGTTGCTCGACACCCAGATCGACCTGACCACCCTCGGCGCCGGCTACGTCCGCGAGTCGCACGAACGCTTCGAACGCATGCAGCAGCAGATCCACCGCGGCGAACAGCCGCCCAGCGAGCAGGTCATCGACGAGCACCGCGCCCGCTTCGGCCGCGAGTACCGGCTGCAGACCGAGGGCGAGCACCCGGACCCGCGGCTGCGCGAACCGGAGACCACCCCCGCCTGACCGCGTCGGTCAGGCACAGGTGCCGTGCCCGCACCGGAGGCGCGGCCGCCTCGGTTCGGGGGTCACCTCCGGGCCCTGCTGCGCAGCCGTACGGCGAGCGCAGCAACCAGGAGTACGACGCCACGACCCCGGTGGGCAGGCCGACGAGGCTCGTGGCCGGGGCCACGGCAGGCGCGGCGGTCTGCGTCCGCCCGGGGACCGTGGTCTGCGTCCGCCCGGGGACCGTGCGGTCGTGCCCACCGGCGGCGCCTCTCCGGTGATCGATCACCGAGGCTCGCGTCCTCCGCCCGCTGGGGCCAAGGGTGGGGGGCAAGTCCGTCCTCCCGGGCCGGACGCCGCGGCCGGAGCCGTGTGCGACCGTGGGGCATGACGGCGGCCGCGCACGACGAGCGCCACGCTCTGCTGGAGGAGCTGGGGCTGTTGCGGACCCGTCGGCGCGAGCTGGAGGAGAGCCTCGTGGCCGACGACCACCCTCCGCACGACTTCGGCGAGCGGGGCGAGACCACCGAGCGCCGCGACGAGATCGACTGGATAGACCGCCGCATCCGCGACGTCGCGCACTACCTCTGGGAGGCGGGCCGGCCCGGCGAGGACACGTCCGAGCGGGTCGGGCTCTACAGCACGGTGAAGCTCCGGTTTCCCGACGGCTCCTCCGAGTCCGTGCAGGTCACCCGCTTCCCCGACGAGGACGTCCCGGTCGTCACGCCCGAGAGTCCCCTCGGGCGGGCGTTGCTCGGGGCGCAGCCGGGGGACGAGATCACGTGGACGGCGCCGGAGGGGCGGTTGCGGGCCCGCGTGGAACGGGTCGACCGGCCTGCCTAGGGTCCACCGCCCGCTCGAGCGGCCGGCGCTTCCCGTGCCGCACGGCACCTGCTCCGCGAGGACGACCGGGCGGAGGGATCTGGCACCGGGGGGCCGACGACCGCCCGGTCCTCGTTCGGGCACAGTCGCGGGTGCCGCCGAGACAGGGCGGACGAGCCGGGGAGGGAGGTCCGGGCCCGGCGGACCGCGATCGCCTGCTCCCGGACGTCGCGACAAGCCTCAGGAGGAGCGATGTCGGATCGAGTCTTCCGTGACCGCCAGGACGCCGGACGTACCCTGGCCCGCCTGCTCGACCACTACCGGGGCCGGCCGGACGTGGTGGTCCTGGGGCTGCCCCGGGGCGGGGTACCGGTGGCCTACGAGGTGGCGCGGGCCCTGGAGGCGCCGCTGGACGTCTTCGTGGTGCGCAAGCTGGGCGTGCCCGGCCGCGAGGAGCTGGCGATGGGCGCGATCGCCAGTGGCGGCGTGGTCGTGGTCAACGACGACGTGGTGCGCGGGCTGGGCATCACCCCTGACGTGATCCAGCGGGTGGCCGAGGAGGAGGGGCGCGAGCTCCTGCGCCGGGAGCAGGCCTACCGGGAGGGGCGGCCGATGCCGGACCTCACCGGCAAGACGGTCATCCTCGTCGACGACGGCCTCGCGACGGGCGCGAGCATGCATGCGGCGATCACCGCGCTGCGCGACTACCAGCCTGCGCGGATCGTCGTGGCGGTGCCGGCGGCGCCGAAGTCGACCTGCCAGGAGCTCGAGGCGGTCGTCGACGAGGTCGTCTGCGCGACCACCCCGTCGCCCTTCCTCGCGGTCGGGGCGTCGTACTGGGACTTCGGCCAGACCACCGACGAGGAGGTCCGTGACCTGCTGCGCGCCGCGGCGACCTCGGTTCCCGCACGCACGGACGACCGGACCCTCAGCGACACCGACGTCATCCGCTCGGCCGCGATCCCGACGGAGTCCGGCGTGCCGTCCGACGAGGCGCTGTTCGACCTCGTCGGCGACGCGGAGTTCGTGCTGATCGGCGAGGCGTCGCACGGCACCGCCGACTTCTACGCCGCGCGCGCCGCCATGACGCGCCGGCTCATCGAGGAGAAGGGGTTCTGCGCCGTCGCGGCGGAGGCCGACTGGCCGGACGCCTACCGGGTGAACCGCTACGTCCGTGGCCGCGGTGACGACGCCGACGCCGAGGAGGCGCTGCGCGGCTTCCAGCGCTTCCCCACCTGGATGTGGCGCAACGCCGCCGTCCTCGAGTTCGTCGGCTGGCTGCGGGAGCGCAACGACCGCGTCGGCGACGAACGGCGCAAGGCCGGCTTCTACGGGCTCGACCTCTACAGCCTCCACAGCTCCATCGACGAGGTCATCACCTACCTCGACCGCGTCGATCCGGCGGCCGGCCGGCGGGCCCGCGAGCGCTACTCCTGCTTCGACCACTACGGCACGGACGACGGCCAGACCTACGGCCTCGCCGCCGCGATGGGCGCCGGCGAGACGTGCGAGCAGGAGGTCGTCGAGCAGCTGACCGAACTGCAGCGGATGGCCCCGGAGTACGCCCGGCGCGACGGGTTGCTGGCCGAGGACGAGGTCTTCTACGCCGAACAGAACGCCCTGGTCGTCCGCAACTCCGCGGAGTACTACCGGTCGATGTTCAACGGCCGCGCCCTGTCGTGGAACCTGCGGGACCGGCACATGGTCGACACCCTCGACGCGGTGCAGGCCCATCTGAGCGGGCAGCTCGGTGAGCCGGCCAAGATCGTCGTGTGGGAGCACAACTCCCACCTCGGCGACGCCCGCGCGACCGAGATGGGGGCCCGGGGCGAGCTGAACGTGGGGCAGCTCGTGCGCGAACGCCACCCCGACCGCTGCCGCAACCTCGGCTTCACCACCTACACCGGGACCGTCACCGCCGCCGACGACTGGGGCGGGGAGGCGCAGCGCAAGTGGGTCCGGCCGGCCTTGCCCGGCAGCGTCGAAGAGTTGTTCCACCAGGTCGGCCAGAAGGAGTTCATGCTCCCCTTCGTCCGGGGCGGGCGGGTGGCCGAGCGGCTTCGCGCGGCCCACCTGGAACGCGCGATCGGCGTCATCTACCGGCCGGACACCGAGCGGCAGAGCCACTACTTCCAGGCCCGGGTGGCGGACCAGTTCGACGCCGTGATCCACATCGACGACACCCGCGCCCTCGAACCCCTCGAGCGGACGGGCCTCTGGGAGACGGGCGAGGTCCCGGAGACCTACCCGTTCGCGGTCTGACCGATCCGGCGACGGCGACAGCGTGAACGCCCCGGGCGCCCTCCACCGGAGCCTGCAGATCCCCGCCGCCGGCGTGGTGTTGGAGGCCGACCTCGGCGTGCCGCGGGAGTCCCCGCGCGGCACGGTGCTGTTCGCCCACGGCAGCGGCAGCGGGCGGCACAGCTCACGGAACCGGTACGTCGCCGACGAGCTCAACCGCGCCGGCCTGATCACCGTGCTGGCCGACCTGCTCACGCGGGACGAGGAGCGGGTCGACCTGCGAACTGCGGCGTTGCGGTTCGACATCGACCTGCTCGGCGGGCGGGTCACGGCGCTGACCGACTGGGCGGCCCACAGCGACCCCACCGCGGGTCTGGGGGTCGGCCTGTTCGGGGCGAGCACCGGCGCCGCGGCCGCGCTGATCGCCGCCGCGAACCGGCCGGCCGTCGTGCAGGCCGTGGTCTCCCGCGGCGGCCGACCCGACCTCGCGGGCGCACACCTCCCCGAGGTGCATCAGCCCACGTTGTTGATCGTCGGAGAACGCGACCCCGTCGTCGTCGAGCTCAACCGGAAGGCCATGCAGCAGCTGGGCGGGGAGACCCGGCTGACGATCGTTCCGGACGCGACGCACCTGTTCGAGGAGCGCGGGGCGCTGGAGCAGGTGGCCGCCCTGGCGCGGGACTGGTTCCTCGGCCACCTCCGGACGGTCCCACAGGAGACGGAGGAACCATGACGGTGAAACGGAACGAGAGGGCGTTCGACCACGCGCGCGAACTGATCATGGCGGGCGAGTACGTCGGCGACGACCGGGACGCGTGGAGCGAGCACCGGCCGTCGGCGCAGCAGGAGAACGACTTCATCGACCGGCACGGCATCGGCGAGTACGCCAAGTGGCACCTCGGGATCGACGACGACGAGGATCCGGAGCGGAAGGGCCGCTACAAGTTCCCGTACGGCGACTTCGAGAAGGTCCACCGCTGCGGCCTGCTGGCCGCCGAGTCCCGCGCGGGGCAGCGCAAGTACTACGACATCGAGCTCGCGGTGGCCCACCTGCACGGAATGGTGGAGGCGCTGCAGCGGAGAGGGTAGGCGGGCCCGCTGCCGTTCGAGGACAGGCGACACGAACTCGTCGACACCCGGTCGGGCACCCGAACCCGACTTGACCGATGATCCGCCTGCCGCTACGATCCTAGAATCGTTTCTAGTTCGCAGTGCGGCGATTGCGCCGAAGCATGTCCCCGCCACGGGCTGTTGCGAATCACTGCACGTCACCCCGCCCCTCTCGCTGAACCACTGCTTGCTTGTGTGGGCGGTGACAGTCGACGTGGAAGCGCCTGATCGAGGAGAAAATGATGCGCGACGCAGATCGTTTCTACATCAACGGCGAGTGGGTGGAGCCCACGACGTCGGGGACCATGGATGTCCTCGACCCGTCGACCGAGAAGCCGATCGCGACGGTCGCGCTCGGCGGCGCGGAGGACGTCGACCGTGCGGTGAAGGCGGCGCGCGCCGCCTTCGAGACCTTCTCCACCACCTCGGTGGCGGAGCGGATCGCGTTGCTCGAGCGGATCATCGAGGTCTACCAGACCCGCGGTGAGGACCTCGCCCGCACGCTCATGGCCGAGCTCGGCGCCCCGGCCGCGCTCGCGAACAGCGCGCAGGTCGGCGCGGGCCTGGGGCAGTTCGCCTCGGCCCTGGACGCGCTGAAGAACTTCCAGTTCGACGAGGACCGCGGCACCACGCGGATCCGGTACGAGGCGATCGGCGTCTGCGGCCTGATCACCCCGTGGAACTGGCCTCCGCTCCTCATCGCGGCCAAGATCGCGCCCGCGCTGGCCGCCGGCTGCACCGTCGTGCTCAAGCCCTCGGAGCTGGCGCCGCTCAATGCCGTGATCATCGCGGAGGTGCTGCACGAGGCCGGTGTCCCGGCGGGCGTCTTCAACCTGGTGCACGGCGACGGCGCAGGCGTCGGCACGGCGCTGACCTCGCACCCCGACGTCGACATGGTGTCGTTCACCGGGTCGACCCGGGCCGGCGTCGAGGTCGCCAGGAGTGCGGCCCCGACCGTCAAGCGGGTCGCGCAGGAGCTCGGCGGCAAGTCCGCCAACGTCCTGCTCGACGACGTGGACCTGGCCACCGCCATCCCGCGGGACATGGGAGACGTCTGCGCCAACTCCGGTCAGTCCTGCAACGCCGGCTCCCGCTGGCTCGTGCCGCAGTCCCGGCTCTCCGAGGCCGAGGAGATCGCGAAGAAGGCGGCCGAGGCGATCGTGGTGGGCCACCCCGAGGACGAGGGCGTGGCGATCGGCCCGCTGATCTCGCAGGCCGCCTACGACAAGGTGCAGCGTCTGATCCAGAGCGCACTCGACCAGGGCGCCACGCTCGTCGCCGGCGGCCTCGGCCGGCCGGAGGGCCTCGACAGCGGGTACTTCGTCCGCCCGACCATCCTCACCGGCGTCACGAACGAGATGGAGATCTGGAAGGAGGAGATCTTCGGGCCGGTCATCACGCTGACCGCCTACTCCGACGACGACGAGGCCGTCCGCCTTGCGAACGACACCGTCTACGGCCTGTCCGGCTTCGTCTCCTCGGCCGACGTCGAGCGGGCCCGTTCGGTCGCGCGGCGCCTGCGGACCGGGATGGTGCACGTCAACGGCAACGGGCTGGACTTCGCCGGCGCCTTCGGCGGTTACAAGCAGTCCGGCAACGGGCGCGAGTACGCGGACTTCGGGCTGAAGGAGTTCCTGGAGATCAAGACCATCTTCGGCTTCGGCAGCTGATCCCGACCGGGGGTGGCGTGGCCGGGCGACCGCGTCACGCCGCCCCCGGATCGGCCGGCCCACGAGTGCGCTGCACCCGCGGGCCGTCCGACCTCCGCCCCGGCTACCGCTGCTCCCGCTCCGGTAGCCGGGGCGGTGCCGTCTCGTAGCGGGCGGGGGTCGCCGAGAGGGTGATCGGGTTCCGGGTGAGCCTGACCGGCGTCCCGTCGGCCCGGGGAACCTCGACGACCGGGTCCAGCCCGAGCTGCGTCGCCAGCGCGAAGGCCCCGGCGACGTCGTTGACCACCCCCGCCGGGACCCCGGCGGCGCTCAGGTCCGCGGCCCAGTCGGCCGCGGGACGCTTCGCCAGGAGCTCCTCGAGGACGGTGCGGAGCCGGTCCCGGTTGCGCACCCGCTCCGGGTTCGTGGCGTAGGCGGGCTCGTCCGCCAGTGTGGGCTGTCCGAGCACGGCGCAGAGGGCCGCGAACTGGCGGTCGTTGCCGACGGCAAGCGCGAGCTCGCGGTCCGCGCAGGGCAGGAGCTCGTAGGGCGCGATGCTCGGATGCCTGTTCCCGAGGCGGGCCGGGACGACGCCCCCCGCGGTGAAGGCGGCGCCCTGGT
Source organism: Pseudonocardia sp. (assembly GCF_025465255.1). Taxonomy (GTDB): domain Bacteria; phylum Actinomycetota; class Actinomycetes; order Mycobacteriales; family Pseudonocardiaceae; genus Pseudonocardia. The sequence continues at coordinate 45,100 of NZ_JAODNI010000123.1, forward strand.
TGGCGAGGGCGGCGAGCAGGCTGGAGAGCAGGTCGACCTCGATCCGTTGGCCGGTGCCGCTGGTCTCGCGGTGGCGCAGGGCGGCGAGGATTCCGACGCTCGCGAAGAGGCCGGCGAGGACGTCGACGAGGGCCACGCCGACCTTCTGCGGTTCACCCGCCGGATCGCCGGTGATGCTCATCAGTCCGCCGACCGCCTGGATGAGGAGGTCGTACCCGGGCAGCGCGGCCCCGCCGCCCGAGCCGAACCCGGTGATCGAGCAGTACACGAGCCCGGGGTTGGCCGCACACAGGTCGGCCGGCCCGAGGCCGAGCCGGTCCATCACGCCGGGGCGGAAGTTCTCCACCACCACGTCCGCCGACAGCGCCTCGGCCCGGGCGATCGCCAGGTCGCCGGGATCGGAGAGGTCGAGCGCGATGCTGGTCTTGTTGCGGTTGACCGACTGGAAGTAGGTCGCCTCGCCGGCGTCGTCGTAGGGCGGCCCCCAGACCCTGGTGTCGTCGCCCGTCCCGGGCCGCTCGACCTTGGTCACCGTGGCGCCCAGGTCGGCGAGCAGCATGGTGGCGAAGGGCCCGGCCAGCACGCGTGAGAAGTCGAGGACCTTGAGCGGCCCGAGGGCCGTGGCGGGGCTCTGCATGCCCGTGCTCCTTCTTTGACATAAACCTTTCGAGTGAGGCTAGGAGCTTCGTTCCGCAGGCGTCAAGCCAGGTCAGATGGCCACAAGGTCGATCATGTAAGGGCTTGGAAGAAGTTCGGCCATATACGTTTACATCGCCGCCGCGACCTGGCAGGGTTGCCCTCGTCACCCGCTACGGCAAAACCCCCGAGGTCCACCAGGCGTCGGCACCTCGACGTCGAGGGAAGCTCGCGATCGAAGGTCTTGACCGGTCGATCGGTCTCGGGAAAGCTAGAAACGAATCCACCCCACCTCCTGCTGGCAGTTCCCGTTCACTAGGGCTGTCAGTGGAACCGTTTACACCACCACTGGAAGGGGAGACGACCGTGACCGAGTACGACCCGGCGGCGCGCAATGCGCGTCGCTTCCCTCGGGTGATCGTGCCCGACGAGATCGACAAGATGCCGACGCTGCAGTTCAACACCGGCATCAAGACCAACATCTTCCTGTCGCAGGAGCGGGACGACGCCCGCTACTTCCGGCACGGGTACTGCTACGGCGAGCCGGACCACCTGCCGTACCACTGGGACCAGGCGGACTTCGACGAGACGCACTACGTCCTCGAAGGCAGGATCCACCTCAAGGTGGAGGACGCCGCGGGGCGCACGATCGTCCTCGAGGCCGCCGAGGGCGAGCACATCTACCTGCCCGCCGGCTACAAGTACACGCTCGAGTGCACCGGGGTGCCCTTCAAGTTCTTCTGGACCTCCGGTCCGTCCCCGAAGGTCGGCGTCGCCGACGCACCGGACTACAGCCGCGAGCTCAAGGCGCTCCGCGTCACGGAAGGGAGCTGATCATGGCCGTGACCGCGAGCACCTGGCAGCCGCTGCGGGGCGACAAGCGCTGGGCGTACCTGGCGCGGGCGAAGACCATCCGGGTGGCGACGGCCAACGAGGACGGGTCGATCTACCTGTCCCCGCTGTGGCTGGTCGTGCACGACAAGAAGGTCTACATCCCGATCGACGCCGCCTCCCGGCACGCCGCGAACTTCGTCGCCGGACGTCCCCTCTCGGCCCTGGTCGACCAGGGGGAGGAGTACGCCACCGTCAGCGGCGTCCGGATCACCGGGTCGATGCAGAAGGTGGCCGACGAGTCCCTCGTCGAGACCCTCGCCCAGCTGGTGTTCGACAAGTACTTCCATGTCGGGCACCCCTACGCCGAGAAGTACCTCGAGTTCGGCGAGGTCGCGGGCCGTAGCTACTACGAGCTCGTGCCGGACAAGATGATCGGCTGGGACATGCGCGAGATCAACGTGATCGCCATGCCCGAGACCCGGACGCTGCCCGCGCACGTGGGGGACCGGATCCTGTGAGCACCTCGACGAACGGGTCCGCCCCGCTGCGCGTCCTGGTCGCCGGTGAGTCCTGGATC